>SFIS01000015.1 GCA_004555245.1 Bacteroidales bacterium
CTGCGCTTACAGCGCGTGCTGGTCAATAAACACCCTATACAGTTAGTCATAAACTTTGCCACTGAGTTGCAAGAACATTTATGTAACTTTGCAGGCGAATAGAAAAACCACCATATTATATACACACACAGATATGCGTAAAAAGACACTCCTTGCTGCGGCTGCGCTCGTCTTCGCCCTCACCGCATGCACGGGACACAGCGACGGACATGAGGCGCACGACGGACACGGCGACACACACGAGGCGCACGGCGACACCCACCACTACGGCGAGATTGTCATGACAGCACAGCAGGTGCGCGACGGAGGCATAGCGACAGAGACGGCACGACGCGGCGGCTTCCGCAACGTGATACGCGTGGGAGGCGAGCTGCAGGCTACGGCAGAGGGCGAGCACACCATCGTGGCGACTGCCGACGGCATCGTCACATACACCGACGGCGCGGCTAACGAAGGCGCACAGCTGCGTGCCGGACAGACCGTAGCCACCATCTCTGCACGACACCTGCAGGACGGCGACCCCGTGGAGAAAGCGCGCATTGCCTACGAGACGGCGAAGGGCGAATACGAGCGGGCGGCGGTGCTCTACGACCGGCACGTCATCTCTGCGACAGAATACGAGGGCCTGCGAGAACGCTGCGAGACGACACGCCTCGCATACCACGCCCTCGCACCGCGACACACCGCCAACGGCACCGCAGTGACGGCGCCGGCAGGAGGATATGTCAAGAGCCGCATGGCAAGGCAGTGGGCGTATGTCAGCGTTGGCGACCCGCTGCTTGTCGTGACACAGACAAGAAGGCTGCAGCTAAGGGCGGAACTGCCGGAAAGGTTGGCGGGAAAGATGAGGGGCGTGACATCGGCAAACTTCAGATGCGCCGGCGATACCACAACATACCGCCTCGCCACACTGAACGGCAGACTTGTCTCTTACGGCAGAAGCAGGACAGACAACACGTTCTACATACCCGTGACGTTCGAGTTTGACAACATTGGAAGTTTCATCGCCGGGGCGTTCGTCGAGGTCTTCCTGCTTGCAGATGTCAGAGACGGCGTCATCGCCGTGCCGAACACCGCACTGACCGAAGAACAGGGCATACATTATATATATATAAGGAAAACGGCGACAAAGACCGAGGCGGTGTTCGAGAAACGTGAGGTGACACCCGGCGCCACCGACGGCACGCGGACAGAGATACTGTCCGGGCTGAAAGGTGGCGAAGAGGTGGTGACACGCGGCGCGGTGCATGTGAAGCTCGCCGCCGTCACCGCAGTGCCCGAGGGCCACACCCACTGAGCCGCTGTCCGCCACCTGTATTCTTCGACCAGGTCGAAGAACACGCCCCGCCCCTTCATACATAAAACCGCAAAACACACACACCCATCATGTTAGACAGAATCATCCGCTATTCGCTGCACAACCGCCTTGCGGTGCTTGCCGTTGCCCTGCTGCTGCTGTTCGGCGGCGCGTATGTGGCACACGACATCGACGTCGATGTCTTCCCCGACCTCACCGCCCCCACCGTCGTCGTCATGACAGAGGCGAAGGGCATGGCACCCGAAGAGGTGGAGCAGCTCGTCACCTTCCCCATCGAGACCAGCGTCAACGGCGCGGCGGGCGTGAGGCGTGTCCGCTCGTCGTCAACCACGGGATTCTCGATAGTGTGGGTGGAGTTCGACTGGGGCACGGAGATCTACCGCGCACGGCAGACCGTGTCGGAGAAACTCGCCGAGGTGCGCGAGAGACTGCCGCGCGACGCCGGCAACCCCACCCTCGGGCCGCAGTCGTCCATACTCGGCGAGATGATGATTGTCTGCCTCACCGCAGACAGCACCTCGCTGCGCGACCTCCACACCATGGCGCAATGGGACATACGCCCCAGACTGATGGCTACGGGAGGCGTGGCGCAGGTGGCGGTGGCAGGCGGAGAGACGATGGAATACCAGATTCTGCTCAACCCCGACCGTATGCGACACTACGGCATACTGCTCGACGATGTCATCAACGCCGTCGATGGCATGAACCAGAACCGCACGGGCGGCATCACGAACGCCTACGGCAACGAGTATATCCTGCGCGGCATGCTCTCCACGACAGACGTCGAGGCGATGGGCGAGGCGGCGGTGCGCAACGACAGCGGAACGGTGGTCAGGCTACACGACATCGCAGAGGTGAAGGCGGGCAACCGCTCGCCGAAGACCGGCGCCGCATCTTTCAACGGCAAGCCCGCCGTGCTGCTCACCGTGACGAAACAGCCGGAGACAAGCACGCTGCTGCTCACGGAAGACATCGACAGCCTGCTGAAGGATGTGCAACGGCGGCTGCCGCCTGACGTGCATATATCCACCGACGTCTATCGGCAGTCGCGCTTCATAGAGAGTTCTATAGGCAACGTGAAGCAGGCCCTTGTCGAGGGAGGATTCTTTGTCGTCGTCGTTCTCTTCGTCTTCCTCCTCAACGTGCGCACGACATTCATCTCGCTCGTCACCATACCCCTCTCGCTGCTCGCCGCCCTCCTCGCCCTCCACTTCATGGGCATGACGGTGAACACGATGAGTCTCGGCGGAATGTGCATCGCCATCGGTTCGCTCGTTGACGATGCCATCGTCGATGTGGAGAACGTATTCCGTCGCCTGCGCGAGAACAGGCTCCTGCCTGCGGAGAGACGCCGGGCGGTGCTGACGGTGGTGTATGAGGCGTCGCGCGAGGTACGCCTCCCCGTGCTCTATTCCACGCTGATCATCATCGCCAGCTTCATGCCACTCTTCTTCCTCTCGGGCATGGAAGGGCGGATGCTGAAGCCGCTCGGCATAGCATTCATCACGGCTCTCGCAGCATCGACACTCGTCGCACTGACCGTGACACCCGTCTTGTGCAGCTTCCTCCTGAAGAAAAAAGATACCGCCGCCGCACCGGAGGAGACCGGCACGACGGCGGGAAAAACCGATGGAATGGGCGAAAACGGCACGGCGAGGGATGAGAAGACATCGCCTGTCGCCGCCGCAATGGGGCGGGGATACGCCACGGTGCTCGCCCCGGCATTGCGCCACAAGCGGGCGGTGCTTCTCTCCGCCGCCTCGGCGTTCGCCATCGCCTTTGCCTTGCTTCTACTGTCGGGCAGGAGTTTCTTGCCGCCGTTCAACGAGGGGTCGTTCACGATAAACGTCAGCACGCTGCCCGGCATATCTCTCGAAGAATCCGACCGCATCGGACGCCTTGCAGAAGAGAAGCTGATGGAGATACCGGAGATAAAGGCGGTGGGACGGAAGACGGGCAGGGCGGAACTTGACGAGCACGCCCTCGGCGTGAATGTCTCGGAGATAGAGGCACCCTTCGAACTTGCCGGCCGCCCGAAAGACGATGTGGCGGCAGACGTAAGAAACCGCCTCGCCACGCTGCCCGGCGTGAATGTCGAGGTGGGCGCACCCATCACACACCGCATCGACGCCATGCTCTCCGGCACACGCGCAAGCATCGCGGTGAAAATCTTCGGCCCTGACCTCAACCGCCTCTTCGCCCTCGGCAACGAGATAAAGGCGGCGGCGGATGACATCGAGGGCATCGCAGACCTCAACGTGGAGCAGCAGGTGGAACGCCCGCAGCTGAAAATCATACCGCGACGCACCATGCTGGCGAAATACGGCATCACCATGCCGGAGTTCGGAAGGATGGTGGGCGTGCTGCTGGGCGGCGAGACGGTGTCGCAGGTGTATGAGGGCAACCGCACGACAGACCTCGTGCTGAAAGTGGACGACACACACCGCATGTCGGCAGAAGAGATGGCGATGATGTCTGTCGATGCCGACGAGAAGAAGATTCCGCTGGGCGACATAGCGGAGATAGTGTCCGCTGCCGGTCCTAACACCATCAACCGCGAGAATGTCTCGCGCAAAGTCGTCGTCTCGGCAAACGTAGCGGGACACGACCTGAGAGGCGTGGTGAACGACATACGGCAGCGCGTGGAAGAGAGCGTCGCGCTGCCCGACGGCTATCACGTGGAATACGGCGGACAGTTCGAGAGCGAGCAGGCGGCGTCGCGCACGCTGCTGGTGATGTCATGCTGCTCGCTCGTCGTCATCTTCCTACTGCTCTACGGACAGTTCCGCAGCGCCAGGCAGGCGGCGGTGATACTACTCAACCTGCCACTCGCACTCATCGGCGGCATCGTGGCGGTGTGGGCGACAAGCGGCGTGGTGAGCATACCCTCCGTCATAGGCTTCATCTCGCTCTTCGGCATAGCGACACGCAACGGCATGCTGCTCGTCTCGCGCTACAACGACCTGCGCCGCCAGGGCTTCACGCCGGAGGAGAGCGTGCGCCGCGGTTCTGCCGACCGCCTCAACCCTATCATCATGACAGCACTGACATCCGCCCTCGCTCTCATCCCGATGGTTGCGGGCGGCGACCTGCCGGGCAACGAGATACAAAGCCCGATGGCTGTCGTCATCCTCGGAGGCCTCGTCTCGTCAACACTCCTCAACGCCTTCGTCGTCCCCGCGGCGTATCTCCTGTTTTTGGCTGACGAGTAGATTGGTGTTTTATACGAAAAACAGAGACAACGGGAAGAACGGGCGCACCGGCTTTTGTCAGTAGGTGACATAACAAAAGAGACAACACAAACAACCGAAGGAACGATACAAACGGTTGTTTATGTTGTCTCTGTTGCTTTTAAGAAATCATCATGCATCCTCTCGTCGCCGCCGTTCGCCTTGCGTGCCGCAGTGCATCGCCGGTTGTCTTGCCGTGAGACGGGCGGTACGTCCGAACCAATCGCCACTTCCTTAATGAAACAGGGCGCACCGCATGGTCTGCAACGTGCCTTGGCATACATGCCGGGACATGTGGCGGCACATCGTGACACACAAAGCTGACGGGCGTGCGAGAGAAGAGGGGTGTCATTTCGTCAGCTTCACCACCTTGCAGCCGTGAGGCGGCAGGTTAGCCGTCAGCGCTGTCGCCTTGCCCTCGTCGGCATGAGCCCAGAGGTCGCGGACGTTCACCTCGCCGCTGATGCCGATGTCAGAGAGGTTGAGCGAGACGGTGGCGGTGTTGTCGCTGCGGTTGAAGAGAGCCACGACATAGGCGCCGTTGGACATCTGGCCGTACCATATCTCGTTGCGGCGGTCGGTGAGCTTGTCGCTCAGCGGCTTGCCCACGAAGCCGTCGCGGTTGAGGGCGAGCAGCTCGTCGTTGGTGTAGAACGGCAGGTTGTTGCCGATGGTAGAATACTGGTCGGCGGCTGCAACGGGACCTCCGGCGATGAGCTGCAGGGAGATGACAGTCTGGCGTTCGTTGTCGTTGTCGAACTTGTTGAGACGGATGAAGTCGCCGTCGAGGATGACTTTGTTGCGTCCCGAGAGGTGCGACCAGTATGTGAAGCCGTCGAACATATTCATGCAGTTAGGCCATGAGGTGTACGACTTGCCCTTGTCCTGTGCCGAGGTGTGCCACCATCCGCCGCCGCCGGTGTCGCATACGATGCGCATCATGTTTCCGTAGCGTGCCTCCACCTCTGCGTCGTTGTAGCAGTGTGGCATGACGAGCGACGTGAATATGCCGTATTTCTTTGCCGATTCTGCGATGTACGCCATTGCCCTGGCGTAGGATTCGCGTCCGTAGCCGCGTCCGGCGATGCCCATGCCGCGGTCTTTTCCGTCTTCATACCATGAGAGGAAGTCCATGCGGATGAACTCCACGCCCAGCTCCTTGTAGTGTTTGAAAAAGCCGTCGATATACTCCCTGCATCCCGGGTTCTCTGCCACCGCCCAGTGGAACCACGTGTCCTGCACGCCGGGGTTGGTGACTGTTGTCTTGCCGTCCCAGTAGAGGTCGGCGAAGGTGTACTCCGTGCCCGGAATCTTTGTCTCGCGCGGACCGTGAATCCACAGCGGGTTGTCATACACGCCGAGCTTGAGGCCCTTCGCCTTGCATTTCGCCACAAGGTCTTTGAGAGAGATGGAGCCATACTGCGTCATATAGCCCGACGCGTCGGTAGAGAGCATGGCGATGAAGCCGTCGGTGCATATCATGTCATATCCGTGCGGCTTGAGGTTCGCAGCCACCCAGTCGATGATTCTGTCCCATTCTGCCGGCGAGATGTCGATGGTTGACGCGCCCTCGCGCTCCTTGTCGTAGCAGTATTCATAAACGCTCCAATAGAGCGGAGCCTTCACGTTGTCGTGGATGCCATCGACGACAGGCAGGTCAGGCAGTTCGTGTTTCGGAGGATAGATCATCTCCACCTCGTCTTTGCAGGCTGTGAAGAGTGATGCCGCCGCAAGGGCTATTGTTGCAAGAAACAATGTCTTTTTCATATCTTTTTTGTTTTTAGTTGACGAGCCAACTCGTTTTTCATGTCAGCCCGTCAACTATATTAAATACTATTTTTTCTCGACAGAAATCTTATATTCTTTGAGATGGAACGTGATGCGGTATTTGCCCGCCTCCTTCACCTTCCATTTGTTGTCGGGGTCTCCGGCATAGAAGAGGAAGTCTGACGCCGCCACACCGGCAGAAGAGATTTCACAGTCTGGCGACGACGGGTGTAGGAACGGGCACGAGAAGGTGCCGTCCTTTACGAGACACGCCTTCATCTCACCCGTTTTGAGTTCGCCTTCCCAAGTGAAGAGGTATTTGTCGTCGGCATCGCGTGTGAAAGCCGTCGGGTTGTCCATGCTCCATCCGTTGGGCGTGGCGTCGCCGATGATATACAGCGTCTCCGTCTCGATGGGCGTGTTGCCTTCAGAGGGCTGGTCGAGCGATTCTGCCTTGACGGTCCAGTGTTCGAGGTCGAAGGTGATGCGGTAGTTGCCGGTAGCCTCGACGCGCCATTTGTCGTCGGGACTTGTGGTGAAGACGATTCTCTCGTCCTGCACTCCGCTCTTCGATATCTTGCAGTCTGCCACGGCAGGGCGCAGGAATGGCACGTCCCAGCTGCCGCGTTCGATGCACGCCTTCATCCCGCCCGCCATGAGCTGTCCTTCGTATGTGAAGACATACTTTGATTTCTTCACCAGCTCAGTAGGGCTGTTGTTGTCCCAGCCGGTAGGTGTGGCGTCGCCGAGGATATAGAGATGTTCCGTCTCAAGAGGTGGCACTGCCTCCGCCTCTCCGAGGAACTCAGCCTTCACGGTCCAGTGTTCGAGGTCGAAGGTGAGGCGGTATTTTCCGGCATCCTCGATGCGCCATTTGTTGTCGGGGCTTGTAGAGAAGACGAATTCCGGACTTTCGACGCCGCCCTTCCCTATCTTGCAGTCGCCGAACGACGGACGGATGAAGGGCACGTCCCAGCTGCCTTTCTCGCAGCACGCCTTCATCTCTCCTGCCTTCAGTTCGCCTTCATATTCGAAGATGTACTGTGATTTCTTCACCAGTTCGGTAGGGTTGTTGTTGTCCCATCCGTTTGGCGTGGCGTCGCCGAGCATATACACCGTCTCTGTCTCGATAGGCGTGATGACGGGTCCGGCACTCTCGGCGAGGAAGACGGTTGACATCGTCCAGTTGCGGAGGTTGAAGACGAGGCGGTATTCTCCGGCGTGTGTCACCTTCCACTTGTTGTCCGGGTCGCCGGCGTGCATTATGAATTTCTGGTCGGTGATGTCGGTCTTCGAGATTTCGGTGCCGTTGTTCTCCGGGCGTATGAAGGGAGCGTCCCAGCTTCCGCCAGAGAGGCAGAGCTTCAGTTCGCCCTTGTAGAGCGTGCCCTCCCATGTGAAGACGAGTTCGTCGTCGGGCGACGGCTGCAGCGGCGTGGGGTTGTCGATGCTCCATCCGTTGGGCGTGGCGTCGCCGACCATATACAGTGCCGACGTCTTGATGGGCAGGTCGCCGTCGATGATTGTCGGGAAGCGTTCTTCGTCGCAGCCTGTGAGGCAGAGTGCCGTCACTGCAGATGCGAGAAATGTGAATATCTTCATGAGTTTCATAATCGTGTCTTGTTTTTGGTTAGTCATTATATCCCGGGTTCTGTTTCAATGCGCGGTTGGCATTGAGAATCGGACGCATGATGGGGAAGATTTCCGTGTGGTTGTCGGCGTCAGGCGTCTTGTCCCACCATGATGCTGTCGTGAACTTGCCGAAGCGTATGAGGTCGATGCGGCGGCGGCTCTCGGCGAAGAACTCGCGTCCCCACTCGTCGAGCATCTCGTCCATGTCGAGCTCTGCCTTGCCTTCCGGCGCGTAGAGCACATCGGCGAGGTTTTCGGCAGGATAGTTGCGGCGGCGCACGCTGTTGAGGAGCCGTGCGGCATCAGCCTTCTTTCCCTGGCGCAGCTTGCATTCGGCAAGCGAATAGATCACCTCGGGGAGACGAATCTCCGTGTAGTCGCTCTCCATCTGGTGGGTGTCGTCGTCAGAATAGAACGGATATTTTGCGAAGTGCCATCCGGAGTTGTGGTCGCCGTCGCGCAGCGTGCTTGTCGGCGTGGTGAGCCACTTGTTAGGGTCGAGGCCCTGGAACTTGCCCACTGCGTCGCGGATGTAGAGCTCGTAATCAACCTCGGGAGCCTTGACGCGCTTCGCCGCCCCGTTCTCGTCCTTGTATTCGAGGTATCCGTAGAGGAAGAGACCCTCGCGGCGGCTGTCGCCGAGGTTGCGGTAGAGCTTCAGGCGGACGTCGCCGGGATATTTGCGGAACTTCTGCACCGTCATGCCGAGCTGGTAGTTGAGCGGTTCGCCGTTAGGCGCATAGCTCGGCGATGCGGCATACTTGGTATTGTGGTCGCCCGCCTTGCACTTCGAATCGTTGAAATAGTAGCGTGCGCGCGCCGGTGTGGTCCACCAGTAGGTGTCGCCCTGATACTGCCAGTAGGTGTAGCCTGCATCGGCGGGGAATCCGAAGATGACCTCGTCGCAGTTGTCGTTGTCCCAGTCGAAGGCAGCGTCCCAACGGTCGGCAACGGCGTATTTGCCGTATTCGCCGTCGATAATCTTCTGTGCGACAGCGGCACAGTCGTCATATCTGTCTTCGCCGACATACACCCCGGCGTTGAGATATAGGCGCACGAGGAGAGCGGCGGCACTCGCCTTTGTCCATTGTCCCTGGATGTTGGAGTTGGTGCCGAGGGCAGACTTCTCGACAAGCATGGGCAATGTCTCCTGCAGCTCGCTCTCGATGAAGTCGAAGATGCGTCGCGGCTCTACCTGCGTCTCGGTGTTGAGCGACACGTCGTTGTAGCTGACTGCGAGCGGCACGTTGCGGAAGGCGTCGAGCAGACGGATGTAGAACCACGCGCGGAGCACGCGGCACTGCGCCTTGAGATTGTCGAACTCCGCCTGCGAGAAGCCGAACTTGTCGGGCTGCAGCGTGTTGAGGTCCTCGATGACATAGTTTGCCTGCATGATGCCCTGGAAACATCCGTTCCATTCTGTCTGCGCGTCGCCGCCGTCCTCGACGTTCCATTCGTGATAGTGCAGGCGGCGCCACTTGCCGCCGTCGTCCCACCATCCGTCGCGCGTCGGGGTGATGAGCTGGTCGGCAGAGAGCTCGTTGAGCACATGACGGCTCTGTATGCTCCAGAAAGCGTGCTCGAAGGGTCGGAAGGTGGCGCGCACGACATCCATCTTCGTATTGTAATAGTTCTGGGTGCCCACCTGGTCATATAGCGTCTCGTCGAGGTCGGTGCATGACGTCAGTGCGGCAACGCCAAATGCGGCAGTGAGAATATATCTGAAGATCTTCATTGTTGTAAGGGATTAATCGTTGTGGTTAGAAATCTATTTGCACACCGGCGATGACCTGACGTGTCGAGGGGAAATATGTGCGTGAACCCTGTCCGCCGGGCGTGAGACCGTTGACCTGATAGGTCGAAGGGTCAACACCGCTGAACTTTGTCAGAGTGAAGACATTCTTCATCGTGGCATACAGCCTGACACGCTCCAGGAACCGCCAGTTCTGAGGCTTGAAGGTGTAGCCGAGCGTCACCATGTCGAGCTTGAAATAGTCGCCGCGCTCGAGGAAATAGTCGCAGACGACAGGGTTGGCTGTCGGAGAGATGACGATGTTCTTGGCGTAGGCCTTTGTCAGACGGTTGCCCGTGAAGTTGCGGGTGCCGTAATAGAAATCGTGTATGTTGAAGATGTCGTAGCCGAAGGCTCCGCGGAAGAAGAGCGAGAGGTCGAACGCCTTATAGCGGAAGTTGTGGGAGGTGGACATCGTGAACTTCGGCATGCCGTTGCCCACCACGGTGCGGTCGGCGTCGCTTGCCTGCGAGGCGCGGATGATGTCGCCGTCCTTGTCATAGACGAGCCATTCGCCATCCTTCGTGTGGCCCGCATAGCGCCACATGTAGAAGTTGCCGAGCGATTCGCCCTTCTGGATGCGCTGAAGGTTGTAGAAGGGATAGGGGTCCTCGGTGCCGCAGACATCGTAGTAGTCCTGGCCCACATACTGCGAGTTGCTGAAATCCACGAACTTGTTGCTCTGTGTCGTGCCGACAAGGCTGAGGTCGTAAGAGAAATCCTTCGTGTTCACGGCGCGGAAGTTCAGGTCAACCTCGATACCCGTATTCTTCATCGTACCGACATTGACGAATGTCTCGTCGAAGAGATACGGCGGCACAGAGACCTTGTAGTTGCCGAGCAGGTCCTGCTGGCGGCGGCTGAAATAGTTGACAGAGCCGTAGAGGCGGTTGTCGAAGAGCGAGAAGTCGATGCCCACGTTCCAGTTCTTGCCTTTCTCCCAGCGGAGGTCGGGGTTGACATTCTTTGACGGTCCCCACACCTGGAAATACCTGCCGTTGTAGAAATAATATCCGAAGCCGGTCATCGTGTTGAGCGAGAGATAGCTGCCGAAGTCCTGGTTGCCCGTCACACCGTAGTCGGCGCGCAGCTTCAGGTCGTTCACCCATTTCACGTCTTTCATGAACTTCTCGTCAGAGATGCGCCATCCGGCGGAGACGGCGGGGAAATTACCCCACTTGTGGTTGGCGCCGAACTTAGACGAACCTTCGTGGCGCAGCGAGGCGGTAAGCATGTATCTGCCCGCAAAGTCGTAGCTGACACGTCCGAAGAAGGCAATGAGCTTGGCGTCGTTCTGATAGCTGCCCATGCATATCTCGCCCTCCTCCTTCGCATACTCGCCCGAACCGAGGTTGTCGGCGCCAAGGCCGTCGTTGGGGAAATCCTTGTTGTAGGCGTCGAAGCCCGAATAGCGCGAATACTGGTATGAATATCCCGCCATGGCCTTCAGGTTGTGGCTGCCGAAGCTGCCGCTGTAGTTTGTCAGCCATTCGAGAATCTGCTGGCGCTCCTTGCTGTACGAGCGGCTTGCCTCGCCCTCACGTCCGTTGTTGACGGCGACGGTGCTGGTTGACGGACGGAACCATGTGTTGTTGTTGCTGTACTGATGGTCGGCAAACATCACCTGCGTCGTGAGATGGTGCAGGCTCTTGCCTTCCTTGGCGAGGAGAGGCAGGAGATTGAGCTTCACGGTGGCGTCCCAGTCGAGCAGCTTGGTGTCGGCATGGTCCTGTTCGAGCTTCTGACGCTCTACGGGGTTGGAGCCTACCACCTGTCCCATGAAGTTATAGTAGCGTGCCGGATTCTCCGGGTCCATAAGCGGAGTGGTGGGGTTGGCCTCTATGGCGTCCTTGAAGACACTCCAGTCGGCATTGTCGCGATATATGATGCGGGGCGCGATGTTGGCGGTGAAGGTGAAGAGGCCGCCCTTTGTCGTGTGCATCATCGAGGCGCGCGCGCCGTATTCCTCACGCTCTGAGCGCAGGTCGATGCCTCTCGCGTCGCGGTAGTCGGCACTGACGCGGTAGTTGTTCTTGTCGTTGCCGCCGCTGAAGGTGAGCGTGTGCTGCATCGTCATGCCGGTGCGGCTCACCTCGTCGAGCCAGTCGATGTTGCCGCCGAGATCAACGCCGGTGTCGCCCCATCCGAGGCGCACGTCGCGATATTCCTGCGCCGTCATCATGTCAAGCTCTTTCTTTATGAAATCGAACGACATCATGCCCGAGTAGGAGGTGTGTACGGCACCGTCCCGGCTGCCTTTCTTCGTGGTGACGACGATGACACCGTTCGATCCGCGCGTGCCGTAGATGGCTGACGCGGCACCGTCTTTCAGGATGTCGAACGAGGCGATGTCATTGGGGTTGATATTCGTGAGGTTGCCGCCCGGCACACCGTCGATGACAATCAGCGGGCCGAGACCTGCCGAACGCGACGACACGCCGCGAATCTGGATGCTCGCCTGATTGTTGGGGTCGCCGGCACCGGTATTGGTGATTGACACGCCCGGCACCTTGCCCTGTATCATCATTGAGGGGTCGAGCGAACTGACGGTGAGGAAGTCCTTCTCGCTGACATGCGAGATGGCGGAAGTCAGCTCCTTCTTGTCCATCGTGCCGTAGCCGATGACGACAACCTCGTTCAGCAGGTCGAAACTCTCCTTCATCGTGACATCTATCACTTTCCTGCCCTTCACCGGCTCGACGGCATTCTCGAAACCTACATACGAGAAGACGAGCGTAGCCGTCGGGGACGCATCGATGGCATAGTTGCCGTCGAGGTCTGTGACAACGGCCTTGTCTGTCTTGTCGATTCTCACGCTGACACCAATCAGGGGCTCCCCGCCTGGGTCTTTCACCTTGCCGGTTATCTTTGTCTGGGCAGACGCCGCAACAGCTATAAACGCCGACACGACAACTGTCAGAAACCGGTAGAATACTTTATTCGTCATTTGTTCCATAAATATATATAATTAGGTATAAAAATATCGTCCGCTGAGTAAGGCTATGCTCTCATAGCCATGCTGAAGGCTGCGCAAGCCATGTCGCCAATGACAGGCAGAAGGCATACTGCGCCATGAATTACGGCACAAAGATAGTTGTTTTTTTCTAAAAATGTATGTCTAAGTATTTGTCAGGTACATTTTTGTTTCTGCAGGTACATAGCATCTCTCTGTCTTTCAGAAAGATAAGCCTCGCCAGAAGAAAGGCGTAAGTACATGCCAGTTGTAGAGTATGAAATGCTGACATACGCCGCCTGGCATATTTTTTTTGCTCTTATTGAACGGTTTTCTTTGTCATTCTGAGAATTTTCGCTAAATTTGCAGCACAAAAGAACAACTATACGCTACAACCACTCCACACAATACCTGTTATGCACAAAACACACCTCCATCGTATTCTCAGACTGCTCTCTCTCGTCGGGGTTTTCGCCTCCGGCCTGTATGCGTCGGCAGACAACGACGCACTGCTCGCACGGTTAGACAGCACACTCGCACAAGAAAACGCCATCATGGCAGAGAAACTCAACCGCATCAACATGCTGAAAAAGATGGCGGCACACGAGAAGAACACGAACCTGCTGTTGGAGAAATACCGCGAACTCAGCGAGGAATACTATGTTCTGCAATACGATTCGGCGGTGAAATACGCCGACAAGGGCTTGGCACTGGCAGAGAAGACGGGCAACAGACACTTTCTCACGGCAAACATCATAATGAAAGCCTCGCTGCACGCCATCGGCGGACTGTACAGCGAGGCGATAAGCTGTCTCAACCGCATTGCACCCGACAGCCTCAAGGAAGAAGAAAGGTTCGGATACAACATTGCATACTCAACCGTCTATCATTACTGGGCAGACTACTGCAACGACAACACCTTCACTCCGATATACAGAGAGAAGGCACAGCAGTATCTGAAAGCTGCCGTGGCATATCTCGACAAGGACGACGAGGCGTACGACTACTACATGGGAGAATATTATATATATGTAGAGCATAACGACAACAAGGCCCTCAGCCACTATTTCAAGACAATGGAGAAGAACGGCGAAACGTCGCGCCTGTATGCCATGGCGTCGTTTTCCATAGCCAACAACTACAGTGCGCACGGAGACATGGAACGCTATGAGGAATATATCATCAAGGCGTGTATCAGCGACATCATATGCTGTACGAAAGAAAACCTCGCCCTGCAGGACCTCGCGATGTTCATCTTCAAGGAAAAGGACAACGGAAACCTCGAAAGGGCAAGGAGATACATCAACTCGGCGATGGACGACGCAAAATATTACAACAACCGCCTGCGCATCATCGAAATCTCGCAGAAACTGCCTCTCATCGTGGCGACATACCACAGCATGGTGGAGGCGCAGAACAGATTCCTCAGATATGCCGTATGGAGCATCTCGCTTCTCGGTGCGGTGCTGCTCGTCTTCCTCTATTTCTTCGTGAGGCAGAACAGACAGCTCTCGGCACGGCGACACGAGCTGCACCAGAGCAACAGCCTGCTCACTGAGGCGAACGGCAGGCTGAACGTCGTCAACGAACAGCTCATGGACACCAACCGCAAACGCGAGGGACTGGCGAAACTCTATATCGACCTCTGTGCGAAGAACATCGACCGGATGGAGAAATTCCAGATGACAGTGCAGCGGAAAATCAAGGCCAACCAGACGAAAGAACTGCTGACTGTCATCTCGTCGTCGAAGGCGAACCAGCAGGAAGCCACCGCATTCCTAAAACGTTTCGACGAGGCGTTCCTCAACCTCTACCCCTCGTTTGTCACAGAGTTCAATATGCTGCTGAAAGACGGCGAGCAGGTTGTCGTCAACAAGCCGGGAACGCTGTCAACCGAACTGCGCATCTTCGCCCTCGTGCGCCTCGGGGTGAAAGAGAGCTCCGAGATTGCCGCCCTGCTCTTCTATTCGCCGCGCACCATATACAACTACCGCTCGGCTTTCAAGAACAAGGCAAAAGACAGAAACACCTTCGAAGACGAGGTGAGGAGGCTATGCACCCTCTACGGCAACCCAAACTCCAAAGGAGAAGACAGAATTACCCCCCCCGAAGGATGATTGCGTGAATGGCTGACAACAAAAAAAAACGCGAATATCCTGCATCACAAGACATAGGCTTGCGGTGCAGGATATTTGCGTTAATTTCGATAATGACGGTTACAAACGTTACTAACGATAAGAACGTTACGGACGTTATGAACGCCAATAACGTTACCAACGCCAATGACGTTCGTAAATCTAAGGCTTCACAATCTCCCTGACCATCCTGTCAAAGCTCTCTGCGTCCATGGCTCCCGTCTGCGCCGATGGTGTGCCCTGCATGGGTATGAAGAGAAAGAACGGTATGCTCTGTATGCCGAAGAATTGTGCCAGCTCTGTCTCCTCGTCGATATCGACCTTGTAGAACACCACGTCGCCAGCATAACGCTTCGCCGCCTCCTCGACGATGGGTGTCATGCTGCGGCAGGGACCGCACCATGTGGCGTAGAAGTCAATGACGGCAGGGCGGTCGCCGAGGTATTGCCATCTGGCGGAATCGGCGGCGTAGTCCATGATGTTTTTCCGGAAAGCGGCGGCTGTAAGCTGGTTTACGGTGCCGGAGGCAGGCTGGCGGGCAGCGGATTCCGCTTCAGCGACGGCAGCGTCAGGGGCAGGCTTTGCCCCTTTGTCCACACACCCTGCAACAGTCAGCAGCAGGGCGGCGAGGATGATGAAAGATGTTCTGTTCATGACTGATATACGTGGGATTGGTTATGTCACTATGAATAACGTGAGATTACGGCAGGGCAGGTTCGGCGACGAGCAGCATCTTCTTGCCGAGCACCGTGGTGGCGAAGAGATGTGTCGTGCCGCCGTCGCGCAGCGTGACGACAGGTCGCAGCTTGCGGCGCACCTCGTCGGGAGAGAGGGGGAAGTTGCGCGTCGAGACAGTGGCGCGGCCGATGCCCGCAAGTGCGGCTTTCAGTTCACGGCGGTTGAACGAGGTGGCGCGACAGATATTGTAAATCTTGCCGGGAAAAGAGTCAAAATCATCGGTTTTGTCGCAGTTTTCGCCGTTGTCGCCATTATTGTTTTCGTTCTCCTTCTCTACAAACAGCCGCGTATCGCGGTCGAGGGCGGCGAGGCCGAATCTCCAGCACATCGCTCCGAAGCATCCCGCCTTCATCACCGACGCATTGGGCACGAAGAGGCGGACGGGCGTGGCGGCATCGCACACTGCGAGGCGCGGGAGAAGGGCGGCACCTGCAACGGGAGCGGCGGCAAGCGGCAGGGCGGCGGTCGTAAAGACATTGCCGTCGTTTATGCAGAAGAGCGTGGGCTGCGAGGCGGCACGCTCCACGACGAGCAAAGTCTCCTTACACTCGTTCTTCACCGAGAGGATATGCACCTCGCTGACACTGCCCAGCGAACGCAGGGCGGCGGTGTGGTCGAGCATGGGCGAGAGCTTCACCACGACACGCGGGGCAAGAGAGAGCAGACGGGGCATGAGGCGTGCGACATCGGGCGTGCAGTCTTCGATGGCGTAGGTCTTCCTGCCGTGCGTGTCGCGCCGTGCGGGGTCTATATATATAAGGTCGAAAGCGGTGCCGTCAGCCTCAGCCTTCGCTATGAAATCCTCCGCCTCGCAACACACCACAGCGGCGTCGGGCAGACCGAGTAGAGGCAGGTTGTGGCGCGCGATGTCGCAGAGATGCTGCTGCCGCTCAACATAGACAGCCTGCCGCGCACCCTGCGCCATATACGAGAAATCAATGCCGAAGCCGCCCGTGAGGTCTGCCATCGTGCCTCCCGGGACGACGAAGCGCCGCTTATACACTGCCGCAGCCTCGCCCGAACACTGCTCGAGAGAGAGATGCGGCGGATAGACGATGCCGTCGATGGCTGCAAGACGCGGCAGTTTGGTGCGGGCACGCTGCCAGCCGGCAATCTGCGTCAGCGCGACAGACATGTCAACACCCTCTGTGCCCTGACGGCGAAGGGCAAGAGACGACACGTCGTCGGTGAGATGACGGCGGATGAAATCGCGGGTGGCGGGGTCTATGACAGGAGTGTAGGACATAAAAAATATGTTAAAATATTTGTGTGCGTGTAACTTACAGCCTTCCTGTTCGTCATTTATACAGAACGCACTTAAAAACGATATGATGGACTACAAGTACATAGAACAGCTTCTCGAACGCTACTGGGAGTGTCAGACCACTCTTGAGGAGGAGGGCATCCTGCAGATGTTCTTCGCCCAGGACAGTGTGCCGGCACATCTGCTGCCATATCGCGTGCTGTTTGTAGCAGAAAGGGAGGAGCGCCGGCAGACAAGGCTGGGCAAAGACTTTGACGAGCGGCTGATGCGTCTCGCAGAGCAGGATGCGCCGGTGAAAGCCGTCAGCATCAGCCTGTCGCAGAGGCTGCGCCCGTTCTTCAGGGCGGCGGCGGTCATTGCCATCATTCTCACACTCGGTTCGGCTGTGCAGAGAGCGCTTGAACCTGACGAAGCGGACGTGACGGCACAGAGGTCATTCTCTACGCTGACAAAGCAGGGACCGTCGGTTGCCGTGAGCGACAGCGTGCGCAAGGACAGTGTCACTCTCGGACATGCCCCCAACGGCGTGCTGATGAAATGACAGACACTCTCCGTCAGAAAAGACACGATATTTTCTAAGCCTTTAAATAAAATCAAACAATCTCCACCCCACCCACAATGTGTGATGTTTCTTTCTCATCACCTTGGCCATGCTGAGAAGCATCGCCGTATTTCCTAAAATTCATCCATAACATTTTCATGTCGAATAGTGGACCAGATGCCAGGAAGGCATTTGGTCCATTTTTTCTTTTTTGGGGGAGAGGATGACGATAATAACGATAATATCGATAATAACGTTAATATCGACAATAACGTTAGTAACGATAATAACGTTAGTGACGATATTGCCGCTAAGCCTTCCCGTACATTGCGAGAGCCTTGTTCTCTGCCGCCTCCATCAGCTCGCGTTCGCCCGGACCCTTGTCGTTGATGCCGCAGAGATGGAGTATGCCGTGTATGATGACACGCAGCAGCTCGTCGTCGTACGCCTTGCCGAAGAGCTCGGCGTTAGAGCGTACGGTGTCGAGAGAGATGACGAGGTCGCCGTTGATGACATCGCCGTCGGTGTAGTCGAAGGTGATGATGTCGGTGTAGTAGTCGTGGCTGAGATACTCGCGGTTCACCTCGAGAATCTTCTCGTCGTCGCAGAAGAGATAGCCTATCTCTCCCACTCGTCTGCCGTAGGAGGCTGCAACCTGCCTCACCCATCTGCTCACGTCGCGTCGGCGTATGGCAGGCATCTTCACGTTTTCGGTGTTGTATGTTATCATTGATGTGTGTGTATTGGATTGCTATGGCAGGAAAGGCGTGACATCCTTGCCGAAATGCTGCAGCTCTCGCACCATGCTCGCCGAGACAATCTCGAGCTCCGGCTTTGCGCACAGCAGTACTGTCTCCAAGCCGTGGGCAAGCAGTGCGTTGCACAACGCCTGGTCGCGTTCGTATTCATAGTCGCGCACGCTGCGCACACCTCTCACTATTGCGCACGCCTCGTGTCGCAATGCAAGTTCGGCTGTCAGCGTGTCGTAGGTCTCTACCGTGATGCGCGGCTCTGCGGCATACAGACGGCGTATGTCAGCCGCCCGCTCCTCCGCACTGTCGGCATCCTGCGGCTTGCTGACATTGTAGCCCACGCCGATGACGAGGCGGTCGAAGAGGCGGAGGGCACGCCGCGCGATGTCGTCATGACCTTTCGTGTAGGGGCGGAACGTTCCGGGGAAGATTGCTGTTTTCATTATTTTTTCGGGGATGGCGGGATGGTTGCAAGTCAGTCAAACAACGACGGTTCTGCAGGGCGCGAGGGGTAGATGTTGCGCCCCAGATGGCGGTAAGCCAGTTCGGTGAGGACACGTCCGCGCGGCGTGCGCTTCATGAAGCCCTCCATGATGAGATACGGCTCATACACCTCCTCCACCGTCCCGGCATCCTCGCCTATCGCCGTCGCGATGGTAGAGATTCCCACCGGTCCGCCGTTGAACTTGTCTATGATAGTGAGCAGAATCTTGTTGTCTATCTCGTCGAGACCGAACGAGTCGATGTTCAGCGCCGTCAGCGACAGCTCGGCGATGGCGGTGTCTATCGCACCGTTGCCCCTCACCTGCGCAAAGTCGCGCACACGGCGCAGCAGGGCGTTTGCGATACGGGGCGTGCCGCGCGAACGGCGCGCTATCTCCATGGCGGCACGGTCGGAGATAGGCACTTGCAGGATGCCCGCCGAACGGCGTACGATTTTCATCAGCGTCTCGGGCGCATAGTATTCAAGGTGCATGTTTATGCCGAAGCGGGCACGCAGCGGGGCGGTGAGCAGACCCGAACGTGTCGTGGCGCCGACAAGGGTGAAGGGGTTGAGGTTGATCTGTATGGAGCGCGCCGAGGGTCCCTTGTCGATCATGATGTCGATGCGGTAGTCCTCCATGGCAGAATAGAGATACTCCTCTACAACGGGACTGAGGCGGTGTATCTCGTCGATGAAGAGCACGTCGTTACGCTCGAGCGAGGTGAGGATGCCGGCAAGGTCGCCCGGCTTGTCGAGCACCGGTCCCGATGTAATCTTGAAGCCTACGCCCAACTCGTTAGCCACGATGTTTGACAGCGTCGTCTTGCCCAGACCGGGAGGACCGTGCAGGAGGGTGTGGTCGAGAGGCTCGCCGCGGTATTTTGCCGCTTCGACAAAGACAGAGAGATTCTCGATAACCTTCGGCTGTCCCGTGAAATCGTCAAAGCGCAACGGGCGCAGCGCATTCTCAAACTCCTTCTCGGCATTGCGCTTGCCCATGTCATGAATGTTTATGTCGTCCATTGTGCGTGATTGTCTTGTTTTTATTCTGCAAAGTTAATCATTTGTATTTGAATAAAAGAAGATTTTCCGGAAAAACATTCCACGCCAGCCGAAAGTCGGGGACTTTCCCCGTGCGTTTCGCCCAAAATGCAAGAAAGGCGGAGAGCCGCACGATGATGCAGCCCCCGCCTTTCGGGACGTATGAGAGAATGTGTGTTTCAGTGTGCAGGAATGCTTATGCCATACAGACAGGTTGTCTCCCCGTATGGCGGCGAAGCGATGGTGCGCATGACAGTGCGGCATCATTCAGCCAGCAGTTTCTCTATCATCGCGTTGATATCCTTTTCTTTGTCCTCATCTATTCTGCAGACGATGTTTCCCTTCTTGTCGATGAGATATTTCGTAGGAAGGAAGTGTATGGCGTACCGGTCAGAGATGTCGTTGGTGTGGTCTATGCCCTCAGCGCCTTTCGACCGGTCCCATTTCATTCCGCGCAGTACATGGTGATATCCCTCGCCCGTGAGTTTGTCCTGCTCCACCGCCTTATGCCAAGCCTCCGGCTTGCTGTCATCGTCAGAGACATAGACGAGTTCGAGGCCGCGGCTGTGGTATCTGTCGTGAATCTCGCGCATGTGCGGATTGCTTCTGCGGCACGGTCCGCACCAGCTTGCCCAGAAGTCGAGTATCACCACCTTGCCTTTAAGAGACGAGAGGGTGAACGGCTTGCCGTTGATGTCGGGCGCGGTGAAATCCGGAGCGGGGCTGCCGGGGCGCACTTTCGCAAGCGCCGCCAGCTCTTTCTCTATTCTGTCGGCTTCGTCGCCGTATTTCCGCACCTGCGGGTCGAGAGCGTCCCATACAGCCTTCAGTTCGTCGTATGCCATGCGGCTCATGTCGTACATGAGGTATCTCGTGGCGAAGAACGAGGCGGGGCGTTCTCTGTAGAAACGCGATGTGTATTCGGCATACTGCTTGCGGTAGGGTTCCATGAGAGCGGTGATGGAATCGCGGTCGCCGCCTTTGTACATCTCCTCGTTCAGCCGGCTCAGCGGTCCGACAAAAACTTTCATTTCTTCGTCAATCGCCTTCAGCTCGTCCTGCAGCTTGCCGCCACTCACGATGATGTGCTCCTTGGAGTTGCGGTCGCCCGTGAGAGTGAAGTCTGCCGCTTCGAGGGCGAGTTCAGCATGGCACATCATGCTGTAGTCCGTCTTCTGTCCGATGACAACCGTCGCACGACGGTAGGGGGCGTCGGTTTCGCCCGCAAAGCGGAACGTGCCGTTGACAACTTTCGTGCTGTCGGTTGCTGGGGCAGAAGGGGCGTTGATTACGAGATACACGGTCTCTCCCTCGGCATTGCGTATGTTGCCCGTGACGGTATATCTGCCTTGCGCTGCTGCCGGCAAAGCCAATACTGACACGACGAGCATAGCGGATAATGTTCTTTTCATAGAGTGATGGAATTTAGATCTGATGTTATTCTTCACCGAAGAGCGAATCGAGATATTTGTAGAATTCAGGCGATTCTCCCACCGCAATCTTCGCTATCGTTCCGTCAGGAGCCACAACGACCTTTGTCGGGAAGCCTTTCACGGCATATCTCTCCGGTGTAGCGTCCTCCTGCTCGCTTTTTACATTGATCCATGGCAGTGCGTTCTTCTCTACGGCTTCTTTCCATTTCCGCTCCGTGTCGTTGCAGTCTATGCCTACAATCTCAAACTTCCCGCTGTATTTCCCGTAGTAGCGTTTCATCTCAGGCATACCCTTGATACACCATCCGCACCACGAGCCCCAGAAGTCGAGCACCACATATTTGCCCCTTAGCGACGAGAGGGAGAAGGGCTTGCCGTTGATGTCGTTGAGCGTAAAGTCCGGAGCGGGCTTGCCTTCCGCCACGTTTGCCTCTGCCTCTTTCATCTTCCGTTCAGCCTCCAGACGGCTGACGGCAGCTTCTACGGCAGGCTTCATGCGGCTCTCCTTTGCCTTCGGCGAGAGGATTTTGAGGTAGTCCTCTATATACTCTGTTTGTATAAACGATGCAAGATAAGCTGAAATCTCGCTGTCGGGATTCTGTCGTGCATATCCGAAGAGCTGGTCGATGAGCAGTTTGCTTGCCGTCGCCATGTTCGTCGCGTAGTCTTCGCCGGCTTTCTCGCGTTGCAGCGAATCTTTTGCCGCAGCGTTGTAGGCATCAGCCGCCTCAAGCATAGACTTGTTGAATGTCTTTACGAAATCCATGACAGTGGCGTAATCCTTATAGAAAGCCGAGCCGCCTATTGTCGGCTGCATCACCGTACCGCTGATTTCCACCGTCTCGCCGGGCACGGCGGGCAACGTCAGGTTATGTATCATCATCTGTCCCCGCTGTTGCGCATAAGGGCGGTAGAGCACGAGAGTCTTCGGCTTGTCTGTCTTCAGCCGGTATTCAAACATGCCGTCTTTTGTCACTATGTCGGCAATTTTCTCCATACTGCCCTTTCCCAGTTCCATACACGCCAGCACGATGGTGTCTCTCACATCAGTGAGCCGGGCTTTGATGTGCAATTCGGCGGGCTGCTGTGCCTTTGCAGCGGCGGAAAACAGTAATGCCGCCGCTGCAAGAGAGAGAAGTCTGTTATTCTTCATAGTTGTGTTTCGTTATGTTCGGGTTGTTGTTGAGCACGCTCTGCGGGAATGGGAAAATCCACATCTTCGAGTCGGGCTTTATGGTGTAGGTCTGACCCGAAATGGTGCGACTGTAAGAAGCCTCCCATCCGCTTACCTGGTTCCAGCGTTTCTTTGCGATGAAGATATCTACGGAGAAGAGCAGTTCGTTGCATGTCACCTGCTTGATGTGTTCCTTTGCGTCGCCGGCAGCGGTGACGTTGCCTCTCAGAGGCTGATAGACATCGGGCGAGATGCGGTTGACACGAATCTTGTCGAGAGCCTCCATGGCAGCATCGATGTTTCCTTTGTGGAACTCGCACTCTGCCACCACGAGATACATCTGCGGCGAGCGCAGTCCTCCGTCGTTCCAGTAGGAGTTGAGGTCGAAGGTTGGCTGCCATCCCGGCTCGCCGATCAACGTTGTCGAGAAATCCATCAGATAGTCGTACATCATGTTGGCGTTTGAGATGCGCCTGTAGGCGTGGCCTTCTTCGAGATAATCGAAAGCCTCGGGCGAGAAGCTGTTGTAGAAGTCGAGGTTGGGGTTGAGGAAGTAGTCTTCGTCGGTACCTTTCTTCCCGCGGTCTATCACATCGTATGTCCCGCCAATCATATATCCCGTTAGCGTGCCTTTGTAGTTGTTGTTGTAGTCGTTGACGACAGCGTTGACTGCGAGGGCTTTCCTTGCCTCCGTCTCCGCTTCGTCCCAACGCTGCATACTGAGCAGAGCCAGTGCCTTGACAGCATGGGGACATGCCTCGTTCATGCGCATCTTGTTGACGGCAGAGGCTGAGAGGCCGCCGGTTTCTATCGCCTTGTCACAGTCGGCGATGATCTGGTCATAGACCTGCTGCACGGTGCTCTTCGACTGCGGTGTCTGGATGTCCGTCTCCTCGGTCATGATGATGATGCCTGGGTCGTTGGCAGCCGATGCCGGGCTGTATGCCTTGGCGAACTTGTTTATAAGAATGTAGTATGACCACGCCCTAAGCGTGAGAGCCTCTGACTGAAGCATCTTCTTGGCATCGTCAGAGCCTGTCGCCTTCTCCACCTGCTGCAGGATAGGGTTGGAAATCTTGCCTATGATACCGTAGTAGTATGTATAGTCGGCGTCGCTCGCCGTCAGTTCTGCCATCTTCTCGATGTTCGCCTCGTCGTATGTCCAGATGATGACGTTGCGTGACTTTGTGGGCTTTGATATTTCGTTTGCCAATGGCGAGAAGGCATAGATCATGTCGCCCGCCATGAGACGCATATCGTTGTTCCCGCCATAGTATTCGTAGTTGAGCAGCATCTCGAGCTGGTCGGTGGTGGAGAGCAGGTTCTTCCCCTTGGGCTGGACTTCGGTGAAGTCCTCGCACGATGAGAGGGAAAGCGCTGCGGCAGCGAGGGCTGCACAGAATATCTTGTTTATTCTCATTGTTGTCGTAGGTTTAGAAGTTTACGTTAAGTCCGAAGATGAAAGAGCTTGGGTTGCGTATGCCGAGTGTCTCGGGGTCAACGCCCACGTCGTTCTTCACCCAGAGAGCCTTGGGGTTGTCTATCTGGAAGCGCAGTGTGAGGCGGTTCATGCCGAGATTCTTAATCCACTGGCTTGGGAAGTCGTAGCCCAGCACGATGTTGCGGATCTTAAGGAAGTCGGCGTCGCGGACATAGACATTGCCGTAGGTGGGTTCCGATCCGAGAGAACTTGAAGAGTAACGTCCGATGCCCGGTGTGTTGGTAGGATTCTCCGGTGTCCACGCATTGAGGAAATAGCTTGGTATAGCCTTTGTGGGCACATGGAATGTCTCTTCCTCCTGCAGCGCGCGCATCTTGTGTCCGCCGTAGTATGCCATGAGAATGCTGACAGAGAAGCCGTTCCAGCGCACGCTGTTGTCCATACCCATGATGACCTTTGGCTCTGCCTGTCCTGAGTATTCCATAATGTCAACGCTGCTGCTTGACGCTGTATGTTTCTTGTTGTCGTCCTCAACATACCAGAGTGTCTGTCCCTGCTCGCCCGGCTGGTCGCTGATTCCCGCGAAGCGGTATGACCACATGGCGCTTGAGGCATAGCCCTCGACATAGGGGTTTGAGATGAGCTGGTAGGCTCTGGTTGACGGATTCTCCACGCTTGTCACCTTGTTGCTGTTGTGCGAGAAGGTGAAGTTGGTGGTCCATGCCCAGTCTTTGCGTGTGTTGGCGCGGAACCAGTCGTAGGTCAGCTGCAGCTCTATACCTCTGTTGCGCATCGACGCCATATTGACGAACATCGACGTGAAGCCTGTCGTCGGGTCGAGTGTCATGTTCGAGAAGATGTCCTTGCCTTCCTTTATATAATAGTCGAGTGCGCCGCGCAGGCGGTTGTTGAAGAACGAATAGTCGATACCGATGTTCGTCGTCCGGCTCTGCTCCCATTTCAGGTTCGGGTTGGCAGGGCTTTCTATCTCGCCCATAGGCAGGTTGGTGTCAGAGTTGAGCTGGCCCGACGTGGCTGTCATATAGCTCGTCGCTCCCTGATAGATGTTGCCCGTCACACCGTAGCTGACACGCAGCTTGAGGAAGTTTATCCACTTCAGCTCTTCCATGAACTTCTCGTTGTGGATGAGCCAGCCGGCACCTACCGACCACAGCGGTTTGCCGCGGAACTTGGCATTCAGTCCATACACGTCGGCATAGTCCTTACGGAACGAGCCGAATGCGTTGTACTTGCTATCGTAAGTGTAGGTGGCGTTGAAATATCCCGACGCGTATTTGTGGTGCGTGTCGGTGACAACGCCCATCGCATCGCGGATGTAGGGGTTGAAGACGAACTGCTGTGCGGGGTAGCCGCCTGAGGCGGCGAAGAAGTTCGGCGAGTAGGTCATCGTGCTCATCGTGCCGAAATCGACGGTGTGTGTCGCGCTCGACTGCAGCTGGTCGTCGTAGCCGAGGGCGAGAGCCTTGCTGCCGTTGAGCTTTGTCTCGCGGAACTCCAGACCTGCCAGTGCGTTGATTTCGTGCTTGCCGAAAGACTTGACGTAGTTCATCTGTCCGCGGGCAGTCCAGTAGCGTCCGTCGGTGTTCGTGCTCTGCAGATAGCCGCCCGTCGAAGGCACCATCGTCGAGAAGTTTCCGCCGGCATCGACAGAGCCGTAGGCGTTGCGCATGGTGCGCATGAGGTGGCTGTCCTGTGTGGCATACCAATCTGCCGTGGTGTGGTTTGTCTCATAGACAAACTGCGCGTTGGCGGTCAGGCCGTCGATGATTTTGAACAGCAGCTCGCCGTGGTAGCGCATATACTGGCGGCGCGTGGTCGCGGTGTTCTTGTAGTATTCGTCAACGGGGTTGCTGCTCATGTCCTCAAAGCCTTTCGGGAAGGTCAGGTAGTCGTTGCCGTCATACCAGTAGTGCTGTCCCTTCACCGTGCCGTCGGCGTTGTAGAATGGCATGTACGCCGCTGTCGCCCAGATGTCGGCATAAGATCCGTTATAGTCGTAGCCCGCCTGGCGCTGCTTGCCGTAGATTCCGTTGACAGACACCGTTGCGGTGAGCCAGCGCGTGAGGTCGAAATCGCCCTTGTACTGCAGGTTGAACTGGTTGCTGAAATGGTTGATGATGCCGCTGTTGTCGTATTTGTAGTTTACCGTGAGGCTGTTGCGGAACTTGTCAGAGCGTCCGCGCAGCGACAGGTTGTACTGCTGCATGACACGCTGCTTATAGACCGCGTCGGCATAGTCGCGGGCGTAGTTGTTCTTCTTCAGGCTTGCCAACTGGTTCTGCAGTTCGGCGTCGGTCATGTTGCCGAGGGCTTTCTGGTAGAAGGCATACTGTATTGGCGTGATAGCACCTGTCCCCATTGCAATGCTATTGGCAGTCGATGTCAGAGGGTCAGCCACCTCGCCGTCGTTGTTGAAGAAATAGTAGTCCCAGTAGGCAGCCTCGGTATCCACCTGCTGCGACGGTGTCATGTAGAAGTTGTCGGCGTAATCGACATTCTTGTTCTCATAGACGGTGAGGTTGGCAGAGAAGTCGATGTCTATCTTGCCTGCCTTCTTGGCGTTCTTGGTGGTCACAACGATGACGCCGTTCGACGCGCGGGCACCGTAGATGGCGTTGGCCGCAGCGTCTTTCAGCACGTTGACGCTCTCGATGTCGTACGGGTTGAGGTCGTCGATGGAGCCTTCGATGGGGAGCCCGTCAACGACGAGGAGTGGCGATGTCTCGGCATAGAGCGACGATGTGCCGCGGATGGTCATCTTGCCGTTGTAGGTGGACAGGCCTGCCACGCGGCCCTCGAGGTTGTCCATGATGTTCGTGGTGTATCGCTCGTCGAGTTTCGATGCGGTGATGGTTGTCACCGAGCCGGTCATCTTCGGCTTCGAAATCTCCTGATAGCCCGTCACCACCACCTCTTCGAGCATGAGGTTTGTCTGCATCTGCACGTTGCGTTTCAGCTCGTCGATGCCTTTGGGCAGGTGTACCTCAGATGTTAGCGAGCCGATGAAGCTCATCTTCAGCGTGCAGGCAGATGTGGGCACGTCAAGGGCGTAGAAGCCCTTGTCGTCGGTGAGGCAGCACACCTTCGAATCGCCGATGCAGATGGTGACGCCAGTGAGAGGCTCGCCGCTCTCGTCCGTCACATAACCCGACACGCGGCGCTTGCGGCTGTCGGCAGCCTTCGGCGCTTTCTTCGTGACATTCACAATCTTTCCCCTGACGGTGTATGTCAGAGGTTTGCCGGCAAGGAGATAGTCCATCGCAGCTCCGATGGACGCCTTCTTCACTTCGCCCGTCACGGTGTATTTGCTCACGTCGTTATAGACGAACACGAATTTGTAGTCTGTCGCCTTCTCCATTTTCTTGAAAACGGAGGGCAGCGTCTCTTGGTTGAATTTCATGGTGATGCCCTGCGCCATCGTCATGATGCTGACGAGAAATGCGAGAAGCACGCCAAGGAATCTTTTGTCTCTCATAAGTTTTATGTTTTTGTTTGGTTGTGAAATTGTCAGTATCGCGCTTCTATTGTCTTTGACATCGGCATGAGGCACGAGTGGTTGTCGCACGCCTGAAAGTTGACTGTGAACCTGACGGCGCCGTTGTCTCCGCCTCTGAATTTCTGGCGGAAGATCTGCTCGCCCTCATACACCACAGTGCCTGTCGAGTTGAGCAGCCGCCCGGCAGGCTTCTGCAACTCTCCTGCGAGTGCGGCACCCTCACTGACGCTGATGTCGTAGGTGTTGGCGATGTAGGGGTCCTTGTCAGAGACGACGGCGTAGATATGGTAGCCGGGGTGTATCTTCATCTTCACGACAAGTGTCTTCTCGTCGCCCGAGGTCTCTACCACGGCGGCGAGCTGCACGGGGTTGTCGATGGACGTCGCCTCTCTCACCTCAGCCATCTCCGAGGCGTCAGCCTCGTTTGCTTTCAGCACCGAATAGTCGTTGCCGGGTGTCGTCGGGTCTTGCGAGTTGACGAGCCACAGCCATCCTCCGCTCTCGGTGAAGAAGAGCTGCTTCCCGTATTTCTTCAGCCATGCGCGCCACTCTTCCGGGTTGTCGTAGCGCAGCAGTGTGTAGCGGCAGAGCAGGCGGCGCGCCTTCTCCACATCCTCGCCTTTCTCCCACATGGTGACGGCGCGGTCGAGCAGGCGCTTGTCGTTGTTGGCGATGCCGAGGCTCTTCGCGTCCTCGTCGAGCAGTAGGTCGTAGCCGTCGAGGGTGGCGTAGAAATACGGCATGTTCTCAGTGTAGTATTTCTCGTATGCGGCGACATCGGTGCCGAACTGTGCGTAGAGGCTGCCCGCCTGCTGCTGTACGAACTGAGCGTAGTCAGGCACCGGCTGCGGGTGTTCTGCCATCATGAGGTATTGCCTGTCGATGTCGGTGAGCTTCTCGCCCGCCGCCTCCTTCTTCTTCAGCGAGTCTGCCATGTGCTTCATCTGGACGTTGTATTCCTCCATAGAAGCCACAAAGCCATTATACACTTCCTTTCCGACACGGTATTTCATCTCCGTGGCACGGTTGCGGGTGGGGATGTTCTGGTTCAGCTTGCGCGCTATGATATGCTGTCCTGCAAACTTGCTGATATACACCACGGCATTTGCGAAGACGGGCTTCGCCTCGTCTGTCATGTCTGCCGGTGAGGCGGCAAATCCCCAGTGCAGCCAGTTGGCGTGGCGGCCTATCGCCATGGCGTCGTAGCTCTTTGCGCTCTCTCCGCCTGAAATCCATTCCGCCTCGGGCGAATCCTCGTATCCCCACGGGCGCACCACCATGCCCACCTTGTAGCCTTTGTCTGTCATGTAGCCCCGTTTCTGCACCCTCCACATCGGGGTGGTCTCTGGCAGTGTCTCGCCTGTCAAGGGCGCATACTCTTTCGCCCCCTCCGGCGTGGGGCGGCCGGTCATCGTCAGCTTCACCTTGTACGGGCCCCGGAATATCGGGTGGTCGGTCTTCATGCCGTAGGCGTGGGCGTCGAGGCAGAGGCAGTACCAGTCGTTCTTCACACCGATGCGGCGCCCTACCGTCTCGCCCGCCTCGGCGATGGTGATGACGGGGCGGTCGAAATTGTCGGGAAAGTAGCGCGCATAGATGATTTTCGCACAGATTACAAAAGGCTACGGAAAAATGAAGAAATTATTAAAAAATGTCTGTTCGTCATTTTTGTATAATTTTGCATCGAAATCATAACAACCCTTAATGAACATCGAAGAATTTGAAGACGTTTTCAGAAGCCACTACTCGCCCTTGGTGAGCTATGTCAGGACGATGGTGGCTGACGAGGACGACTGTCACGACATTGTCGGAATGGCGTTCGAAAATATCCTGAAGAATCTCGGAAGGATAGAGCGAGCGAAGGCCGGTGCGTATCTCTACACCGCCACGACAAACCATGCCATCAACTTCCTGCGCCGACGGAAGTTGCAGAGACGCTATGCCGAACACTTCCTGAAGACGGCACAGATGGCGACATCCGAAGAGATGCAGCAGGGATATGAGGATCGCATGAAAACGGCGATGAAGGTGATAGAGGACATCGGAGAGCCTACGCGCTCAATTCTCGTCAGCTGCTATATCGACGGCAAGAAATACAGGGAGGTGGCCGAGGAGATGGGCGTGAGCGTCAGCATGATAAAGAAACACATCGGCAAGGCGCTGAAGATTCTCGACGAGTATAGAAAAAAACACGAAAAAATGTAGCCATTCGCTCTCTTCGATTGTATAATATATATATAAGGTGTATTCTGTAAGGAAAAAGGAAAAGGGAAATGACACACGACGACAACAACATAAAAGACATATACTCCCTCGACGACGAGCTTCTCGACGCTCTCGACGGGATGAAAGACACGCAGGAGCCTGCGACAGAGCTGCCCGACGACGACCGTACTGACGCCCGCCTGACGGACATCCTCGCCCTTGCAGCCGCCGCTGACTGCAGCCGCCGCAACGACGACGTTGAGCAGCGGCTGCAGAAGATACTGACGCATTATGCCGGCAAGGGGCAATGCGGCGACGCACAGACCGACGGAGAACGGCAGAAGGACGGAGACAACGGCGGCAGACGCAGGGTATGGATGATGCGCGTGGCAATGGCGGCGGCGGCTTGTGCCGCGCTGCTGACAGTGATGACAATGTGGCGGGAGAACAGCGGGGCGAAGACGGCGGAGACACCGCAGCCCGTGCTCTTCAGCATTGCACAACCCGAGGCGGACGTGACGGTGAAAGCGGAAGACGGAGAGAGGATAGCGGCGGAGGTGACGGACGATGACGAGCTTGACGTCAGCAGCCTGCCAGAGACGGCGGAGAGGATAGAGGTCTGCGTGCCGCAGGGCGAGAAGCTGACGGTGGCGCTGCCAGACGGATCGAAGGTCTTCCTGCATGTGGGCAGCAGACTGAAATTCCCCGTGCGCTTCGTGGGCAGCCAGCGCCTCGTGGAACTAAAGGGACAGGCGTATTTCGTGGTGGCGAAAGATGCGGAGAAGCCGTTTGTCGTGAAGACGGAACGGATGACGACGCGGGTTCTGGGCACGGAGTTCAACGTCACCGCCGAGGGGACTGCAGAGGACAACGTGGTGCTCGTGTCGGGCAGCGTCAGCGTCGCAGCCGCGGCACAGCGGATTCTGAAACCGGGCGAGCGGGCGCGCATCCATGCCGGCGGAAGGTTAGAGGTGGACGAGGTGGATGTGACGCCCTACACCTCATGGCGCGACGGCTTCATATATTATGACGACGTGACGCTGAAGGACCTGCTGCTGAGCATCGGGCACGAATACAACTGCGACGTGGAGTTTGCCAGCCCTGACCTGCTCGATTTGAAGATTCATTTCGTTGCAGAGCGCGGCGAGGGCGTTCAGGGCATTCTCGACATCCTGAACATGATGAACATCGTGACAGCAGAGCTGCACGGACATAAGATTTGCGTGAGATAGACTGTCAAGGTTGCGTTATGAACGACAATAACGTTACGAACGATAAAAACGTAAATAACGACAATAACGTTATGAACGTTACTAACGCCCATAACGTTACAAACGATACGAACGATACGGACTCCAATGATGTCCATATCGTTCGTATCGGTTTTTTTCAGTTGAGACTTTCCAGCCTCTCCTTTATGAATTTCCTTGCACGGAAGATGTTCACCCTGACCTGGTCTTCCGTTATGTCGAGGGCTTTCGATATGTCGTGGTATGACATGCCCTCGAAGTCTCTGAGCTGCATGCAGGTCCGCAGTTTCTCGGGCATGTGCGACATGAGTTCTGCCACGATTTTCATGCCTTCCTTCACGAAGATGCGGTCGTAGGGGTTTTCTCCCGGAGCCTCGGGCATGGTTCCGCTGTCGTAGCTGACGGTGTTGCGGCTGTTCTGCCGCAGTCTGTCGAGTGCGAGGTTGCGGCACATGGCTATGGAGTAGGCTTCGATGTTGTCGATTTTCCCGCCGCGGCTGATGATGTTCCAGAGTTTCAGCAGAGTGTCCTGTACGATGTCTTCCGCCTCCTCATGTTGCATGGTGAGCCGCAGCGCAAGCCGGTAGAGCCGGTCTTTCAGCGGGAGTATGTCGCGTGCGAAGTCCATTGTCGTTGTCTCTTGTGTCGCTATGGGGTGTTGTGAGGCGGATGGGCGGCGGATTATTTTGTCACCGTCGTGCCGCCGTCAGCTGCTATCCGGGTGGCGAGAGTGATGACCACTTTCTTCACTCCGGCATCGACGGCATCGAGGGCGTTCTCTATCTTGGGCAGCATTCCGCCCGATATGATGCCTTGGGCACACAGGCTGTTGAAGCTGTCGCGCGTGATGACGGGAATGACTGACGTGTCGTCGTCGGCATTGGCGAGCACTCCGGCTTTCTCGAACGAGAAGACGAGTGTGACGATATGCTCTTTTGCGAGAGCCTTGGCAGTCTCTGCCGCCATGGTGTCGGCGTTGGTGTTGAGCATGTTTCCCATGCCGTCGTGTGTGAGGGGTGCGATGACAGGTGTGATGCCCTGTGCGAGCAGCGATGCGATGGCGAGGCCGTCGGCGCGGTCCACGTCTCCTACGAAGCCGAAATCTACTGTTGTCTCTTCTCCGTCAACGGTCATTGTCTTCGGCGGTCGGCGGTGTGAGGAGATGATGTTCATGTCCGCCCCGGTCAGTCCGACGGCGTTGATGCCTTTTGCCTGCAGGGATGCCACGAGGTGTTTGTTCACCAGGCCTCCATAGACCATGGTCACTACGTCGAGCATCTGTGCGTCGGTGATGCGGCGTCCGTTCACCATGCGGCTCTCTATGCCGAGTTGTGCGGCGACTTTTGTTGCCCGGCGTCCTCCGCCGTGCACGAGGACTTTTGGCCCGGGGATGTCGGCGAAGTCTGATATGAGTTGCTGGAGCTGCGCCTCGTCTTCGACGACGGCTCCGCCTACCTTTACTACTGTGATGTTCATTCTGTGTGGTGTGTGTGGTGGGTGGTGTGCATCTGTCAGATGCCCAATGTGCACCTTGCCTCCTCAACGCTGTGCTCTATCTTCTGCAGGTTATCCAGCACGTCGATGTCGAGAGTGTGGCGTGCCTTTGAATAGAAGGGCTCGCGTTTTGCAAGGCTGTCCTTGATGTATTCGAGCAGTTGTGCTTCGTCCTTGCCCTGTATGAGCGGGCGGATGTTCTTTCCCATACGCAGATGGCGTGCGAGCACTTCGGGCGAGGCCTTGAGGTAGAGTGTCTCGCCCTGGCGGTTGAGATAGTCCATGTTGTCGAAGAAGCACGGTGTGCCGCCTCCGCACGAGAGTACGATGTCTTCAAACTCCGCCACCTCGTGCAGCATGTTGTGTTCTATCTCCCGGAATCCGTCTTCTCCGCTCTCGTCGAAGATTTGCGCGATGCTTTTCCGCATACGGTTCTCGACATACCAGTCGAGGTCGTAGAACATGATGCCGAGCTGTCTGGCGAGTGCTTTGCCTATTGTCGTCTTCCCGGCTCCCATGTATCCGATGAGGATGATGCGTGTCATGATTTCTTTGCCGTACGTTTTGATGTGACAGGAGTGTTTACGATTTCCATACACTCGTCGAAGGTGAGTTCCGCCACGCGGTCGTGCAGCTGTTTCGGCAGGCGGTAGTTCTTGCCGTCGAAGGCGATGTATGGTCCGTATCTGCCGTTGAGTAGCTGCATCCGCTCGTCTTCGTCGAAGGTCTTGATGTGCCGCTGTTCTTCTGCGCGCCGTTTCTCGGCTATGAGTTTCACGGCTGTCTCCATGGTGATGTTGAGCGGGTCGATGCCTTTCGGTATGGAGATGTATTTCTTGTCGTGGTGTATGTATGGGCCGAAGCGTCCGGAGCCGATGGTGACGAAGTGTCCTTCAAACTGCCCGAGCGAGCGCGGCAGCGAGAAGAGTTCGAGGGCCTCGTCGAGGGTGATGGTCTCCATCGACTTGTCTGATGGCAGCTGTGCGAAGCGCGGCTTCTCCTTGTCTTCCGCCTGTCCTATCTGCACCACGGGTCCGTAGCGTCCTATCTTCACATAGACGGGCTTGCCGCTCTTGGGGTCGGTGCCTACGAGGCGTTCGCCCGCCTTGTGCTCGGAGCGGGTGTTGATGGTTTCGTCAACCATGTCCTTGAACTTGGCGTAGAACTCTTTCAGCATCTCGTTCCAGGGTTCCCTGCCTCCAGCTATCTCGTCGAACTTCTCTTCTACGCGTGCCGTGAAGTTATAGTCCATGATGTCGGGGAAGAACTTGATGAGGAAGTCGTTGACGACGATGCCGATGTCCGTTGGCAGCAGCTTGCCCTTGTCAGAGCCTACCATCTCCACTTTCGTCTTTGACGAGATGACGCTTCCTCTCAGCGTGTCGATGACATATTTGCGCTCTTCGCCCTTTCTGTCGCCTTTCTGCACGTATTCGCGCTGCTGTATGGTGGATATGGTGGGTGCGTAGGTTGACGGGCGTCCGATGCCGAGCTCCTCGAGCTTGTGTACGAGCGAGGCCTCGGTGTAGCGTGCCGGCGACTGCGAGAAGCGTTCGGTTGACGTTATCTCGCGGCATTCCAGCTGCTGTCCTATGCTGAGTGCGGGGAGCTGCGGCGAGGCTGTCTCCTGCTCGCTGTCGTCGTCGCGGCTTTCGGCATACACTTTCAGGAAGCCGTCGAAGGTGACCACCTCTCCCTGCGCTATGAAGTTCTCGGCAGAGTTTGTCATGCCGATGAAGATCTGCGTCTTCTCGATGTCGGCGTCAGCCATCTGCGACGCCACGGTGCGTTTCCATATCAGGTCGTAGAGGCGTCGCTCCTGGACGGTGCCTTCGATTTTCGCCTGGTCCATGTATGTCGGGCGTATCGCCTCGTGTGCCTCCTGTGCGCCTTTCGACTTGGTATGGAAGTTGCGCGGCTGCGAGTATTCTGCGCCGTACTCTTTCTCTATCAGCGATTTCGTGGCTCCGATGCACAGCTTCGAGAGGTTCACCGAATCGGTACGCATATATGTTATCATACCGTTCTCGTACAGCCGCTGCGCCACCATCATCGTCTGTGAGACGGTGAAGCCGAGCTTGCGCGCCGCCTCCTGCTGCAGTGTCGAGGTGGTGAAGGGGGGTGCGGGGGAGCGGTGGAGCGGCCTCTGCTGTATGTCGCCCACAGTGAAGGCGGCGTCGCGGCAGAGGGTGAGGAAGTGGGAGGCGTCGTCGTAGGTGGTGAAGCGGCGGTCAAGCTCTGCCTTCACCTCGACGGGATGGCCGTCCTTCTCGACAACGAAGATGGCATTGACGCGGTAGAACGGCTCGGAGACGAAATTCTGTATCTCGCGCTCGCGCTCGACGATGAGCCTAACCGCCACCGACTGTACGCGTCCGGCGGAGAGGGCGGGCTTCACCTTGCGCCACAGCACGGGCGAGAGCTTGAAGCCGACGAGACGGTCGAGCACACGCCGCGCCTGCTGCGCATCGACAAGGTTCATGTCGAGATGGCGGGGATGCTGTATGGCGTCGAGGATGGCACTCTTCGTAATCTCGTGGAAGACGATGCGGGCGGTCTTTGCCTCGTCAAGGCCAAGCACCTCGCAGAGATGCCACGAGATGGCCTCACCCTCGCGGTCCTCATCGGAGGCCAGCCACACCTTGTCGGCTTTCTTCACCTGGCTGCGCAACTCGCTGACAAGCTTCTTCTTCTCTTCCGGAATCTCATACTCCGGCTGCAACGTGGCGAGATCGATGCTGATCTCCTTCTTCTTCAAATCACGGATGTGGCCGTAGGACGACATCACCTTGAAATCCTTTCCCAAGAATTTCTCGATCGTTTTTGCCTTCGCGGGGCTCTCTACAATAACAAGGTTTTCCTGCATATTCTTTAGTTGAATACGGTTGTGGTTCGACAATACGGTTTTCCGGCACAGAGGCTGCCGGGAGACACTGGCTCTGTGCCGCACACAGGGCACACGGCACAGAGCCATGCCATGTTTCGGGGCGCAAAAGTAGTGAAAAGTTTCTTTTCCACCTTATTATATAGTGAATTGTTATGTTTTTTTAAGAAAGTCAATATCCCTCCCGACAAAAAAACATTCAATAATTTGTATATGTGTAAGAAAATGTGTACTTTTGCAACCCATAAAGCCCAATACAAAACACACAATCAGCAAGATAATGAAGAAGACACTACAGACAAGCCTCGGCATCCTTCTCCCGGCACTGCTCATGACAGGCTGCCAGAAACAGCAGTTTCATGTCGAAGGCTCGATAACGAACGCCAAGGATTCGGTGCTGTATTTCGAGAACCTGTCCCTCGAGGGTCCCGTGACGCTCGATTCGATCCGCCTCGACGAGGGAGGCTCGTTCAGCTTCGCCGCAGACGCCGCCGACGCGCCGGAATTCTACCGCCTGCGCATCGCCGGACAAATCATCAACGTCTCGGCAGATTCGACAGAGACCGTCACCGTGAAGGCAAGGTATCCAGAGATGGCATGGCGGTACGACATCGAAGGCTCAGACAACTGCAAGAAAATCCAGGAACTCGCCTACCGCCAGATTGCGCTGCAGAACAGATGCATCGAAATAGACCGCGACCCGACACTCAGCGTGACAACCGCCGCCGATTCGATAGACAACGTCATCGCCAGATACAAGGAAGAGATAAAGGCTGACTATATCATACGCGAGCCGATGAAGGCATACGCATACTTCGCGCTCTTCCAGGCTGTGGGCTCGCGCCTCATCTTCAACCCGCGAGCCAACCGCGAAGACATAAAGATGTTCGCAGCAGTGGCGACATCATGGGACACCTTCTACCCCAACGCCGAACGCGGACAGAACCTCCACAACATAGCACTCGAGGGAATGCGCACACAACGCATCGTGGACAACAACAACCGCGGACTCACCGTCGAGGCAGACAAGATTCACGCCACCGACATAGTGGAAATCACCCTCACGGACAACAAAGGCGTAGAACGGAAACTGTCAGCGCTGAAAGGCAACGTCGTGCTGCTCGACTTCCACTCGTTCGAGGCGGAAGGCTCGGCAGAACGCATCATGACACTGCGCTCGCTCTACAACAAATACCACGACCGCGGACTGCAGATCTACCAGGTGGCTGTAGGCACAAACGAACACTTCTGGAAGACATCAGTAGCCGCACTGCCGTGGATCTCTGTCTTCGACAGCGACGGCACCGCGGCAAACACATACAACGTGCAGAGCATACCCACATTCTTCCTCCTCGACCGCAACTGCTCGCCCGTGAAACGAGACCTGCAGATAAAGGACATCAACGCAGAAATCGAGGCCCTGCTCTGAGACTGACGACAGCAAAAAGACAACATACGACAACAGCCCGCAAACGGTTTCCGGAACACGCCGTTTGCGGGCTTTTTACATGAAAAACATCAGGGAGAAAGGCGAAATGACGGCTTTTTTCCGTGAAAAACAAAAAAAATCGCCAAAATATTTGCACGATTCAAAAAAACGTCGTAACTTTGCACTCGCAATCAAGAACAACACACTTGGCTGCAAAAAATAACTGCTTCAATAGCTCAGTTGGTTAGAGCACCTGACTGTTAATCAGGGGGTCGTTGGTTCAAGCCCATCTTGAAGCGCTGGAAATCCCGCATCCGTAAAAGGTGCGGGATTTTTTTGTGCCCTAACCCCGACACCTTCGCCGTCCGCCATCATATACGTTGCCACCGTTGCGAATGCCACTCCGTGACATCACCCCACCTCCTTTCCGTTGTCTCCGCTGTCTCTGTTGTCGTCTGAAACAAGAGTCTGCCAACCAAGCCTCGGAACCGCTTCTGATTTTCGACCGCAATCATACGAACTTTTGACTGCTACCATACGATTACGCGACGCTATTTTCAGGATTACAAGCCACACTTCCTGACACCCTCGCTGACAGCCTTTTGCACCACCGTCTTGTATGTTCTGCATCGCGTCTCGCCGTTCGCACCACGGTTTGTGCAATGGTTTGCATTGAAAAAGTGATACGCTTGTTAGAACGAACATGTCGAAAAATTGAAAAAAAACGTAAATTTGCAGCCGAACGACTTTTTTATCTAACTTTCTATATTACTTAAAACTAAATCAATGAAAAAATTTTATCTGTTGCTACTAAGTGTACTGTCGGCAACATCGGCACTTGTTTCAAACGCCGCGACGTTTGTAGGGAATCGCACGGATTTCCGCGACGAGACAATCTATTTTGCCATTACCACCCGCTTCTACGACGGCGACCCGACAAACAACACCTACTGCTGGGACGGAGTGCTTAACGTGAACGACCCGGAATGGCGTGGCGACTTCAAAGGCCTCATCGACAAGCTCGACTACATCAAGGCTCTCGGTTTTACCGCCGTGTGGATTACGCCTGTCGTCGAGAACGGTTCCGGCCTCGACTATCACGGCTACCATGCCATGGACTTCTCTAAAATCGACCACCGCTACGTAGGAAAGTCCGACACGGACGCCGATGCTGACGTGGCATTCCAGACACTCATCGACGAGGTGCACAAACGTGGCATGAAGCTTATCCTTGACATTGTGCTGCAACATACCGGCAACTTCGGCGAAGCCCATCTTTGCAAGATGTTTGAAAAGGACTATTCTATCGACCTTGGAGACATCAGCTGCATGAAAGTGGTGCCGCAGAGTGAAGGCGGCAAGCTTCCGGAGAACTATGCCTCGATGAAGCCGGCAGACCAATACGGCTCGCGCCTGGCACTGATGAAGAATACGGATTTCGAGAACAATGACATCCACAACTATTGGCACCACAAGGCGTGGTTTGACTGGGACGACCCGTCGCGCTGGTGGGGACAGATAGCAGGCGACTGCGTCGATCTTAACACAGAACACCCCGCCGTCAGCTCATATATCGTGGACTGCTACTCACGCTTCATCAAGATGGGCGTTGACGGCTTCCGTATCGACACCGCAGGACACATCCCGCGTCTCTCGTTCAACAACAATTTCTTGCCGCAATTCCAACAGGCGGCAGAATCTGCAGAAGCGAAGGCAAAACGCGGCGGCAGCCCCTTCTTCATGTTCGGCGAAGTCTGCGCCCGCTCGATGGAAGTGATTTACCGCGGCGCAAACTACAACTGCTCGCCCTGCTACTACACATGGAAAGAATCTAAAGACTATCCGTGGGACTATAACGCTGCCTCGTGGGACAATGTGGTGGCTATACCTACACCCACCGAAGGCTCACATGACTATGAGACCGTCAGCGGACACACCAACTGGCAATCCGCTCTCCAGCAGGGAACAGACGACCTTGGACATGCGGATGAAATCCTGCGCCGCAGCGACAACGCTCTGCTCAATGGCAATAACTACCACACTCCGGACCACTCCGACTTCTCCGGATTGAACGTCATCGACTTTGCCATGCACTGGAATTTCAACTCCGCCGCCGGCGCTTTTGGCGTGCATACACAAGACTATCTCTACAACGACGCCACATACAATGTGGTTTATGTGGATTCGCACGACTATGCCCCTGACAGCAACTACCGCTTCAGTAAGGACCAGGCGACATGGGCTGAAAACCTCTCGCTCATGTTCACCTTCCGCGGCATACCGTGTCTGTTCTATGGATCAGAAGTGGAATTCCAGAAAGGAAAAGATATAGACAAAGGCGCTGTGTTACCGCTCAAGGAAACCGGCCGTGCCTATTTTGGAGGATACATCGAAGGAAAAGTGAATGTCACGGACTTTGCGGAATACAGCGGTGCTACCGGCAACATGGCTTCGACACTGACTTATCCTCTGGCGCGCCACATCCAGCGCCTGAACAAGATACGTGCGGCTGTGCCGGCGCTGCGCAAGGGACAATACTCTACAGAGGGCTGTTCGGGCAGCCTTTCCTTTAAGCGGCGATACACTGAAGGCGATACAGATTCATACGTTCTTGTCACTATATCCGGAAACTCCACTTTCACAAATATCCTGAACGGAACATACGTGGATGCAGTTACAGGCGATGTGAAAATAGTGACAGACAACACTCTCACGGCAGAATGTTCCGGAAAGGGAAACATGCGCGTATATGTGCTCAACGGTCCGGGCAAGATAGGCGACGACGGCAAATACCTGTATGGCGACGCTTCAGTAGATCAGCCGTGGGCGTCATGGCCTGACGAGACCATGCCTGACGAAACGTGGACAAAAAAACCGGTATCAGGCGGCGGCGAATCAGGCGGCAGCGGTACACGCGAAGAGCCGGAAACCGTAACAGCGCCTGCCATGAAAGCCGGAGAGCAAGCGATATTCCTATATCACGAATCATGGAACAATGCCACTGTATGGATATGGCAATCTTCAAAAAACTACACCGGAGGCACATGGCCGGGCGAAAAGCTTCAGTATCTCGGCAATAACATGTACAAGTGGACCTACACAGGCACCGACGTGATTCCAGAAGGAGCGAGCATCATCTTCAGCAACAACGGCAACGAACAGTCGCCCGGCAACAACGAAGGCGGATATAATTACGTGAACGGCGGAGTCTATAAGATCGGATCGGCACGCGACCCGTACGAGGTGATTAGTGCAAAAGGACCTAACGTGACCATCTCGCCAAAAGGCGGCAAATTTGTAGGCTCGCAGGATGTCACCATTACAGCTGCCAACGCCACTTCTGCCTGGTACAAGGTAGGCAGCGGCAATGAAGTGCCGTTCACAGGCACCGCAACATTCACCATAGGCGCGGACATGAACGTAGGCGAAACGGTTACTGTAAGCTGGAGCGCAACAGACGGTACGGACACTACAACCGGTTCGGCAGAATTTACGAAAGCGGAAAGCATGACCACGGTATGGCATATCTTCTTCGACAACTCCTCGGCAAATTGGGCAAACGTAAACTGCTACATCTATGGCAACAACGAATGCCACGAAATCACTGGTAAGTGGCCGGGAAGCGCCATGACTTTCAATGGTGAATACTACGAATATGTGGTGGAAACAAGCGGCGCTCTTGATGAATGTAACGTAATATTCAGTGGTTCAGGTTCGCAAACCCGCGACAACGTAAAGGTCCGCAACTACGGTGTTTACAATGCTGGGGGTGATACAGGCATTACAACGGGTATTACCAACATCCCGGCAGACGACGCAAATGCCGCTACCGAATACTTCAACCTGCAAGGTGTACGCATCATGCGGCCCGCCGCTTCCGGAGTTTACATTATCAAAAAAGGTAACAAGAAAAGCAAGGCTTACATTCAGAAATAAGCTGCCCGCAAGACAGCAATCATCACGAGGGCGTGTCACTGCATTCTGACATGCCCTCGTTCAGATTCGTAACGACAATGCAAACTTAGGCAAACCACACCACCATGAGAAAAAGAACCTTCATCTTCTGTACCCTCCTCCTGCTCTCGCTTGCCGCCATGGCTGCGGGCAGGGCGAAATACGTTTTCTACTTCATAGGCGACGGCATGGGTGTCAACCATGTCAACGCAGCCGAGACATACCTCGCCGCCATTGAAGGGCGCATCGGCATCAGCGAGCTGTGCTTCTCGTCGTTCCCCTATTCCGCCTTCGTCAACACACACAGCGCAACGAACGGCGTGACGGATTCTGCCGCAGCCGGCACCGCCCTCGCCTGCGGCCACAAGACGGCGAACGGCACCGTCGGCATGCTCGCCGACCTCACCACGCGCGTCAGCAACATCGCCGAATGGGCACGAGAGGCGGGCGCCGCCGTAGGCATCGCGACAAGCGTCAGCATCGACCACGCCACGCCCGCCGCCTTCTACGCTCACGGACCATACCGGAAGAAGACCTACGACATAGGGCAGCAGCTCGTCAACAGCGGAAACGATTTCTACGGAGGCTCTGACTTCGTCTCGCCAGACAACCCGAAAGCCGGAGGACCTGACCTCTACCAACAGGCGGAAGAGAAGGGATATGTCATCGCACACGGACATGAAGACTATCAGAAGAAGGCGCAGAACGCCGACAAGATGATTCTGCTGCAGACAGAAGAGGCGAACCGCAAATACAGATATGCCGTGCCTTACGCCATCGACCGCAAAAAGGGAGACATGACACTCGCAGACATCACACGCGCGGCAATACACTTCCTCACAAAACGGCAGAAAGAGAAAGACGGATTCTTCATCATGGCAGAAGGCGGGAAAATAGACTGGGCGTGCCACGCCAACGACCTATGCTTCATAAAAGAGGTGATAGATATGGACAACGCCGTGAAGGTGGCATACGAGTTCTACCGGCAACATCCCGACGAGACGCTCATCGTAGTCACCGCCGACCATGAGACAGGCGGCCTCGTGCTCGGAAACAAAGATTACGAGCTGCACCTCGACATCGCAGGACACCAGCGCATGAGCATCGAGAACCTCGGGAAAGAACTGAAAGCGATGCACGAAGGCGGCGGAAAGGAACTGACCTGGGAGAAGGTAAGACAACTGCTTGCAGAGAACTTCGGCTTCTGGAAAGGCGTGAACCTCACAGACGAGCAGAACTCACGCCTGCGCAAAGCATTCGACAACATCGCTGAAGGAAGGGGCGAGAGCATAGAATCGCTCTATCAGAAAGACGACGAACTCGCCGTCACCGTGCGCCAGATACAGGCGGAATGTGCGGGTGTGGGATGGCAGACTCTCAGCCACAGCAACGGATATGTGCCATGCTTCGCCGTGGGTGTAGGGGCAGAGCAGTTCTGCGGACGCATAGACAACACCGAGATCTGCCGGAAAATTGCCGCCGCAGCGGGATGGACACCGCAATGAGACAGCCTGCCGGAGGCATCTGCCGCAGAGATGATGCAGAGTTACATGAGACGAGGGTGTGTCAAAAGTGAATTGACACACCCTCGTCTCATGAAAGCTTATTTCGTTGCCTATGGTCAACAGGCAGAATCTACAGTTTCTCTATTTCACCTTCTGGCAGTCCTGTAAACCTTTGTATATGTTCTATGCCCAGACCGGCATTCTTCATTTCCTGAGCTATGGACAGCAGAGCGGAAGCGCGCCCTTCCTCACGTCCTTTCTCTATGCCTTTTGCCATACCTTTCTCCAAGCCTTGAGCCATACCTTGCTCTATGCCTTTTGCCATGCCTTGCTCCATTCCTTGCATGAAGCCGTCTCTAAGGGCGGTGTCCAGAGAGTTCTTCAAGTCACGGTATGCCTTGCGGCTGTCTTCGTATTCGCGCAGTTCTGTCGGCGTGAACTTCGCTATCTCAGCCTCCTCGAAAAGGCGGTCG
>SFIS01000016.1 GCA_004555245.1 Bacteroidales bacterium
CTCTCCGAGCGTGTTTGTCGCTTCTGAGGTCACGGCCTTCTGCGTACTCATTATTCTCACTATCTCCGTCCAGTACGGAGTCGGATATTCGGCTTTTGGCTTTGGATCTGCCAGTTTTCTCTTCTCATTCACCTTCTTCATCTGATGGTGGCGAAAACGTAGCATACCCACCCACTAAGAGCGGTTCAATCCACCCACTTGTGAGCTGAAAATCGGCTTGAAATCGGCTGAAAAAACGGAGCATATCCGTTCACGATTTCCCCATGATGTCAGCCCGCTCCCGGAAAACGGATATCCCCGTTTTGGGTGGATATCGTCCGTTTTCAGCACAGAGGAAGCTGAAGATGCCATGAACATAGTGTTGAAACAGTGTGAACAGTGGGCTGAAAATCAAGATATAGCATAACGTGTGTTCGACGACATATCAGTGCTTGAGAAATTGGCGGTTGGCGGAAATGGTTGTAACTGTATGGTGTTGAAATGCAAAGAATAAATAATCGCTATGATTGCCGTGGACTGATACTTTCTTGCCCTATGTGAGGTTCGTGAAAATCATATTTTCAGGGGCGGAAAACATGGTTTGGAGTGTCGTTCTTGGCTCTTCGGAGTGTCATTTTGAATGTTTGGAAGGGCAAAATAGTCAAAGTGAGGCTGCAAAATAGTCAAAGTGAGGCTGCAAGATTGACTATTTCACGTGGCAAGATTGACTGTTTTGCAGGCGTTTTACACTGTTTTTGACGATACAAACACATGACGGGGATTGCTAAGATGATGTATCGTCTTGAATATCAGTGATATGCATCACGAGCGGGAAAACGATAAAAAAACGCCGTAAAACTGCCGTCGGTAAGACGCGGCGGATTTTACGGCGTTTTTTGTATGTCAAGAAAGTGTCATGCCTGCCTTCTGCGGGGCGGTGGCTGATACTTTTTTATCATGTGGGCTGCGGGGTTAGTGTGCTTCGCCAGCTTTCTTGTGTGTATTGCGGCGGACTGGGTCTGTATGTCTGTATGACCGAAAGGGGCGGTTTCCTGATGGAAGCCGCCCCTTTTGCAGTCAGACTGTGTTGCCAGTCATTTTTTTATGAGAGTCGTTGCGTGGTATGCAACGTCTTCGGATTATTCTACGATGCTGATGCCACGGTTGTTGAATGTGGTGTTGAGTATGCCGATGTATGTGCGCATCTGCTGACGGTCGAGTACAGCGGCGAGGTTTTTGAGGTCGTGTTTCACAGCCTCTTTTGTAAGTCTCACGCGGTCGGCGCGGTCAGCGGTCGCAGCGTTGAGCATCTCTGTGCAGAATGTGGCGTGGATGTCTTTCACTGCCTCGAACTGGTCGTTTGAGAGCGAGAGTGCTCTTGCGAGACTGTTCATGTTTACGTCCATGACGTAAGCGTTTGTAGCGTTCATGTTCTCGTTTTCAGCTGAAGCCATAGTGAAGGTCAGCATAGCTACTACGGTCAAAACAATCTTTTTCATAATTTTTTCCTTTCTTTTTGTTTTTAATTTGTTATCCTGTGCCCTTGCCTGTAAAGTGTTGCAGGGCTGTTACCTGAAAAATATTTGTATGTAGTCTTCGCAGACTTTTCTTTCTGATTTCCGAGTGCTTTCTCGTTCGAGGAAATAGGGCGTGTCATTTTTTTTGCGGTGCGGAGCGTCGCATAGAAATGGCGCCCGTCTTTCTGATTTCCGAGTGCAAAGTTACGCTGTTTTGTTTTTCTGTGCAAGAGAAAATCCCCATTCTTTGTGTGCCGGGAAGGTTTTATTGATTTAAACGAACGAAATCCGAAGTTGCCATTGAGCGATGTCAAGCGGTTTCTGAGCTGCGGCAGTGTTTTCTGACGATGTGTAGTGTATGTACGTCTGCTTGCAATCAGATTGTAATTATTTTTAGCAGTTATCTTAAAGAATGTAACAATCTGCGTGTCTGTGCGCCTGGTACAGAAAAAGGCGAACCGGTAGTGGTCCGCCTTGTCTCTGGTGTGTTATGTCTGCTGGCTTGTTCAGTATGCCATTTCGTGTACTCCTGCCACGGCGCGTCCTGACGGGTCGTTCATGTTTTTCCATGCCTCGTCCCATTCGAGCGCCTTTGCTGTCGAGCAGGCGACGGACGCTTCGTGAGGCACGGCGCGTGCCGCGCTTTCTGATGGGAAGTGTTCTTCGAAGATGCTGCGGTAGTAGTATTCCTCCTTGCAGAGCGGGGTGTTTATGGGGAATCTCTCTGCTGCGTGTGTCATCTGCTCGTCGGTTACGGCTGCCGACGTTATCTCTTTCAGAGTGTCTATCCACGAGTAGCCTACGCCGTCGGAGAACTGTTCTTTCTGTCTCCATGCCACACTTTCTGGCAGCATGTCGGCGAATGCATCGCGCACGATTTTCTTCTCAATGGTTTTTCCGCTGCACATCTTGTGTTCCGGGTTGATGGCCATGGCGGTGTCGAGGAACTCTTTGTCGAGGAACGGCACTCGTCCTTCGACGCCCCATGCTGCCAGCGACTTGTTTGCCCGGAGGCAGTCGTAGAGATGCAGTTTGCCGAGTTTCCGCACGGTTTCTTCGTGGAACTCCTTTGCGTCGGGTGCCTTGTGGAAATAGAGGTATCCACCGAAGACCTCGTCTGCCCCTTCTCCCGAGAGTACCATCTTTATGCCCATCGACTTTATGACGCGTGCGAGCAGATACATCGGTGTCGATGCCCGCACTGTTGTGACGTCGTATGTCTCTATGAAATATATTACGTCGCGGATTGCGTCGAGCCCTTCCTGTATCGTGTAGTTTATCTCATGGTGTACGGTGCCGATATAGTCGGCTACGAGGCGTGCCTTTGCGAGGTCTGGTGCGCCTTTTAGTCCGACGGCGAATGAGTGGAGTCTGGGCCACCATGCCTTCTCGTTGCCTTCCGCCTCGATGCGGTGTGCCGAGAATTTCTTCGCTATTGCAGATGTTACTGAGGAGTCGAGGCCTCCTGAGAGCAGTACGCCGTATGGCACGTCGCACATCAGCTGTCGTTTCACAGCCGCTTCCATGGCGTCGTGTATGGCGCTGACGCTCTGGCGATATGTCATGCTTGCCGTCTCGCCGGTCTCTCCGCCACATTCTGTCGGCATCTTCTCCATCCATTCGCGGGTGTACCATTTCTCCAGCTTCTTGTGCTTCGAGGTGTAGTAGTGTCCGGGCAGGAAGGGCTCGTAGGTGTCGCAGAATCCTTCGAGGGCTTTCAGTTCCGATCCGACGTAGGTTTTCCCGTCGCTGTCGGCGCCGATATAGAGCGGTATGACGCCTATGGGGTCTCTGCCGATGAGATACGAGTCGTCTTCTTCGTCGTAGAGGCAGAAGGCGAAGATGCCGTTGAGCTTTTCGAAGATCCATGTCGGGTCGTCCGTCCCCATGCGTTTCCAGTCTCTGTAGAGAGCGAGGATGACCTCGCAGTCAGAGCCTGTCTGGAACTCGTATCTCCCCTCGTACCATTTGCGTATCTCGCGATGGTTGTATATCTCGCCGTTGACGGCGAGCACCATCTTCTTGTCGGGCGAGAAGAGAGGTTGCTGTCCGGATTCCGGATCGACGATAGACAGACGTTCGTGTGCAAGAATTGCGGAGCCGCCAACATAGATGCCGCTCCAGTCCGGTCCGCGGTGGCGTATCTTCTGGCTCATCTTCAGAGCCTTCTTGCGCAGTTCGGAGGTTTGCTCCGGGATGTCGAGAATACATGCTATTCCACACATATCGCTATTGGTTGTTTTTTTTGTTGTTTATGAATGGTTTGTATATAAATATATTGTAGTCTTAAGGTTAATGCGTCCTGACAGGCATTTAAGTTGACAAGTTGGCGAGTTGGCGAGTTGACAAGTTGTATGCTCTGTGAGTGCAGAAGCCATTAACCTGCTTGGTTTTTTACTCGTCAACACGTCAACTATGAACAATCAACTCGCCAACTTGTTATACTTGCCAGCCGGGAAAGAATCAGTTGTAGCAAGCCTCGCCGTGTTCGTAGATGTCAAGGCCTTCTTCCTCGATGCGTCTGTCGCAGCGTATGCCGTGTGTGTACTTGATGACTGTGAAGATCACGAATGCAGCGGCGAAGCTGAAGGCAGCCACAGCGAGAGCTCCGATGAGCTGTGTGCCGACGTTTACCTCAGAGCCGTTGACGGCGGGGTTGCAGAAGATGCCGGTGAACACTGTTCCGAGCAGGCCGCCTACGCCGTGAACCGATACGGCGCCGACGGGGTCGTCAATCTTCAGTTTCTTGTCGATGAAACTTACGGAGAAGCACATCACTATGGAGACTACGAAGCCTATCACTGCAGCAGCCCAGATGTCAACACAGTCGCATCCGGCAGTGATGCCAACCAGGCCTGCCAGCACGCCGTTGCAGACCATGGAGAGCGACGGTTTTCCGTCGATGAGCCATGTGTAGAACATCGCCGCTATGCCGCCCGTAGCCGCTGCCATGTTTGTCGTCACGAAGACGTGTGACATCGACACGGCGTTGTCGAAGCCCGTTGCAGCCACTGTAGAGCATGGGTTGAATCCGAACCATCCCACCCAGAGGCAGAAGACGCCGAGGGCGCAGAGTGCGAGGTTGTGGCCCGGTATGGCGCGCGACTTGCCGTTCTTGTCGTATTTACCGATTCTCGGGCCGAGGACGATAGAGCCTGCCAGTGCCATTGCGCCGCCGGCGAGATGCACTACGGTAGAGCCGGCGAAATCATGGAATCCCATCTCGGAGAGCCATCCGCCGCCCCATGACCAGTGGCCTTCTATCGGGTAGATGACGGCCGATGTGATGACTGAGAAGATGACGTACATCGAGAATTTCGTGCGCTCAGCCATTGCGCCTGAGACGATTGTCGCCGCCGTGGCGCAGAACACTGTCTGGAAGATGAACGTACACTCTGCCGGCACGTTGCTGTCGCTGCCGATGAATCCGAAGCCTTCCCATCCGACGAAGGCGTTGCCGGCCCCGTACATGATCGAGAAGCCGAGAACCCAGAAGAGCACCGAGCCGAACATGAAATCGACGAAGTTCTTCATCAGGATGTTTGCAGTGTTCTTGGATTGGGTCAGACCCGCCTCAACAAGAGCGAACCCCGGCTGCATCCAGAACACGAGCATGGCTCCGAGCAGCACCCATAATGTATCGAGACCGTTGACATAGTCTTTTGCTTCTTCTATAACCGCCATTGGGGCGATGAACATCAAATCTGTCATAGTTGTGTCGTTTTGTGTTTGTGTGTGTGTTATCCTTTTTCCTCACTCTGCGCCCTGAAGCCTCCGGCTGCAGGCGTGTGATGTGCGGACAGTGTCTTATTTCTTGTCGCGCAGCACGGTGTCGCCGTTCTCGCCCGTGCGTATAGAGTAGGCGTCTATAATGTCAGAGACGAAGATGCGGCCGTCGCCCACCTCGCCGGTGTGTGCCACTCTGAGGAAGACCTTCACCGTCGGCTCGACGAACATGTCGCGGCAGACGATGCTGATCTTCACGCGCTCTATGTTGTCGGTGCTGTATTGCACGCCGCGATAGATTCTCTCCTGGCGGCTCTGTCCGATTCCGTGAACATCATGATACTCAAACCAGTCGATGTCCGAGCTCAGAAGAGCCTCCTTGACCTCCTCGAATTTGGTCTTCCTGATGATTGCTTCAATCTTTTTCATAATCCAAATCGTTTTTTTTTTGTGTGATTACTGTTTTGCCTCCGGTTTCCTTACCTTATTATATATAAGGAACTCTCCGCTTGCTGTTCCTCATCCTCTGGGCAGGTCGGTGTCGCCGTCGGCGGTTGTTTTGTGTTTGTGTTGCTGTTACCTGAACTATTCTGTTGCGGGAGATATGTTCTGTATGCCGAAACAAAGGTTTTGCTTACCATTTGTCTTAATTCGGGTGCAAAATTAATACAAAATGTCGTAATACAAAATAAAAACCAATCAAAATGACAAAAATCTTTTACCATTGCTTTCTGTATGTGCGGCAAGACGCGTGTTTTGCTTTAGGATTGAAAGTAAACAGAATGTAATTCTTACAAATAATAACTTTTATAAATTTGTTGCGAAAAGGTAATGGTTTTTTATCGTTTTATGGATAAAATGTTGTAATTTTGCACCCGAAAAGAACAAAATGTTAGGCAAAAGCCCGTAACACAAACAAAAAGACAGGCAGACAAATGGCGACAAAGATACACTTCACGAAGATGCACGGTGCCGGAAACGATTATATATACGTCAATACATTATTATATAACATCCCCGACCCGGCTGCGGCGTCAGTAAGGTGGAGCCGTCCGCACTTCGGTGTAGGCAGCGACGGACTGATACTGATAGGCGCGGCTACCGTGCCCGACGCCGATTTCTCGATGCGGATTTTCAACAACGACGGTTCTGAGGCGATGATGTGCGGCAACGGCACGCGCTGCGTGGCGAAGTATCTTCATGACAAGGGCCTGACGCCGAAGAACCCCATCCGCCTGCAGACGCTCTCGGGCGTGAAGGTGCTGCAGCTTCACTGCGACGCCTCAGGCAAGGTGGAGACGGTCACCGTAGATATGGGCGAGCCGTCGTTGCAGGAGCCCTCGCAGTTTGGCGTACACGGCGGAAAGGCTGCCGAATGGGAGCTGACCGTGGGCGGCAGACAGTTTGTAGGCACGTTCGTGTCGATGGGCAATCCGCATTTCGTGATTTTTGTCGATGACGTAGAGCATCTTGACATCTGCCAGTACGGCCCGCTGCTTGAGCGGCATGAGATTTTCCCCCAGCGGTGCAACATAGAGTTTGCGCAGATCATGGCGGACGGAAGCGTACGCATGAGGGTATGGGAGCGCGGTTCGGGCGTCACCCTCGCCTGCGGGACAGGGGCATGTGCGACGGCGGTGGCGGCGTCAGTCACGGGGCGCAGGCCGCGCGAGAGCCGCATCGTCATGGACGGCGGGGCGCTCGATATCCTCTGGAATGACGCAAACCATATCATGATGACCGGGCCGGCAGCCATATCTTTCGAAGGGGAGATAGAGCTGTGACACGAACGACAAGCATAAACAACCGATAACAAAAGAAAAGAGCAAATTATGGCATTAGTAAACGAACACTTTCTGAAACTCTCTGACAGTTACTTGTTTGCAGACATAGCAAAGAAAGTCAACGCATACAAAGTCTCGCATCCCCACCAGAGCGTGATAAGCCTCGGCATCGGAGACGTCACCCAGCCCCTCGCACCCGCCGTCATCGAGGCGATGCACAAGGCTGTTGACGAGATGGCGTCGAAAGCCTCGTTCAGAGGCTACGGCCCGGAGCGCGGCTACGACTTCCTGCGCGAGGCGATACTGAAGAACGACTTCCTGCCGCGCGGCATACACCTCGATATGTCAGAGATATTCGTCAACGACGGCGCGAAGAGCGATACGGGCAATATCGGCGACATCGTGAGATGGGACAACTCCGTAGGCATCACCGACCCCGTCTATCCCGTCTATATCGACTCCAACGCCATGATAGGCAGGGCGGGCACATGCAAAGACGGCGTCTGGAGCAACATAACCTATATGCCCGCCACGGCAGAGAACGACTTCTGCCCCGCCATACCCAACCACCGCGTGGATATGATTTATCTCTGCTATCCGAACAACCCGACCGGAACGGTGCTGACGAAAGAGCAGCTGAAGAAATGGGTTGACTACGCGCTGAAGAACGATGCCATCATCTTCTACGATGCGGCATACGAGGCATACATCCAGGAGCCCGACATCCCGCATTCAATCTACGAGATACGCGGCGCGAAGAAATGCGCCATCGAGTTCCACTCATACTCCAAGACAGCGGGCTTCACCGGCGTGCGGTGCGGATACACCGTCATCCCGAAAGATGTGAAGGCGTCAACGCTGAACGGCGACCAGCGCATAGCCCTCAACCAACTGTGGGACCGCCGGCAGAGCACGAAGTTCAACGGCACCAGCTACATCTCGCAGCGTGCCGCAGAGGCAATATACACCCCGGAAGGCAAACGCCAGATACAGGAGACCATCGGCTACTACATGGAGAACGCACGCATCATGCGCGACCATCTCACCAAACTGGGCATAAAGGTCTATGGCGGCGTCAATGCCCCTTATCTCTGGGTGAAGACACCGGACAACACGCCGTCGTGGAAATTCTTCGAGAACATGCTCTACGGAGCAGGCGTGGTATGCACGCCGGGCGTAGGCTTCGGGCCGTCGGGCGAGGGGTATGTCCGTCTCACGTCGTTCGGCAACCGCGAGGATGTCATAGAGGCCATGCGCCGCCTGTCAGCATGGATGTGCGGCTGAAGATTCCGGCACGCAACAGAAAACTTACAGCACAAACACAAAATAAATTACGGTATGTTCCGTTATATAAGTTAATTAAATGTATCAACAGTATTAATTTTTAAGGTAAAAGATTATGGGATACAAAAAGATTTTCAGCCTTGTGGCTCTCGCACTTGCGACATTCGCCACAACAGTGAAGGCACAGGACAAAGTAGAGGCAAGCGTCTCGGCTGACATCGTGAGCAAGTATGTATGGCGTGGACAGGACCTTGGCGATGCAGCAATCCAGCCTGCAGCCAGCGTGGCCTATAAAGGCCTCTCGCTATCGGCATGGGGCAGCTACGGCATCGTCAACGCAGGCGAAGAGGAGTTTGACCTCACACTCGCCTACAGCATCGGCGGCTTCAACATCGGCGTGACAGACTATTTCTGCTCATCGACGGCGAAATACTTCCAGTATGAGGCGCACAAGACCGCACATGTCTTCGAGGCAAACGTCGGCTACGACTTCGGTCCGCTGTCGATACAATGGTACACCAACTTCGCAGGCGCCGACGGAGTGCGCAGAAGCGGCAGCCGTGCCTACAGCTCGTATTTCGAGCTTAACGCACCGTTCGCTCTCGGCGGTGTTGACTGGAACGCCACAGTGGGTGCCGTGCCTACGAAGACAGACTTCTATGCTGACTGCGAGAACGGCTTTGCAGTGACGAACGTATCGCTGAAGGCGACGAAAGACATCAAGATCACCGACACGTTCTCCGTGCCAGTCTTCGCAGCCGTCAACGCCAACCCCTCGACACAGAAGGCATATTTCGTCTTCGGCCTCACACTGCGCCCGTAAGACACTCCACCTCTTAACCGACACTAAAGCAAACTTTAACAATAACGGTGATGGATTCCGTGCCACACCAAAACACATCAGAATATGGCAAACTTAAGATTCAGTGCAGTGTGTACTGCATCAAAGAAAAAACCTCTTGAGGTCGTAGCGCCCGTAGAGCGTCCGTCAGAGTACTTTGGAAAGTACGTCTTCAACCGCGCAAAGATGTACAAGTATCTTCCGCAGAACGTCTTCAACCAGATGGTTGACGTCATCGACAACGGTGCGCCCTTCGACCGCTCCATAGCCGATGCCGTCGCAGCCGGCATGAAACAATGGGCTGAAGAGAACGGCGTGACACACTACACCCACTGGTTCCAGCCTCTCACCGAGGGCACAGCAGAAAAACATGACTCCTTCATCGAGCACGACCACAAGGGCGGCATGATAGAGGAGTTTGAAGGAAAGCTTCTCATGCAGCAGGAGCCGGACGCCTCGTCGTTCCCCTCAGGAGGCATACGCGCCACCTTCGAGGCACGCGGATATTCTGCATGGGATCCCACATCGCCGGTATTCATCATCGACGACACCCTCTGCATCCCTACCATTTTCATATCCTATACGGGCGAGGCTCTCGACTACAAGGCACCGGTGCTGCGCGCACTCTCTGCCGTCAACAAGGCAGCGACAGACGTCGCACAGTATTTCTATCCGGATGTGAAGAAGGTTGTCTCAAACCTCGGATGGGAACAGGAGTATTTCCTTGTAGATGAAGACCTCTACGCCGCACGCCCCGACCTCATGATGACGGGCCGCACGCTCATGGGACATGATTCTGCAAAGAACCAGCAGATGGACGACCACTACTTCGGCACCATCCCGATGCGCGTCGCACAGTTCATGCGCGAGCTTGAGATCAAGGCCCTGGAGCTTGGCATCCCCTGCAAGACACGCCATAACGAGGTGGCACCAAACCAGTTTGAGGTGGCGCCAATCTTCGAGGAGACCAACCTCGCCATCGACCACAACATGCTGCTCATGTCGCTCATGAAGCGTGTGGCGCGCAAGCACGGCTTCCGCTGTCTGCTGCACGAGAAACCGTTTGCCGGCATCAACGGCTCCGGCAAGCACAACAACTGGTCGCTCTCTACAGACACCGGCGTCCTTCTCCACGGTCCGGGCAAGACACCGATGGACAACCTGCGTTTCGTAGTCTTCGTCGTAGAGACGCTGATGGCCGTATATAAGCACAACGGCCTGCTCAAGGCTTCAATCATGTCAGCCACCAACGCCCACCGTCTCGGTGCAAACGAGGCTCCTCCAGCCATCGTCTCCTCTTTCCTCGGCAAGCAGCTCTCCGACCTGCTCGACGCTCTTGAGAAGTCAGATTCAAAGGATGTCTTCAACCTCGCAGGCAAACAGTCGCTCAAACTCGACATCCCTGTCATTCCGGAACTGATGATCGACAACACCGACCGCAACCGCACCTCGCCCTTCGCATTCACCGGCAACCGCTTCGAGTTCCGTGCCGTAGGCTCAGAGGCAAACTGCGCCTCGGCCATGATCGTACTCAACACCGCCGTCGCCGAAGCCCTCACAAACTTCAAGCAGCGCGTGGATAAACTCATCGAAGGCGGAGAGGAGAAGTTCGAGGCCATCATGAAGGTGCTGCGTGAAGACATCGTCACCTGCAAGCCGATACATTTCGACGGCAACGGATATTCTGACGAATGGGTAGAGGAAGCCGCACGCCGCGGTCTCGACGTAGAGAAGTCATGCCCTGTCATCTTCGACCGCTATCTAGACCCCGAGAGCGTGAAGATGTTCGAATCGATGGACGTGATGAAAGAGTACGAGCTGAAGGCACGCAACGAAGTGAAATGGGAGACCTACACGAAGAAGATACAGATTGAGGCACGTGTACTCGGCGACCTCTCGATGAACCATATCATACCCACCGTCACCCGGTATCAGTCAGAACTTGTCGCGCTCGTCGAGAATATGTATAAGATTTTCGACGCAAGCGAAGTGGAGACGATGACAAAGCGCAACAAGGACATCATCAAGGAGATTGCCCAGCGCATAGAGCGCATAGAGGCTGGCGTGACAAGACTTGTCGATAACCGCAAGGTGGCAAACAAGATTGAGACAGAACGTGAGAAGGCTATCGCATATCACGACACCGTCGCTCCTGTCATGGACGAGATACGCTACGAGATAGACAAACTCGAACTTCTCGTCAGCGACGAACTCTGGACGCTGCCGAAATACCGCGAGCTGCTCTTCATCAGATAAATGTATCAGGGTTTATAAATATTTTGAACTGTGGCGCAACGGCGCCACCATCCTCTTCTCCCCTCCGACACCGCTGCAGCACAACGGACGGAGGGGAGGAAACGGGGAGAGGAAAGACATCGGTAAAGAAACAAAGATATACAGAAAGGATTGGCAACAATCTATTTCTTTTATTGGTTGTTTAAGTTTGCAGTGGGATGTACCTGGGAAGGCGCATCCCATTTTTAATGCTCGGCATGAGTAATGTCTAACGGGTGCAAGTCCCCAATGACCCCTGACGGCGGGAATCGCATAGCCTCTTCTGCCAAAACCTGTTCAAGTGTAATGCCAAGATTGAAGAAGTGGAAAACCATAACCGTCTTGCCCACAAACTCCTGATAGCACATAATCACAATACGTCGAGTGCCATCGGCATAAAACTGACGTGGACATTGTCGAAAGGCCGCAACTTCAAAGGCATCGACCGCGACACCAACTCCTTGAAGGACACGGAGACTGGAGTGGCGAAATAAGGGATACAGTTTTTGGCCCGTTACCATGCCGGCACTACCACTATGAGCGACCTACTCGACGCGCAGACTCTTTATCAGCAGATCCGCGACAAGTTTGTGGAAACTTATGCCCGGTATCAGGTCAGGATTGTGGAATACCTGCAGTCAACGGGAAGATAAGCGTGTGTTGTCAGATGTAGTATTCCACGAGTTCCACGAGGCCTGTCTTTATAGCCATGCGCGTAGCCTCGTAGCTTGTATTGACGTGCAGCTTTCTGAAGATGCTGCGTTTGTGTGTCGTGATGGTGTGTGCGCTTGAGTTGCGTTCGGCGGCTATCTCTTTCACCGTCTTCCCCAAAGCAATGCGGCGTAGCACCTCCACCTCTGTCGGCGTGAGGTCGTCGATGAGCGACTGTGTGGCCGAAGCGGGCGAGAGCAGCAGGTTCATGATGTGCTGGCAGATGTAGCGTTCGCCGTTGAGGGCGAGCGAGATGGCCGACGCTATCTCTTCGCGGCGGTTGCCTTTCAGCACCATGCCGAACGCGGCGAAGCAGCTCAGGCGGCGTGCCATGGCATCGGAGATGTCGTCGGAGATGACAAGCCACTGCACCTTATTATATATGTCTGCCAGCCGGACGAGGATTTCAGAATCCGTGATGTCGCTGTTGATGAAGTCGAGGACGACGAGGGCGTCGGGCGTCTTGCGCAGCTGTTCGCCGAGCTGCTGTCTCGTAGCCACCTCCACGGTGGCGGTGTCCGGTGCGGCAGCCTGTATCATCGATATTATGCCGATGCGCGTGAGGTCCTGGTTGTCGAGAAGGATTGCGGTTTCTTTCATGTCTGTGGGTTGTTGCTGGTGTGTGGTAAAGGGTTGGGATGCTGCCTGATGTCATAATGCCTTGTTTTTACGACAACTCGTCAACTATGACTGTGTATTTTTAAAGACAACAGAGACTGTTGTCAACTGCCGTGTTTTTTCAGAAGACAACAGGGACAACAGTGACAACGGGAAGAACGGGCGCAACGGCTTATGTCACGAGGTGACATACAACAGTGACAACAAGATTACTGTTGTCAGCTTGTTTTTCCTTGTCAAACTTGTCAGCTATTCGCAAATTGTCAACTTTACAAAATCTACCGGGAGCTTCCTCGCGCTCGGGAAATTTTCCGAGTGCAAAGTTAAGTTTTTTTCTCAAACCAGCCAATCTTTTTTATGAAAATATCGGGTTACAGACAAATTCCGGCGGCAGTAGCGAATGACACAGACCGGCACAAATCCCTTGAAGAGGACGGTGCAGAGCCCTTCTTCCAGAAGGCAGATATCCTCTTCTGTAGGTGGCAATCAGGATTCCGTGTTCGCGTTGCAGGACCGGCTTATAACAAACCCCAGCGGAACGGTGTTTCACGGACAGAAAAGCATGAAAAAACGGGCTTCAGATGGCCTGAAACCCGTTTTTGAAATGTTAAAATCAAGATTTCCCGTTGTCAAGATTTTTCATCGTGAGGCACGGTCTTGGAGTGTCAGTTTATTGTTAAGGAACTTTAAATTAATGATTTTGTATAAAAAAGTGGATGAAAGTGGTGTGAAGTGGGGGAATTTTTCGTAACTTTGTCGGCAAAACTCATATTGGCATACACGAAGATGCGGTTTTATGGCAACATAGAAGCGAAGAGCGACCCGAAGGGCCGCGTGTTTCTGCCGTCGGTGTTCAGGAAAGAGCTGACGGCGGAAGGCGAGAGTGTGCTCATAATGCGCAAGGACGTGTATCAGAAATGTCTGGTGCTGTATCCCGAGAGTGTGTGGCAGCAGATGGTGGATTCGATGCGTGCCCGCCTGAACCGTTGGGACGTGAGGGAGCAGCAGGTGTTCCGCCAGTTTGTAGCGGCGGCAGAGACGGTGACGCTCGACAGCAGCGGACGCTTTCTCATCAACAGGAAGGCTGCCGAGGCTGCCGGCATTTCGGGAGTTGTGAGTTTCGTGGGCATGGGAGATTCGATAGAGATATGGGCGGCAGAGAAGATGGAGCAGCCGCTGATGCCGGAAGAGGATTTCCGTGCCGCAATAGCCGATTTGCTGCAATAGGACAGGATGTCAGATGAGGGGAAAACAGGTTGGCGAGTGTTTCTGCCAACTTGTAGATTCGTCAGCTGAAACATAAAAAAAGAGAATCAATGCAGAACGAGAATGTCACATACCATATCCCCGTATTGCTGGGCGAGAGTGTCGGCGGGCTTGTCGCCGACACTTCCGGCGTGTATGTTGATGTGACGTTCGGCGGCGGCGGACACTCGCGCGAGATACTGTCGCGCCTCGACGCCTCGGGCCGCCTCTTCTCGTTCGACCAGGACGCCGACGCAGAGGCGAACGCTGCGGTCAGACGCGACGACGGCGTATGTCTGAAAGACGACAGCCGGTGGACCTTCGTCCGCTCTAACTTCAGGTATCTGAAAAACTGGATGCGATACCACGGCATTGACGGTGTCGATGGCGTGCTGGCTGACCTCGGCGTGTCGAGCCATCATTTTGACGACGCCTCGCGAGGCTTCTCGTTCAGATACGACGCTCCCCTCGATATGCGCATGAACAAGCGCGGAGGAACGACGGCGGCAGAACTGCTGAACACGGGCAGCGAAGAGCGCCTCGCAGACATCTTCTTCCTGTACGGAGAGCTGAAGCAGTCGCGGCGCATCGCAAGCGCGATAGTGAAGGCAAGGGCTGAGCGTGAGATTCTGACTACGGGCGACCTGCTTGCCATAGTGCAGCCGCTCATGCCGCGCGAGCGTGAGAAGAAAGACGTGACGCGCCTCTTCCAGGCCCTCCGCATTGAGGTGAACAGCGAGATGGAGGCTCTGAGAGAGATGCTCGCGGCGGCGACACAGGTGCTGAAGCCCGGCGGACGTCTGGTTGTCATAACATACCATTCGCTCGAAGACCGTATGGTGAAGAACATCATGAAGACGGGAAATGTGGAGGGAAAACGTGTGCAGGACTTCTTCGGACGCACTGAATGCCCGTACCGCACACTGACGAACAAACCCCTGACACCTGACAATGAAGAACTGGCAAGCAACCCGCGAAGCCGAAGCGCAAAACTACGTATAGCAGAAAGGAGAGCCGACAATGAACAACGATGACACTATCATAATCACAAACCTCGCCGACACGGACAGCCCCGAAGCGACAGCGGCAGGGCAGACACAAACGGAAAACGCGACGGACGGACGGACACCGGAAGAGCCGAAGACATTCAGAGAGGCGGCACGGGAACAGATTCATGAAGACGAGAACATCCCGACGCAGAGCCTCTCGATACTGAAAATACTTGGCGGAGACTTCTTCACCTCGCAGATTCTCAGACGCCAGATATGGCTCATCATTCTCATCTCGCTCTTCGTGATGATGTATATCTCCAACAGATACAGCTACCAGAAGAGTATGCTGGAGATTGACCGCCTGCGCACCGAGCTGCAGGACATGAAATGCAAGGCTCTCTCGACATCGAGCAAGCTAACCGAGAAATCGCGGCAGAGCCGGGTGCTGGAGATGCTGAAGAACAACAAGGACAGCGTGTTGAAAATTGCAGGACAGCCGCCATATATAATAGAGGTGAAAGAATAGCGGGCTCTGTAGCCTGACGATGCAGAAAGGAAACAAGCAAATGAGCAAGTTCAACGAGAAAGATTCTATGCGGAGGTACCGTATCATCGCATGGGTGTTCGTCATATCATTCTTCGCGGTGGTTGTCAGAGCCACGTATATCATGACATTCAAGCGAGACTACTGGACGCAGGTTGCAGACCGCCTGAAGGCGGACAGTGTACCCGTCGCTCCAGCACGCGGAAACATACTGAGCTGCGACTACAAACTGCTCGCGTCAAGCCTGCCCGAATACAAACTATACATAGACTTCAGGGCGATGGCGGAATCCAAGGCCGACACGCTGTGGGCAGAGAAGGAGGATTCCATCTGCTACGGACTGAGCCAGATCTTCCCGCAGAAGAGTGCGGAGGAATTCAGGCGCCATCTGCGGGAAGGCAGGGAGAAGACCTACACGAACAAGAAAGGCGAGACCTTTGTCGGCAGCCGACACTGGCCCATCTGGAGCAAGCGTGTCAGCTACTCTGTCTATGCCGAGGTGAAAGAGCTGCCTATCTTCCGCCTGGGGAAGAACAAGAGCGGCTTCCACTTCGAGAAGTTCAACGCACGCACCATGCCAAACGGTTCGCTCGCCTCGCGCACCATAGGACAGATGTACGGCGAGATAGATTCGGCACGCTTCGGACTTGAGCTATACTACGATTCTGTGCTGCGGGGAGAGAAAGGGCTTATCAACCGACGCAAGGTGCTCTCGAGATATCTCGACATCATGATAAAGGAACCCGTCGATGGGGCGGACATCGTCACAACTCTCGACGTCAACATACAGGACCTCGCAGAGAAAGCCGTCATCGACGAACTGAAGGAAATCAACGGCGAACTGGGTGTTGCCATCGTCATGGAGACGAAGACGGGCGACATAAAGGCGCTGGTCAATATGTCGCGCGTCAGCGACGGCAAAGGCGGATACACCTACCGCGAGGTGAAGAACAACGCCGTCTCCGACCTCGTGGAGCCAGGCTCCGTCTTCAAGACAGCATCAATCCTCGCAGCCCTCGAAGACGGCGTGATAGACACCACCGCACGCTACAACATCGAGACGGGCGGAGGCGTCTGGCCTATGTACGGCAGGGAGATGCGCGACCACAACTGGAGGCGAGGAGGCTACGGCACGCTGTCCGTCCCGGAGGTGCTGCACGTCAGCAGCAACATCGGCGTCAGCCGCCTCATTGACCGTGCCTACCACGACAAGCCGGAGAAATTCGTAGAACGCATACACAGCCTCGGCCTCGGCATTGACTTCGACCTCCCTTTCATCGGCTCGCAGAAACATGCAATAGTGCGTATGCCGAAGCGGGCGAAGAACGGACAGTACATCAACTGGTCGAAGACAACACTGCCATGGATGTCGATAGGATACGAGACGCAGATTCCGCCTATATTCACCGTAGCCTTCTACAACGCCATTGCCAACAACGGACGGTTCATGCAGCCGCGCTTCGTAAAGGAGATACAGAAAGACGGCGTGACGGTGAAGACATACGACCCCGTATGCCTCATAGAGAAAATCTGCCACGACGAGCCGCTGCACAAGATACAGGCGATTCTCGAAGGAGTGGTGTCGAGAGGACTGGGAAAGAAAGCGGGCAGCAAATCGTTCAAAGTGGCGGGAAAGACCGGCACGGCGCAGATTGCAGACGAAAACGGGTCGTACAAGTCGGGAACCGTAAGATACTGGCTCTCATTCTGCGGATACTTCCCGTACGAGAACCCGGAATACACCTGCATCGTCTGTCTGAAGAAAAGAGGCCTGCCTGCCTCGGGAGGCGGAATGTGTGGCGTTGTCTTCCACAACATCTCTGAAGGCATCATGGCGAAGAAACTGAAGCACAACGTCGAGGTGGCGAGAGATTCTACGTCCTCCCCGATTCCAGATGTCAAGACCGGCAACCTGCTTGCGGCTGACTATGTGCTGAACGCCCTGGACATCAATACAAAAGGCGGATGGAACGGGACGTACGCCACAGGAAACCCCGTATGGGGAAAGGCGGACAACGCACGCAACGGAGTAAGGCTGACGAAACACGCCGTGCCGGACAACCAGCTCATGCCCGACGTCTCAGGAATGGGAGCGAGAGACGCCGTCTTCATGCTCGAAAGCAGAGGCATGAAGGTCAAAATACTGGGCAGAGGCAAGGTGAAGAAACAGAGCGTAGCACCAAGGACGAAGGTGAAGAAAAACACAGTCGTCACGCTCGAAATGGGATGAAACGCACCTCATACATACCGCCTGCAGACAGACAACAAGACAGAAAGGACTTTTTATAAACTCTACATACATCATGAAACTGACCGAGATAACCAACCGGATAGCCACGCTCGCTGTGACAGGCAGCACAGAGCGCGACATCACCGACATCTGCATCGACAGCCGCGAGGCAAAGCCCGGCTGCCTCTTCGTCGCCATGCGCGGAACACAGGTTGACGGACACCGCTTCATACAAAAGGCGACTGAGGCGGGAGCCGAGGCAGTGATGTGCGAGACAATGCCCGCAACAACCGACGGGAATGTCACATACATCCTCGTGCCTTCATGCGAAGAGGCGGTGGGACCCGCTGCCACGACATTCTTCGGAAACCCCACACAGAAACTGAAACTCGTCGGAGTCACCGGCACCAACGGAAAGACTACCATCGCCACATTATTATATAATATGTTCCGAAAGATGGGACACCGCTGCGGACTGCTATCCACCGTCTGCAACTATATCGAAGACGAGGCGATACCCGCATCCCATACCACGCCAGACCCCATTGAACTCAACCGCCTGCTGGCAAAGATGGTCGAGGCAGGATGCGAATACGCCTTCATGGAATGCTCGAGCCATGCCATCATACAGCGCCGCATCGGAGGACTGAGGTTCGAGGGTGGAATATTCACCAACCTCACACGAGACCATCTGGACTACCACAAGACGTTCGAGAACTACCGCGACGCAAAGAAACTCTTCTTCGACAACCTGCCGAAAGGGGCTTTCGCCGTAACCAACGCAGACGACAAGAACGGCATGGTGATGGTGCAGAACACCAAGGCAACGGTGAAGACATACAGCACACGCTCCATGGCTGACTTCAGGGCGAGAATACTGGAATGCCACTTCGAGGGCATGATGCTCGAAATAGACAACCGCGAGGTGGCGGTGCAGTTCATCGGAAAGTTCAACGTCTCTAACCTGCTCGCTGTCTATGCCGCTGCCATCATGCTCGGAAAAGCCCCGGAAGACATCCTCCTCGTGATGTCAACGCTGAAGAGTGTGGCAGGACGCCTCGAACCCATACGCTCCGCTGACGGAGTGACGGCTGTCGTGGACTATGCACACACGCCCGACGCTCTCGAGAACGTGCTCAACGCCATACACGAAGTGCTCAACGGAAAGGGAAGAATCATCACAGTATGCGGATGCGGAGGAAACCGCGACAAGGGAAAACGCCCGCTCATGGCACAGGAGGCGGCACGCCAGAGCGACAAGGTAATCCTCACGTCTGACAACCCGAGACACGAAGAGCCCGAAGCCATACTCGACGATATGCAGGCGGGAATAAAGCCCGCACAGGCGAAAAACGTAGTCAGAATAACCGACCGCAGGCAGGCGATACGCACGGCCGTGGCAATGGCAATGCCGGGAGACGTCATTCTCATCGCCGGAAAAGGGCATGAGGACTATCAGATCGTGGGCGACGTGAAACATCATTTCGACGACCGCGAGGAGGTGAGAAACGCCTTCGCACTGTAAGAAAAGCCGCTACTTGCGTTATTGCCGTTATTGTCGTTTCTAACGTTATTGTCGTTTCTAACGTTATCATCGTTATTTACGTTATCATCGTTACTAACGTTATCATAGTCAAACAAAAACACCAAGCCAGATGCTATACTACCTTTTCAGATACCTCGAACAGTTCGGCATACAGGGCGCACACCTCTGGAGCTACATCTCTTTCCGTGCCATACTCGCCCTCATCCTATCGCTCGTCATCAGTATATGGATGGGAGAGCACTTCATCAAATGGATGCGCCGCCACAATGTCAGCGAGGCACAGCGAGACTATGCCATCGACCCTTACGGACAACAGAAGAAAGGTGTGCCCACAATGGGCGGACTGGTGATTCTCGTTGCTATCATCATCCCCTGCCTGCTCTTCGGCAGGCTGCGCAACATCTATATGATTCTGATGCTCGTCACTACGGTGTGGCTCGGCGCAATAGGATTCCTCGACGACTATATCAAGATGAAAATCTCGAAAGACGGTCTGCGCCCCATATACAAACTCATAGGACAGTCGCTGCTCGGACTGACGATAGGCCTCACGCTATGGCTCTCGCCGGATGCCGTCATACGCGAGAATGTCTCTGTCAAGCGCCAGGGGACAGAGACCGTCATATACAAGAGCGAACCTGTCAAATCTACCGTGACGACAATTCCTTTTGTCAAGGACAACAACCTCGACTACACGAGTTTCGTCTCATTCTGCGGCAAATACAAGCATGCACTGGGGTGGCTCGTCTTCGTCATCATGACAACCGTCGTCGTCACCGCCGTCTCCAACGGCTCCAACCTCAACGACGGCATGGACGGCATGTGTGCCGGCAACGCCGCGATAATAGGTGTCGCGCTCGGCATACTGGCGTATGTCTCGTCAAACATCGGCTACGCCTCGTATTTTGACATAATGTATATACCCGGCTCGCAAGAGCTCGTAATCTTCATCTGCGCCTTCGTCGGCGCACTAATCGGATTCCTCTGGTATAACGCTTATCCCGCACAGATATTCATGGGCGACACCGGCTCGCTCGCCATCGGAGGCATCATCGGCGTCACGGCAGTCATCATACACAAAGAACTTCTCATACCCGTGCTCTGCTTCGTCTTCTTCATGGAGAGTGTCTCGGTGCTGCTGCAGGTCAGAGTGGCTAAACACGGAAACAAACACGGCAAGAAACTGCGCCTCTTCAAACGAGCGCCAATACACGACGCCTTCCGCATACTGCCCGGACAGATAGGGAAAGATGTCAAGGTCATATTCAACTGGCCGCGCGGATGCTGGCTCGAGTCGAAGATAACGACGCGCTTCTGGATCACTACAGTTCTCATGGCGGCACTCGCCATCATCACGCTCAAGATAAGATAAACACATACGATGAAAAGAATAGCAATACTCGGTGCAGGAGAGAGTGGCGTCGGAACAGCCATACTGGCGCAGAAAAACGGATACGACGTCTTCGTGTCTGACATGGGAGCAGTCGCCGAGAGATACAAGGCGATGCTCGACGAACATAACATAAGATGGGAGGAAGGCCGCCACACGGAAAGCGAAATCGTCAGTGCGGCAGAGGTGGTGAAGAGCCCCGGCATTCCTGACACGGCCCCTATCGTGAAGAAGATAATAGAGAAAGGCATACCCGTCATCTCGGAACTCGAGTTCGCAAAACGATACTCGCGCGGACGATGCGTGTGCATCACCGGGTCGAACGGAAAGACGACAACGACATCGCTCATCTATTATATCATGCAGCGGGCAAAGCTCGACGTAGGCCTCGCAGGAAACATCGGACGCTCGTTCGCACTGCAGGTGGCGGAGAACGACCACGAATGGTATGTCCTCGAAATCAGCTCGTTCCAGCTTGACAATATGTTCGACTTCAGGGCTGACATCGCTGTGCTTATGAACATCACGCCCGATCATCTCGACCGCTATGACTTCACCATGCAGAACTATACCGACTCGAAGATGCGCATCATACAGAACCAGACGCAGCACGATGCCTTCGTCTATTGGAATGATGACGAGCATATCAACGCCGAACTCGAGAAACGACGCCGGGGATATGCTCCGCAGCCCACGCCGTCGAGCCGGAAGGCAAGGCTGGGAACGCCAAAGCTGTATGCCTTCAGCGACGACGACTTCGAGAAACTCCACCTCTCTTTCTCGCAACTCGGACAGCACAACAAGCGCAACGCGCTCGCCGCATACATCGCCACACGCCTCGCCGGGGTTGACGAGAAACTCGTCAGACAGTGTCTCGACGACTTCCCAGGAGTGGAGCACAGACTGGAGCGGGTGGCAGAGAAAGACGGCGTCCTATACATCAACGACTCGAAGGCTACTAACGTCGATGCCTGCAATGTGGCGTTGCAGGCGATGACACGACCCACCGTCCTCATCGTCGGAGGCAAAGACAAAGGCAACGACTATTCAACCATATACCAGCTCGTGAAGGAGAAATGCAAGGCCATCGTCTTCCTCGGAGCCGACAACGCCAAGCTACACGCATCGTTCGACAACTGCGGACTGCCGATTGCCGACACGCATTCTATGGCTGACTGCGTCGAGGCGTGCAGACGCTTCGCCACACAGGGAGACACCGTCCTGCTGTCGCCATGTTGCGCATCGTTCGATCTCTTCAGGAATATGGAAGACCGCGGCGAACAGTTCAAGCACTGCGTCATGGAAGGATGATGACAAGCCTTGCGGGCGGCCACCGCCTCCCGTACCATTACTCGCACACTAATACTGTTTCTGAAAGTGACAAACAAACTCGGATTATTATTCAAAGGCGACAAAGTGATCTGGATGATCTTCTTCTTCCTCTGCATCATAAGCATCGTGGAAGTGTTCTCGGCATCATCCTTCCTCACTTTCAAGGGCGGCAGCTACTGGATGCCCGTCCTTAAGCATATCGGCACCATAATTGCCGGGTTCATCGCCATGTATATCGTGCACATGACACCGTGCAAATACTTCAAGATAATGACGTTCCCGATGCTCCTGCTCTCGCTCGTACTCGTATATGTCGTATTGGCATTCGGAGCCAGCACAAACGGGGCAAGCCGGTGGATGGCGGTGGGAGGAATGCAGTTCCAGCCTTCAGAGATAGCCAAAGGCACACTCGTCCTCGTCGTCGCACAGGTGCTCGGCGCAATGCAGACAGAACGGGGGGCGGACAAACAGGCATTCTGGTGGATTCTCGGCGTTTCGGCTATCGTCATCATGCCTATCTTGGTGGAAAACTTCTCGACTGGATTCCTGCTCTCTGCAGTCGTCTTCCTCATGATGTTCGTGGGGAGAGTGCCTTTCGCACAGCTGGGAAGGCTGCTCGGCGTTGTCATTGCAGCAGCCGTCATCTGCGTCCTCGTCATCGTGCAATACGGCAAGGACGACCAGGACGTAAAGAATGAAAGACAGCCAAAGACTGCCCTCGTCGAGACTGTCAGGGGGACAGCGGACGACGACGAAGCCGGCGAGCCGAAACGTAAAGGTGTGCTACATCGTCTCGACACATGGAAATCGAGAATCAACGGATTCCTCTCGCCGGAGGTGCCGCCAGAGAAATACGATCTCGACAAAGACGCACAGAAAGCCCATGCTAACATCGCCATCATCAACAGCAATGTCATAGGATGCGGACCGGGAAACTCTGAGGAGCGCGACTTCCTCTCGCAGGCGTTCTCCGATTTCATTTATGCCATCATCATCGAAGAGATGGGCATTGTCGGAGCGGCTGCAATAGCTATCCTGTATGTCGTGCTGTTCTGGCGTGCAGGACGCATCGCAAGGCAGTGCGCCAACAACTTCCCCGCTTTCCTCGTCATGGGACTGAGCACACTGTTCGTACTGCAGGCTCTCGTCAATATGCTTGTCGCAGTTGATCTGATGCCTGTCACAGGACAGCCGCTGCCTCTCATCAGCAAAGGTGGCTCGTCAACACTGATCAACTGCATCTACATCGGAATGATACTCTCTGTATCACGCACGGCAAAAAAACGCGACAACACTTCCCGACCGGTCACGGCTGCGACTGCCGGGAAATAAAACATACATATTATGAGTCTAAGAATCATCGTCAGCGGCGGAGGCACCGGAGGACATATCTTCCCTGCCATATCAATCGCAAATGCAATAAAAGAGCTCTGTCCTGATGCCGAAATCCTCTTCGTCGGAGCACAGGGACGAATGGAGATGGAGCGTGTGCCGCAGGCAGGATATAAAATCGTCGGCCTGCCGGTAAGAGGTCTGATACGCCCGTTGTGGAGCCCAAGGAACATAGGCGTCATGATTGATTTCCTGAAGAGCAGAAGCATGGTGAAGAAAATCATACGCGACTTCAACCCCAATGCCGTCGTGGGCGTCGGAGGATATGCCAGCAGCCCTACGCTAAATGCCGCGCACGCACTCGGAATACCATGCATCGTGCAGGAACAGAACTCTTACGCCGGAGTGACAAACAAGTCGCTGGCAAAGAAGGCAGTCAAGATTTGTGTCGCATATCATGGCATGGAACGCTTCTTCCCGAAAGACCGTATCGTCATGACCGGCAATCCCGTACGCCAGGTCCTCCTCGGATGCGAGGCGACGAAGGCTGAGGCGCGTGCCGCGCTAAACCTCCTGCCATCGCTGCCTACTTTGCTTGTCATCGGCGGCTCGCTCGGCGCACGAACCATAAACGATTCCATCGCCGGAGGTATGGCACGCTTCGAGAAAGCCGGAGTGCAGGTAATATGGCAGACGGGAAAGTTCTACGCCGAGAAATGTGCGCAAACCGTCGAGGCTTACTATGCCGGCACGGAAAACCCGAGATTTATGCAAGATGCGCGGATGGTACACCAGCAGCCGTTCATCTCTGACATGGCGATGGCTTACAAAGCGGCAGACGTCGTCGTCTCAAGGGCGGGAGCGTCAAGCATATCCGAACTCTGCCTCTTGGCAAAAGCCTGCATTCTCGTCCCTTCGCCCAATGTGGCGGAAGACCATCAGACAAAAAACGCAAGGGCTTTGTCCGACAACAACGCCGCAATATTCTGTGCCGATGCCGACGCAAGGACATCTCTCGTCGATGAGGCGATAAAACTCGTGGCTGACAAGGACAAGACCGGACGCCTCGAAACGGAGATTCGCAAACTTGCTTTCACTGATTCTGCCGAGAAAATTGCGCGAATCGTGATAGATGAGGCAAAGTGACGGCATCATATATAATATGTATAATGTCTCGCTCTGACGTATGTAGTCACATTTCATAATATAGAACATAAAGACTTGAAGGGCATCATGCCCTGCCATACCCTAAACCCAACCTGACAACGAAGCAAAAAGATGAAAGCCATATATTTCATAGGAGCCGGTGGCATCGGGATGTCTGCACTCGAAAGATATTTCAACCGCAACGGATATAAAGTCGGAGGCTACGACAAGACACCGTCGCCTCTCACCGAAACCCTCATTGCCGAAGGTATCGACATACACTACGAAGACAACATTGACAGCGTGGCGCCCGTGTTCAAATCGCCTGCCGAGACCATCGTCTGCTACACGCCGGCCATCCCCGACAGTCACGGCGAGCTGACCTTCTTCCGCCAGAACGGCTTCAAGGTGATGAAACGCGCCCAGATTCTCGGTATGCTCACGCAAGAGAGCAAGGGTCTCTGCTTTGCCGGGACACACGGAAAGACTACCACCTCTACTATGTGTGCGCACATCATGCACCAGTCGGCTGTCGGCTGCAACGCCTTCCTCGGCGGCATCTCCAAGAACTATCACACCAACAACATACTCTCTGCGACATCTGACAAGGTAGTGATTGAGGCCGACGAGTTCGACCGCTCGTTCCATTGGCTCCGCCCCTGGATGACCGTCATCACATCCACTGACGCCGACCACCTCGACATCTACGGCACAAAAGAGGCTTATCTCGAATCATTCCGCCACTACACCACGCTCATAAAGCCCGGCGGCGCACTCATCATTCACCGCGGACTGGAGATGCAGCCCGATGTGCATGACGGCGTGCGCGTCTATGACTATGCCAGAGACGAAGGCGACTTCCATGCCGAGAACATAAAGATTGAGAACGGAGAGATAACGTTCGACTTTGTCTCACCCCTCGGCAATGTCTGTGGCATCACACTCGGACAGCCCGTGCCCGTAAATATCGAGAACAGCGTCGCTGCCATGGCGATGGCCCAGCTCAACGGTTGCACACCCGACGAACTGCGCCGCGGCATAGCCACATACGCAGGCGTTGACCGCCGCTTCGACTTCAAGGTGCGCACACCGCGCCACGTCTTCCTCTCAGACTATGCCCACCACCCGGAAGAGATTCGCAAGTCGGCACTCTCGCTCCGCGAGCTCTACGCCACACGCCGCATCACCGCACTCTTCCAGCCGCATCTCTACACCCGCACACGGGATTTCTACAAGGACTTTGCTGCTGCATTGAGCATTTTCAACGAAGTCATTCTCACGGAGATATATCCTGCACGCGAAGCCCCCATACCCGGAGTGACATCACGTCTCATATACGACAACCTCAAGCCGGAGGTGGAGAAAAGCATCATATCGTCCGCTGATGTCATCAGCCTCGTGCGCAACAGAGACTTCGATGTCCTCGTGCTTCTCGGCGCAGGCGACCTCGACAACCGCAGCGACGAGATAGCAGACATCATTCTCGGGAAAGAGCCCAACACCACGAAACCTGTCAGCCCGCTTTCGAATACATAGCAAAACATGAAGCGTAACATCATCATTCTGCTCAACATCGCTATCTTCATCTATCTCATCTTCGCCGTCACAGCCTTCAACAAACCGCAGCAGATGGTGACGATATGCACAAAGGTGAACATCGACATAGCAGACGAGAGCACATACGGTTTTCTCGATGCCAACGAGATAAAGCGCATCCTGCAGCGTCATGGATGCTATCCTCTCAACATGCTCCTTGACAGCATCTCACCAAGGCAGATAGAGAGCCTGCTGCGACACTCGCCTTTCGTCAACACGGCAGAGTGTTGCAAGACCCACGACGGCCATGTCCTCATCACCGTCACGCAGCGCTCGCCACTCGTGCGCATCAAGAGCAACAACGGCGACGACTACTATCTCGACGAGAACGGAGGCATCATGCCGCACTCCAGATACACCTCCGACCTCATCATCGTCACCGGCAGCGTCTCCAAGGCCTATGCACGGCGATATGTCGCACCTATGGCACGCGCCGTGATGGCAGACGATTTCTGGCGCAACCAGATTGAACAGGTCAATGTCACGCCCGACCTTGGCATCGAACTCGTGCCGCGCGTCGGCAACCATATACTCTATATCGGAGCCCTCCCGGTAGCGCCGCGCCAGTCGCAGCGCAACGAAGAGGTCGCACGGTATGTCACCGACAAGCTCCATCGCCTTAGACTCTTCTACAAACACGGCCTCTCCGTTGCAGGATGGAACAGATACGAGCGCATCGATGTCGAGTACGACAACCAGATTATCTGCAAGCGATTCCCGGACAAGATGCCGCAAATCAAGCTGCCTGTAAACGACGGCTACTCTCCCGAACAGCAGAAGCAGTCCGACCGCACGGCAGAGAACAACACTCCACAAGACACCGAAAACACCACGCAACAGACGAAAAAACAGACTGAACCATAAAACCTCCTACCGTTATGCCAGCAGCAAAAGATTTCTACGTAGCCATCGAACTGGGCTCATCAAAGATTACCGGCATTGCCGCACAGAAGAAAGTTGACGGAAGCATCACCGTTCTCGCCATCGCAACCGAAGAGGCTGCCACACTCATTCGGAAAGGCATGGTATATAATATAGACAAGACAAACCAGTGCATACGCAGCATCATACAGAAACTGCAGAACACACTGCAGACCGAGATAACTCATGTTCACGTCGGCATCGGCGGGCAAGGCATCCGCAGTCTTGTCAACACCATCACGCAAGATATGGACGAGGCCACTGTCGTCAGCCATGCCATCATAGACCAGATGCGCGACAACAACCGCACGACGCGATATCCCGGTCAGACCATTCTCGACGATGCGCCGCAGGAGTATAAGGTTGATTCACAGTACCAGCTCGACCCTGTAGGCATAGAGTGCAACCGTATAGAGGGCAGATTCCTCAACATCGTCTGGCGCGACGCCTACTGCCGCAACCTCTACAAATGTTTCGAGCAGGCAGGAATGCCCCAGCCGAGATACTATCTCGCCTCTATGGCCCTCGCCGACAATATCCTCACCGACATCGAGAGGCGCACGGGATGTATCCTCGCCGACCTTGGCGCCGGCACGACGACAGTCTCCATATATTATAAGAACCTCCTGCGCCACACCGTCACCATACCTCTCGGCAGCGCGAACATTACGAAAGACATCACCTCTTTCCATATCGACGACCTCGAGGCAGAGAAAGTGAAACTCGCTTACGCCTCTGCCTACACCAACGCTTCTGATGTCGATCCCGAGAAGCCAATCTCTATCGACAACCAGCGCACCATTCCGCAGCGCGAGTTCATCTCGCTCGTTGAGGCCCGCACGGAGGAAATCATACGCAACGTCATGGCACAAGTGCCGAAAGACCTCACCGACAAACTCGGCGGAGGAATCATTCTCACCGGAGGCGGTTCAAACATGAAGAATATCGAACTCGCTTTCCGAAACTATTCCGGCATAGAGAAAGTGCGTGTGGCAAAGAATATCAACGTCAGCATCAACTGCGCTAAAGGTGTCAGCATCGACAACAACGGCATGCTCTGCACTGCCCTCTCGCTCATCATGAAAGCCGACCAGCTCTCCTCCGGACGCCCGATGAGTGAGGTCAACACTCTCTTCTCCAGTCAGGAGACAGACATCCAGCCCGTAACAAACACGCGCATCGGCGAGCAGAAACAGCCGGGACAGATTCCGACAGGCAGAGAGCGCGAGCTCGCCGAAGAGGCTGCACGGCAAAAAGCCGCCGAAGAAGAAGCACGCCGGATTGCGGAAGAAGAGGCGAAGAAAGCAGAAGAAGAACGCCTGCGACGCGAAAACTCATTAGGCAACAAGCTCGCGAAGAAATTCAAGTCCTTCACCAAGAAATTCCTTGAAGAGGAAGAGTAACCCCCACCCGAAGTTCAACCCCACCAAAACAGAACACCATCATGCATAACACAAAACCAAATATCGAAGTCTTCGGCACACCAGAGAAAAAACAGAGCATCATCAAAGTCATCGGCGTTGGCGGCGGCGGCGGCAACGCAGTCAATCACATGTACCGCGAAGGCATCCACGATGTCACCTTCGTGCTCTGCAACACCGATGCGCAGGCTCTTAACGATTCGCCCATCCCAATGAAACTTCAGCTCGGCACAGAAGGTCTCGGTGCCGGCAACATCCCTGCCCGTGCCCGCGAAGCGGCTGAAGAGACCATCGAGGCCGTCCGCAATATGCTCTCCGATGGGACACGCATGGCTTTCATCACAGCCGGCATGGGAGGCGGCACCGGCACCGGAGCCGCGCCTGTCATAGCACGCGAATCCAAAGCCCTCGGCATCCTCACCGTCGGCATCGTCACCATCCCCTTCCAGTTTGAGGGACGCAAGAAAATCGACCAGGCTCTCGACGGTGTCGAGGAGATAGCCAAGAACGTCGATGCCCTGCTTGTCATCAACAACCAGCGCCTTCTGAAAATCTATCCCGACCTGCCCATCATGCAGGCTTTCGGCAAGGCAGACGACACGCTCTCCATCGCCGCAAAGTCCATCGCTGAGATTATCACCATTCACGGCACCATCAACCTTGACTTCAACGATGTCAAGACAGTGCTCAAGAATGGCGGCGTAGCCATCATGTCAACAGGCTACGGCGAAGGCGAGGGACGTGTCAAGAATGCCATCAACGACGCACTCAACTCGCCACTCCTCAACAACACCGACATCTTCCACTCAAAGAAAATCCTCCTCGCCATCTACAGCTCTGCCGAGAACAACGCACAGGGCCTTATGATGGACGAGATGAACGACGTCACTGAGTTTATGGAAGGCTTCTCTGACGATATAGAGACAAAATGGGGACTGTTCAACGACCCGGAACTCGGTGACAGGGTGAAGGTCACAATCCTCGCCACCGGTTTCGGCCTCTCTACAGTTGACGGTGTCAACGAACGTGTGAAGACCCAGGACCAGGAAGAGGCCATACGCCAGGCAGAACGTGCCGAGCGCGAGGCAAAGCTCGACCTGCGCCGCCAGAACTACTACAACGAGCCCGACAACCGTTATGTGCGCCGCACCTCAAACATCTTCATCTTCAAGCCGGAAGATCTCGACAACGATGCAATCATCGATGCCGTGGAGAGCACACCGACACGCAAACGCTCGCAGCAGCTTCTGAAAGACATCATACATCAGTCAACAGGCTATCAGCCCTCAGCCGACAACACACAAACTTCAGACCAGCAGCAGCCCACAAGAGGCATCATCAGCTTTGTATGACAAGTTGACTGGCTGGCAGCCGGCAGTTGACTGGTTGGCAGCTGAAAGTTGACGGTTTGGCAGGGCGACAGAATTGTCATTACATAACCATTCACCTTTACATAAAAGAATATATGAAACCAACACTCCTTCTGGGCTATGACATCGGCACATCGTCGATAAAGGCATCCGTGGTTGATGCAACTACCGGCGCTACCGTAGCCAGCGCACAATACCCCGACACCGAAGCGGCCATCATCACTCCCCATCCCGGATGGGCGGAACAGGACCCCCGCCAGTGGTGGGACAGCCTTCTCGCCGCCACACAGCGTTTGGGCCGGCAGCTCGCCTCCACTTCCGCATCGCTTGCCGACGTTTCCGCCATCGGCATCTCCTATCAGATGCACGGCCTCGTCTGCGTCGATAAGGCAGGCGAACCTCTTCGCAACGCCATCATCTGGTGCGACGGCCGGGCAGTCTCTTACGGCGAAGAGGCATTCCGTGCCATCGGTGCCGAACGCTGTCTCACACATCTTCTCAACAGTCCGGGCAACTTCACCGCCTCCAAACTTGCATGGGTGAAAGAGAACGAGCCGGAAATCTTCAGCCGCATACACCGCATCATGCTCCCCGGCGACTATATTGCCATGCGCCTGTCAGGCGGAGCGATGCAGACCACCGTCTCCGGCTTGTCAGAAGGAATGTTCTGGGATTTTGCCACGGACAGCATCTCTGCCGACATCATGTCCCACTACGGCTTCTCGCCCGAGATACTTCCGGACATCGTCCCTACCTTTGCTCCCCAGTGTCATGTCTCGCCTGCCGTAGCCTCCGAGCTTGGCATCCCTGCCAACACCCCCGTGAGCTACCGTGGCGGCGACCAGCCTAACAACGCTCTCTCGCTCAATGTCATGCGTCCTGGAGAGATAGCCGCCACCGGCGGCACATCGGGTGTGGTCTATGGCATTCTCGACACGATAGCCTGCGACACCCTCTCGCGTGTCAACACCTTCGCTCATGTCAACCACACAGCCGCCGCGCCTCGTCTCGGCGTGCTCCTCTGCATCAACGGCACCGGCATTCTCAATGCGTGGATGCGCCGCACCGTCGCCCCCGACGGCATCTCCTATCCCGAGATGAACGCCCTCGCCGCGTCCGTCCCCGTAGGCTCTGACGGCATCTCCGTCGCCCCCTTCGGCAACGGTACCGAGCGTATGCTCCGCAACGCCGCCCCCGGCGCCTCTGTCCACGGCATTGAGTTCAACCGCCACACAAAGGCGCATCTGCTGCGTGCGGCGCAGGAAGGCATCGCCTTCTCCTTCGCCTACGGAATGCAGATCATGCAGCAGATGGGAATGCATATCAGCACGATAAAGGCAGGACACGCCAACCTCTTCCTCTCGCCCATCTTCCGCAAGACCCTTGCCACTGTCGCAGAAGCCGACATACACCTCTACCAGACCGACGGGTCGGTCGGTGCGGCATACGGTGCAGGCATCGGCGCGCATATCTTTGCCGATGCCGACGAGGCGTTCGCCACGCTGAAACGCATCGACACCATAACCCCCGACCCCGACAGCGCACCATACAAGGAGGCCTATCAGCGCTGGACAGACAGATGTCTGTAGAGAAGACGGACACCATAACCCGCCAAAGACACCATGGATAGAGGCGGGAGAAAGAACAGCAGGAAATCTTATGCAGACCAAATGCCCCGACATCGTCACCGGTGTCGGGGCATTTCAGTATCAGTCTCCCTTTCTTCTTTCCGCCAGATATTCTATAGCGAGAACAGGCCAGAGCGGCACTTTGCGTATGTTTGTCCTTACGGCGGGTATGTCGCAGAGGAGGAAGAGTGAGGCGAGGAAGAGGGCGTACCATATAACATAGCCATACACCTGCTTCAGCGCGACGAGCATCATGGAGTGCAGGTAGCTGCCGCCCAGAAACTCTGGGATGTCCAGCTGTGCCAGACCGGGGTTTGTCAGTGTCAGCTGTCTGCCGTAGTGCAGCATGTCTTCGTTCAGGAAATGCGAGAAGATGGTGGCGTAGAAGCCGTAGCCCATAGCCCCTCCGAGATACATGTGTGTGATGTTGAACGCGAACAGCCCCATGAAGAACAGCTCGAGCCTCGGCACCGACTCCTGCAACGCCCACATCAGCGCGGGCGACAGTATGCCGTAGCCGAAGCCTCGCAGTACGATGGCAAGGCGATATTGTTCGATGCTGACATCCGGCCCTATCGTGACATACATCAGCAGGGCGTAGGAGAAGATGGCGAGGAAGGCGAAGCCGATGAGTTTCCATATCTTCCATTTCCGCACCTTCAGCCAGTAGAGGTCGAAGGCGATGCCGAGAAACATTCCGGGCAATGCCCAGAGATACTGGCACTCTTTCGTCAGTTCCTCCAGTCCTACAACCTCTGAGTACAGAATCTCCTCCAGCGTGTGTTCTGCCCCGAATGCCAGCTCTGCCAATGTGGTGACGATGAGTATGGGCACCACGTTCTTGCATTTCAGCAGCTGCAGTTCGATGTACGGGTAGGTGTAGTGAAGCAGGCGGTAGCCGGTCAGCCCGGTGGAGACGAGTGCGAGTGCTGCCGCCATCCTTATCTGCCGGCTCTCTGTCCATCTGTAGTAGTCGCCATAGACGAAGATGTATGAGTACAGCAGCATCGTGAGGCATACGAGGAGTGCGCCCTGCCAGTCTGTCCCGCTGAGGGAGATGCGGTTGGGCATGGGACAGAACGGGCGGCACAGTACAGACTGCGTCAGCAGCACGAACGACATGGCGGATATGGTGAAGACGTGCATCATCTGCCATGTGAGGTGGTGTCCCATCCATGCGGCAAGCCATCCGCTGCCCTCTATCGCCGTGAGCAGTATGATGTGTAGCACGGGGAAGAACACGGCGAAGTCGCGCCTTGGCGTGATCCACTGCTGGATGTTGCTCATGCACTCGAACGTGCCCTGTATCTTCGCGATCCCGGCGATGAAACATACCGCGAGTAGTAGCGGCATCGACTGGCTGTGCATGGTGACGAGGTTGCAGATGCCGATAACGATTGCCGAGGTGCAGAGAAGCTGCCGGTTGGTGAACCTGAACTTCATCTTGAACAGCATTGGAAACCACACCGCCATCCCTGCCAGCGTCGCGTAGAGCAGCATCATGACATCTTCGATCATGAAGTTTGTGGTGCCGCGAATCCCGTCAAGTGCGCCGAGATACATACCTCCCGAGAACTGGAAGCAGAATGCCGTCATGACGTATATCCACGGCTGCAGCGCTCTTGGCACCCACCGCTTCATCATCGGCATGCAGAAGCCGGTCTGTTGAGGCGGCGGCGGAGCCTTCATCAGAAATTCTGTCAGTTTCCCCATCACTCTTCCACTTTACATACTACATTGTATCCTCCGTGCAGCCTCTTCAGGTCGGCGGAGGCGTCAATCCTGATGCGCACCGTCACGCGCTGCTCAACCTTGACGAAGTTTCCGGTGGCATTGTCTATCGGAATCAGCGAGAATGCGCTTCCCGTGGCGTCAGATATGCGCTCTACCACGCCCGTATATTCCACGCCGGGGACGGCATCAGCCTTGAACCGCACCTTGTCGCCCACCTGTATGTCGGGCATCTGTGTCTCCTGATAGTTTGCCTCCACCCATTTCTCGTTCTTGTCCACGATGCTCACGAGTGTCTGTCCTGGGTTGACTAACTGCCCCTCGTGTATGTCCTTCTTTCCTACGACGCCGTCGCAGGTTGCGATGATATAGCAGTAGGAGAGGTTCAGGCGTGCGAGGTCAGCCTGCGCGCGTGCCAGTTCGATGGCGGCCTCTGATGCCGAGAGGTGGTGTCCCTGCTCCCTTACCACGGCAGTCTGCGTCGTGCGCGAGCGTAATGCCTGCTCGTATCCTGCCTTTGCGCTCAGATAGGCGGTATGTACATTGTCATACTGCTGCTGCGTCACGGCATCCTGCATCAGCAGTTTCTGGAATCGTGCATCCTCCCGCTGCGCATTCTCCATCTGCACGCGTGCGGCGTCGATGCCCGCCTCGGTGACGCCGATGCTTGTCTTTGTGACGCTGATGCTGCTTGCCGTGCCCCGCGAGCCGCGTTCGGCGCGTGCGAGGTCAGCCTCCGCCTGTGCCAGACGCAGTCGGAACTCCGCGTCTTCTATGACAACAAGCGTGTCGCCCTTCTTCACCTCCTGATAGTCGGTAAAGCGCACCTCGCGGATGAAGCCCTGCACACGGCAGTTCTGCGGCACAATGTTCTGGCACACACGGGCATTGTCTGTCACTTCGCCGCCGCCGAAATACATGAACTGACTGACAGCGTAAGCGCCGCCTCCGACGATGCATAGGATGATGACGGCATTGTAGATATAGGTTGAGATATTGTTTTTTCCCATCTTGTCTAAAGCGTATGGGTTAGATATTTTAGTTTGTAATAGTTGTACAGCATATTGATGCGCGCATTCACGAGGGCCATGTCGGCAGAGAGTTTCATGTTCGAGGCGTCGATCATGTCTGTCAGCAGCGCCAGGTCGTTGTCGTATCTGTTTCTCACCACGGCGTAGTTCTGGTCAGCCAGCTCCACCTGCTTCTCCTGTGTCTGCACCTCCACCGCATTGGTCAGCAGAGTGGTGTGGCAGGCCTGCACCGCATTCTCCACGCCCTCATGCGCCAGCATCACGCTCTCGCCCGCCTGTGTCCGGTTGTGTTTTGCCCTGCGTATGTCGTGCTTGTTCTTCCAGATGGCGGAGAGGCTGTATCTCACTCCGATGCCCACGAACCATGCGTTGACGTTGGCGTTTTTCGGGATGAGGTCGGCAGTGTAGGGCCCGAAGAGGTTGTTCTCTGCAACGACAGCCACTGAAGGCAGCGAGGCGGCACGCGTGTTCTTCACCTTCTGCGCAGCCATCTCACTTGCCACCGACGCCTGCCTGATGTCGATGTTGTTGCCCGAGGCCGTCTCCTGCCACAGAGCCTCGTCGCGAGCAAGATCCGCCTCGTCGCAGCCCGGCTCCTCCACTTCAAACTCCTCGCCTTCAGGCAGATGGATGGCGGTGGCTATCTGATGGCGTATAATCTTGCGGGCGTCGTCAATCTGTGTCTTCGCAAGCACAAGATTCTGCCGCTGCAGTTCGTATCGTGTGATGTCGTTCTTCAGCACCGTGCCCTGTTCGCGGCGCACTTTCATCTGTGCGATAACCTTCTCCGTCAGTCCGATGTTCCTGTCTATCACCTGCGACTGATTCGTCAGCTTGCACAGGTCAAGATAATATCCGGTGATCAGGAAGCGGACCTCCTGGCGGTTCTTCTCCACATCGAGTTCTGCCATCTGCCGTCCCAGCTTCGCCATCTCTATTCCTGAGCTTATGGCTCCTCCTGCATAGACCGTCTGGCTTGCCATCGCCGTGAAGCTGTTGCCCCAGTGTGGCGTAGGCTGCTTGCCGTTCTCCACCTGCTGCGGTCCCAGGCCCGGAACGATATACTCTGTAGTGCCGCTTGTTGAGAAGCCCCTCGACATCATGAAGGCATTGCCCGTATATGAGCCCTGCATACTCAGTTCGACACTCGGCAGCAAGGCTGCTTTAGCCGAGGCCACCCCTTCTTCCGCAGCCTTCAATGCCGCCTCGCTGACCTTGATGCGCCGGCTCTCCTGGTCAGCCAGGTCGAAGAGCGTCTGAAGGCTCATCTTCTGCTGTGCGCACACAGGCACACAGCCGCCTGCCCCGACTGCCGCAACGACAGCCAGAGCACAAAGAAAATTGTGATTGTACATTAAACGAAAAAGTGTATTCTTACGGTTCATTATTCATCAAAAGTCTTCCTTCCCTCGGAAATACGAATAATGAACCGTCATGGCTCGGACAAACGTGATGTTTGCCACAATGCGCTACAAACCTCTCTGATTAGGGAACATGAATCAGGAGAAGAATTTCGGGCACTATTAATTGCGAAATCCAGAAATCGTGTGCTTCCTCGCACCCGGCAAATAGGGCTTGTCATTTATTTGCCGGGTGCAAAGTTACAAAAAATCTTCGTTTGAAAGCCCCTTGTTCAAGAAGAATCTTTCAAACACCAATCGTTTTTTTGACATTAGTCAGACAGTATGCTGTCGCCCTGCCAGCCGCCGTTGGCATGCGGCGGAGGCAGCCCGGATGCCGGCGTTTGCTGCGTCATGCCTCGCCGGCAACATGGTCCGCCATAGTGTCGTGTGGCAAGACGTGCGGGGTGCCGTTATCTGAAAATCTCGTTCATGCGTTGGTATCTCTTTTCTTCCGCGGGGTTGTAGGTGACACGCGTGTCGGTGTCGATGCGCATGACGGGCGGCGTGTCCCGGTTGTTAGTCTCGGGCCAGTAGGGCAGTGCTATGCCGTTTGGGTTGCCGGTGATGATGAAGTTGGCGTAGTATGTCTGGAAGATGTCCGATACGAGCCAGTCTTCCGGCTGCCAGTCATACACGCGGTTTGTCGCGAGGTTGCCCATGGCATATTCTATGTCCGCCGAGTGTACGGCTCCGTCTATTTGTGGCAGTGCGCTTTCCAGCTGTTGCTCCCCGTCGCAGTCTATCAGTCCTCCCGCCAGTCCTGCCATCTTCCCTTGTACGATCATACGTGGTCGCGGACGTGCGAAGAGGTATCGCCAGACGGGTTGCCCGGACGTGCGCTGGTGTATGTCGCCCATGCGCCATGTGGCGTAGGCGAGGAAGAGGTCGTTGCAGAGGTCGATGCCCGGCTGGCGGAAGATGTCTTCGGGCGTGTCGATGCCGTATAGGCCCAGCATCTCGTCGGTGTGTCTGCCAAACATGTATTGTGCGGCGTGGCGGATGTCGTCGAGAGTGATGTCCTCCTTACGTTGCAGCTTCTCGCCGAAGACGTTGGCGGGGTTGCTCTCGAGGCTGTTGCCTCCGATGAGCAGCGGTACGTGCTGCTGTCTGCCTTCGGAGTATGTTGTCAGGGGCTGTTCGGTGATGAGGCGGTTGTCGATGCAGTATTTCGGCAGGTTGCGTATGTGTGCTCGCCGCATGAGTGTGTCAGCAGGCAGAGCCCGCATCTCGCTGATGTCTCTGCAGCGGCACTGCTTCATGATGTTGATGCCTTCAGCCTCGGCTTCGGCGAGTGTGGCGCATCTCTTGTCCGACACCACCGACCCGCTGGAGACGATGGCCTGTGCGAAGAGGTCTTTCGACAGCGGCGAAGCGACGAGCATGCTGACAGAGAAGGCTCCTGCTGATTCTCCTGCTATGGTGATGCGTGCGGGGTCGCCTCCGAACTGCCGTATGTTTTCTTTCAGCCAGCGTATGGCGGCAAGCTGGTCGTAGAATCCGTAGTTGCCCGAGCCTTTGTGCGGTGTCTCTGCCGAGAGTTGCGGGTGTGCGTAGAATCCGAAGATGCCTTCGCGATAGTTTGCCGTGACGCTGACGATGCCGCGGCGTGCCATGGACAAACCGGCATAGCGCGGCTCGCTGCCGCTGCCAGCCATCAGTCCGCCGCCGTTGAAATATATGAGTACGGGGAGGAGGGTGTCGCCCGGTGTTGCGGGAGCCCAGACGTTGAGGTACAGGCAGTCTTCGCTCATGCTCCCGGCGCCGAAGTTCATGTCTCCGTAGATGGGTTCCTGCATGGGGTCGGGGCGGTAGTCGGTGCATACGAGCACCGAATCCCATGGCTGCGGCGGCTGCGGCTCGCGCCATCTGTTGTCGCCCGTTGGCGGGGCGGCGAAGGGTATGCCCTTGAAGATGTTGACGCCGGAGAGGCTCTGCCCCTCCACTGTGCCGTAGCGGGTGTTGACGCGGATGGTGTCTGCCGTGATGCCGAGGTATGGCATGAGTGTGGCGAGGAGGATGACGAGGTGTTTCATGATTTTTTTTTTTGTTTGTAAGTTTGCGGTGTGGCAGGTTGTGAAGCCGGTTCTTCTCGCTTGGCGGGCATTCGTCTGACAATACTGTCAGCTTGCCAGCTTGTCGGCCCGCCGGGACTTGCCGGCTTCTGTAAAAGCCGAAAAGGTCGTAACATCTGCGATGCTACGACCTTGCTTATATTGTTTGCGGCTGAAGACCGCGGCTGTGTCAGTGTCTGCTTAGAGAGAGTTGACGTGCAGTGCGATAGAAGACTTGATGTTCGCTGCCTTGTTCTTGTGGATGATGTTGCGCTTTGCGAGCTTGTCGAGCATCTTCTGCACTTTAGGCAGCATCTCTGTTGCTTCTGCCTTGTCTGTTGTAGCGCGGAGTTTGCGCACTGCGTTACGCATTGTCTTTGCGTAGTACTTGTTGTGAAGAGTCTTCACTTTGGTCTGACGGATTCTTTTCTCAGACGATTTGTGGTTTGCCATAATTGTTTGTTTGTTGAAATTGTTTGTGAATAGCTCATGGGTCTTGCATCTTCCGAAAGCCCTAAGCGGATTGTGTAACCCTCCTGCACAAAAAATGCCGCATCCACTGCGGCGATGCAGGATAATCGTAGTCCGTAGGAGAGTCGAACTCCTCTTTAGAGAATGAAAATCTCTCGTCCTAACCGATAGACGAACGGACCGTCCCTGTGCCTTCTGCCCGCTGCCTTTCCTGTCTCTTACAGTACAGTCTGCGAGGCATGAAGCATAAAAGCGGTGCAAAGGTACGGCTTTTTTGTCATTCGTGCAAATTTTCCGGCGTTTTTTTTATGTAAAGTGTGCAAAATTGTGTGTTTTTGTATTCCGTAACGCCGCTTGCCGCCCTTCCGGCATATAATATAACGTGAGTTCGACGAAATATACTTTAGAATAAAGAAGAGTGGTGAATATCGCTCTCAATTGGATTCTGCACTAACCAAAATCGTTAGAGACTGCGTCCATTCTGATAGTGAAGCTCATACTTCGTCTATTTTTGAGACTGAAATATACTACCTGGTTAGACATCAAGCATAATGACAAGACACATGTAATGAAAGACTCAAAAAACAGTCAGTCATTGGTACAAAAATAAAAACCACTTGAAATTAATTGCGCTAAACATATCAATTCAACCTGTTTTCTTGTATTTAATGCCACCTTAATATACAATAACGGGCTATTTTTGGCACAATACGGTTAAAGTATTCAAAAATAAATTAGCAAAAACATTGTTCTGTGACGATTTTTTCGTAAATTTGCGTCAAACTAAAAACCTTTTATTATGCTTATAAGGCTTGTAACGACGAATTTTAGGTCATACGGACAAGAAACGGAGTTCAATATGTTGCCGTCATCGAATGTCCGCAGAAAGGACTGGCATGTCCACAGTCAGGGCCGTGGTGTCAATGTGTTGCGCACGGCGGTAATCTATGGTGCCAATGGTGCAGGAAAGTCTTGTCTGGTCAAGGCACTTGGTCGACTCCAGACAATGGTGGCAGTGGGCAGTCTGCCTCCCACGTCTTTCAGGGATGCCAACAAGTACAACGACCCGGAAATGCCAATTACCATTGAAGTAGAATTTGGTACCGAGACCGACCAGTATTCATACGGAGTAAGCTATCGTAGTACACTCTGTGTGGAGGAATGGCTGTATTCTACCATTAAGAAACCTGTTTGTGTGTTTGAGCGTAAGTATGATGCACAGACAGGCAAGAGTAACATCAAATTGGCTGGCAACAAAAAGGACGAGGCAAAGAACAAGCTGTTGATTTCCCTTTTGGAAGATAATCTACTGAAGGGTAACGAACTGATGCTGTCTAAACACGATGTTGTAAAGAACAGTCAGATGACAGATGCCTTCTTGTGGCTGACCACCAAGATGCACGTCATTTTCCCAGAAACTCGCTCAACCTCTATTTTCGACAACCGTTATTCTGACGAGATATTTAAGTCGCAGTCGGAAGCTCTCATTTCTGCATTGGATCTCGGCATCAATGAACTGACTTTGAAAGACGAGGATATTGAGTCGTTCAAGCAGAGCATTTCCGAATGGCCCGAACTGGTGCAGGGCGTGGACGGCATTGTCAAAAGGCTCTCCCGTTCTCCCGAGGGCACGGAGGAGGTAATGATTGATACAGGTGCCTTCACTGTCAGTATGCGTCGTGAAGGCAACAAGTATTTTGTGCGCCGTGTCAAAGCTCTTCATAAGGTCAATGACAACCTCTATGACTTCGAGTTGAAAGAAGAGTCAGACGGCACTCAGCGTATTTTCGACTTCGTGCCGATGGTGCAGAATGTCAAGAGCGAGGCATGCACATACGTCATCGACGAACTGGATCGCAGTCTGCATCCAACACTGGTACGGACGTTGGTTTCGCGTATTGTCACCGACAAGAACATGATGGGGCAGCTGATTTTCACGACCCATGATGCAGGTTTACTCGATGGAAAGGTGTTCCGAAACGACGAGATTTGGTTTGCCGAGAAAGACCGTGAGACTCAAAGCACACATCTGTACACGCTTGATGAATTCAAACCCCGTGCGGACTTGGATCTGGAGAAAGGCTACCTCAACGGACGCTTTGGAGCCATTCCTTTCCTGGCACGTTTCAACGAATTAAACTGGGAGTGATATGGGATTCAAAGTTAGAGGCTATACGAGGGAAGTCCCTCAGGAGAAGGTTCGCGACTATTCCCTGTTTGCCATCGCAACTGAGGGAACAGAACGCGAACCCGACTACTTCCGTCTATTTGACGGCATTGACCGTATTAAGGTTGACATCATCGAGCCGGAAACATCGGACGATGAGGATGCAAGTGAGAAGCGAAAAGCCTCTTCTCCCTCGAAAGTGCTGGAGAAGGTGAAAGCATATATCACCGAGAACCAGTTGAGTGCCGACGATGGCGACTCGCTGTGGTGTGTCATCGATGTTGACCGGTGGCCACAAGAGCAGATAGAGGAACTTCATGCCTTCTGCGCTCAGAAGGACAACTGGCATCTGGTCATCAGCAATCCCTGCATTGAAATCTGGCTTCTGTATCACACAAGGGCAGATCTTTCTGACCTTGGTATTCAGACAGCCAAAGATGCCAAACAGGCACTTGACAGAATAGAGAAGGGCGGCTACTATTACATCAAATACCTGCCCCTGATGCTCGATGCCATCGAGAATGCACAGCAAGCCGACTCGAATCCCGACGGCTATATGCCAAAGTTGCTGCAGACGAAGGTCTATCAGTTGGGACGAGCACTCTACGAACGCATGGGCAAAGTTCGCTTCGAGAAATTCGTAGCTTCGCTGCCCAGTATTGAGAAGGAAATTTTGAAACAATAAAACGAAACAAATATGAAGCAAACCATCATCACCATCCTCATCGCGCTCGTCGCAATGGCGGGGCAGGGGCAAGTGAGGTGTCACGTCATTGGCACGGTGGCAGAAGGAACAACGCCCATTGAACTGAAGATATACCGCGACGGCGAAGACCCGAAGAACAGCACACTGCAACCCGTGTTGAAGAACGGACGCTTTGAGTGCGACGTGGAGGACGCACAGATAGAGCGCTGGCACATCGTGGACCTCGGCGAGGTGATGGAGAATGGCATGACCCTCCGCTCAGGAGAATTCTTCGTGGAGGACGGCGCGACCATTACCATCCGGCTCGATGGTGACAAGTTCGACATTCAATCCTCGGGTAAGGAATATCAGGCGTGGCACGCTATGGAGCAAGCCGCCGAAGTAAAGTTCCGACCTGCCTATGAGCAACTGGACGATAACGACAAGCAGAAGATGGCGGAACTGGAAGACGAATACCACCAATGGACGATCGACTATTACAAAGCCCACCCGATGCTCGGTTTCCTGTTCGAACTCGACGGCCGGCTCAAAGGGTTTCACTTCAACGACACTGGCCTCGCCGCTATGCTCGACATCTACCATCACCAATACACCGCACTCTATCCTGACCACCCGGTGCATCAGCGTATCGCCGAGCGAGAGGCTTGGGGCTATCAGATTTGCGGGCGAAAGTACAACGACTACAACGTGCGAACAATGGACGGGCAACAAGTCCGCGCCTCTGAATACTACAAGGAAAAGTTGACGCTCGTCATCTGCTGGGCCTCATGGTGTTCGCCCTGCATCCGCGACGCCTGCGACATCATCCCCATCTACAACGAGTACCGCAATCGTGGTCTGAACGTGTTCAGCCTCGCCCACGAATTCAAGTCCACCGATGCTATGCGCAAGTCCGTAGAGCGTCACGCTTTTCCCTGGCTTTGTCTCGTTGACCTTGATGACGAGTTCGGTGTGTTCCGTAAGCACGGCACTCAAAACAGTGCCCTATTCCTCATCGACCGCGACGGCACCATCATTGCCGTGCCTAACAGCAT
>SFIS01000017.1 GCA_004555245.1 Bacteroidales bacterium
CCCCTCGCGGTGGACACCGTTGCCTCGGACTATGCGCTTCCCGCTATCGGGGCACGCTCGGGACTTTCACCCATTAGATTATGCCCATGTCGGGCGAACTGGAAAGAGGGCCTGCCTTTTTTGGCAAGCCCTCTTTTTCGTTTATGCAGGTGTACCCGGCATTCTCAATGACAGCAAAGGAAGCATCAGGAAGCGATAGCAAAGTCACTTTGCCCACAGTCCGTGTAGGTTGCAGTATTCCCTCACGCAGACCACTTCGTCCGTCGTGCGGAAGACGGCGAGAGGCTCGCTCTGCGGCGTCAGTTCCTTGCGCATGACAGCATTTTTCGTGTGCAGCTCTATCCACTGTATGTAATGCTCCTCCGTCATGGGATGCAGTACAGAGCCGACCGTCACCTTCCATCCGCCTTCAATACGTTCAACCACCGGCACATGCTTCTCCTGTGCGGCGTCAACAGTGTTCGCCTCAAGACAAACCATAGGTTTTCCGCAGCAGACAAGCGTTCCTGCACCGGCATTCATCACCTCAACAATGTTGCCACAGATGGGACAACGATAGATTTCTCTTTTCTTTGTCATAGTCCGTTCTCCTTTCTTTTAATGACACACAATATTGTGTAGTGCAAAAATAAGGCTAATCCGCGAGAAAAACAAAAAACATAACATTCGTTACGCACTTTTAACCGACAGAAAGGTTTTACGCCTACAACAGTCAATAAAGCACTGCAAATACTGTTATTTTTCAGGCATCTCCTGAATCACCTTGCCATTAAGCAACTTTCCATTTGCATGCTTATTTCGCTTGATGATCCGCCCAATTTCTTTGAGGTTCGTTGACCGTCATAGAAGTTTCTTCTATAGGCAAATTGTATTCCTGTTTCTTTTCCATGTTCATCTTATTGTCAGATGTTGTCTTTTAAGTACTTATCCAAAATAGCCTGACTGCATTATGCACAGCTGTCGATGACGGATTTGGCTTTGGCAATTATGGCTTCTTGGGCTGAAAATTCCTCCACAATCTGATGTTGAACTGATGGAAACGGATAATATTGTTTTTATTGCCACGAGGCATTTTCATTCCTTTTACATCATTCATAACATAGCCAATGAATGTTTGGCGACGAAGCTTATAATATACAAAATCTGACATGATTTCTTTTGTTGGACGAGAAACCATAACATCAGGGTTACATCATCCATCACGGTCGGCAAGCCATAGTTTTCTCAAATATGGACGGATATTTGACATTAATATATCACCTTGTTATATTCTGTGACATTCCCCGACTGAGGTGCACCATCGTATGGACATATGCCTTAAATACGTTCAACCACCGGCACATACTTCTCCTGTGAGGCGTCAACAGTGTTCGCCTCAAGACAAACCATAGGTTTTCCGCAGCGGACAAGCATGGGTGTAGTGGTGAACGGAGTACTGCGCATTCTATTCCCGCTCAGAATTTCTGGGTATCTGCTTTTCTGAACCAAGATGGGTGGAGTTATGAAAAAGGAGCGCATGATGCACAGCATAGCTTCATAAAGGATCACAACTCGCTAATCTCATCCTCACTGAGACCTGTAGCCTCCTGAATGTCTGCTATACAAAGTCCCATGGCTTTCAGTTTACGGGCAGTTTGCTTTATTCCTTCTGCACGTCCTTCTGCACGTCCTTCTGCACGTCCTTCCGCACGGCCTTCCGCACGACCTTCCGCACGACCTTCTGCACGACCTTCCGCACGTCCTTCCGCACGACCTTCTGCACGACCTTCCGCACGACCTTCCGCACGACCTTCCGCACGACCTTGTTCAAGTCCCTCAAGCTTAGCCGTATCGAGTACGTCGTTCTGTACCATTATGTCATCCATGTGGGCATCGTAGGCTCGGCGGTCGGCATCGTTCATGGTCATGTAGAGGAGTTTCTCTCTCGCCTCTTGCAGTCCAGGTGTGGAGGTGTCATCCTTTATGCGATTATTTTTCAAATAGTCGAGCCATTCCTCAATCGGGGTAGTTGCCATCTGATTGAACTCGTTCACGCGGATGATGTAATACTCGGGGAACACATTCTCCGGAGTAGTCATTCTTATCTCATCTGCTTCTTTCGTATTCACTTCCAAGTTGTCGCCGGTGTGAACGCCGGTGAACACGGTCTTGCCGTGGTAGAGATAGTCGTTGCCCTTGCCAAGATCGAAATAGATGATGTTGATGGAATAAACCTTTTTCACCTGATCATACTTGTTGCCTATCTGGATATGTTCGGTGATAGCCTTCGACACACCGTAGAGCATACGTTGGAGATAGTACAGCTGTCGCGAGAGTTGCACCTCGACGATAATAATTTCACCTTTAGAGTTTTTCGCCTTGATGTCAACACGGTTGAACTTCGAATCTTCTCTATTTTGATTTCCCTCACTTTCAAGCAATTCGGTTATTTCAATCTTCTCACCGAGAAGCACCGTCACCAGTCCCTCCAACACTGCGAAGTTTGCCTTGTCGCGCAACATTCGCTTCACTGCCCAGTCAAATCGTATGTACTTGTTCTCTACTTGCATAGCTGCTTTTCTGTTGTTTCTTCTGCAAAAGTAGGAATAAAAAACGACACTACCAAACTTTTCACATCTTTTTCACACAAAAAAAAATGTGTGACGGATGCATAATGCCGTGCGATAATTTCTACTACGGCATGCGAAAAAACATCAACCCTACTATTGTGAATCGCATGCTCTACCCCACAGACATCAGAACCCCGGAAGCGGGATGGCTTCCGGGGTTCTGACGTTTTTGTTGTCCTGACGGTGCGGGGGGGGTTATCCGTAGATGATGTTTCCGTTCTCGTCCATGTATTCTTCGAGGCCTTTCTGGTATGTCGCCATGGCGCGTAGGCTCATGCCCATGCTCGAGAAGCCTCCGTCGTGATACAGGTTCTGCATCGTCACCTTGCGTGTGAGGTCAGAGAACATCACGATGCAATAGTCGGCACACTCGTCGGCGCTGGCATTGCCGAGTGGCGACATGCGGTTGGCGAAGTCGAAGAGTTTGTCCATGCCTTTAACGCCGCTGCCGGCGGTTGTCATCGTCGGCGACTGCGAGATGGTGTTGACACGCACGTTGTGTTCGCGTCCGTAGATATATCCGAAGCTGCGTGCTATGGATTCGAGGAGTGCTTTTGCGTCTGCCATATCGTTGTAGCCGAACATGGTGCGCTGTGCCGCCATATACGTGAGGGCCACGATAGAGCCGTATTCTGCTATGGCGTCGAGCTTCTTCGCCGTCTGTATCATCTTGTGGAACGAGATGGCTGAGATGTCGAGTGTCTTGTCGAGCATTCCATAGTCGAGGTCGTCGTAGGTGCGTTTCTTGCGGACGTTGGGCGACATGCCGATAGAGTGCAGCACGAAATCCACTTTGCCGCCGAGCACTTCCACCGAACGGCGGAAGACATTCTCGAGGTCTTCTACGCTGGTGGCGTCGGCGGGTATCACTTCGCAGCCGAGCTGTTCGGCGAGGGCGTCAACCTGTCCCATACGGATTGCCATCGGGGTGTTGGAGAGAGTGATGGCCGCGCCTTCTTCAACGGCTTTCACCGCCACTTTCCATGCTATAGACTGTTCGTTGAGGGCACCGAAGATGATGCCTCTCTTGCCTTTCAATAAATTGTAACTCATCGTTTTTTTCTTGTTTGTTTCTGAAATATTGGGGCAAAATTACATACATTATTTATTTTATGCAAGTTTTTCTGATGAAATGTTGGTGCCGGATGCTGATTTCTTAACACAGATTATGTGACTGTTAACGTTAACAGTACGTTTTTGTGCTATCAGCAGCAATGCCGGCGGCTGTTTCCGGATTATTGGTTGACCCAATGTGGAGGATGTGGGTGACTGTTTCAGGGAATGGCTTGCCCGCACCGCCTTATTATACGTATTTTAAGAAAACTATACATTCGCTAACTAAAATCCACGCGATATTTGCGTGTGCGGCAAGGAGCGGGCATTTCTGCGTAGGTATTTTGACGGTTTGTGTAACAACTTGTGTGGCAGACGGTTACAAAAACAAAGTCGCGAAATTGTGCGGCTGAGGGATGCAAAAGGCGCGTTCCGGAACGTAAGATAGTCAATCTTGCAGTCTAAGATAGTCTATCTTGGAACGTCAGATAGTCAATCTCGGGTTGCCAGGATGTCTGTTTCGTACCCGAATACAACGGTTTTTGAGGAGAAAAAGTGAGAAACGGGAGACGGGAGACAGTGTCTTTTACGTTTCGACAATGCAAAACCGACGAAAACCCAATGTTTTTTCGGGCCGCCGCAATAGTTAATCCATGTTAAAGGATAAGTGGCATCCGGCGATATACGGTGGAAAATGTGTATTTTTGTAAGAAAATAGACCAACACTTTCACAGACTATGAAATCATCAAGAATATGTGAGCTTTTCGGCATCAAATATCCTGTCATAGCAGGCGGGATGGTGTGGTGCAGCGGCTGGCGGCTGGCGGCCGCAGTGAGCAACGCCGGCGGTTTGGGACTTCTGGGCGCGGGGAGCATGCATCCCGAGACGCTTGAGGAACACATCGTAAAGATGAAGTCGGCAACAGACAAGCCGTGGGGCGTGAATCTGCCGCTGATGTATCCCGAGATGGAGAATGTCGTCGAGATGATCATCCGGCACGGCGTGAAGATTGTATTCACGTCAGCGGGCAGTCCGAAGAAACTGACGCCCAGGCTGCACGAAGCCGGCATAAAGGTGGCGCATGTGGTGTCGAGCAGTCTCTTCGCCCGCAAATGCGAAGAGGCGGGTGTCGATGCCGTCGTAGCCGAAGGCTTTGAGGCCGGAGGACACAACGGCAGGGAAGAGCTGACAACGATGGTGCTGGTGCCGCAGGTGAGGAAAGCGACGTCACTGCCACTCATAGCGGCGGGAGGCATAGCGTCGGGCGCGGCAATGGCGGCGGCGGAATGTCTCGGCGCTGAAGGCGTGCAGATAGGCACCCTCTTTGCAGTAAGCGAAGAGAGCTCGGCGGCTGATGAGTTCAAGAGGTTCTGCCTCGGATTAGGAGAGAACGACACCATGCTGGCACTGAAGAAAATCGCACCGTCGAGACTGGCGAAGAACGCCCTCTTCAACCGCATCAAGGAGGCGGAGGACAGAGGGGCGACGGCTGAAGAGCTGAAGGCCATTCTCGGACCGAAATCGACGAAAAGGGGCATCTTTGAAGGGGATGTCGTTGACGGAGAGATTGAAATCGGACAGGCGGTGGCTGGCATAACGGAGATAAAGGGCGTCGCGGAGATAATGAACGATATTATAACGGAATATGAAAAAATATCAACAAAGACTTCTTGTTAAGGAAGTAACAAAACCCAGCGCAAAGCACGTGCTGGTGAAATTGGCTCTCGAAGAGCCTCTGCCGGAGATAAACGCCGGACAGTTTGTAGAGATTCTTGTGGAGAACAGCAGCTCCACTTTCCTGCGGCGTCCAATCTCCGTGAACTATGTGGATGAGGTGCTTAAAGAGCTGTGGCTGCTGATAGCCGTCGTAGGCGACGGCACTCGCACTCTGGCGACACTGAAGGCTGGCGACACGCTCGACATCGTCTTCCCTCTCGGCAACGGCTTCACGATAGACAGATGCCGCACGTTGCTCGTCGGAGGCGGTGTAGGCATCGCGCCGCTGCTGTACGCCGGAAAGAAGATAAAGGAGGCGGGAGGCGAGCCTACCTTCCTGCTCGGAGCACGCACGGCAGACGACCTCGTCGAGACGGACCTCTTCTCCGGCATCGGACGCACGCTGACGACAACCGAAGACGGCTCGGAGGGAGAGAAGGGATTCGTCACCGACCATAGCCTGTGGCAGACGGAGACGTTCGACCGCATCGCTGTCTGCGGACCGAAACCGATGATGGCGGCGGTGGCGAAGAAGGCGCGCCAGCTCGGCATACGATGCGAGGTGTCGTTAGAGAACATGATGGCGTGCGGCCTCGGCGCCTGCCTATGCTGCGTAGAGAAGACAACGGACGGAAACGTATGCGTATGCAAGGAGGGACCGGTGTTTGACATCGAGAAACTGTATATATAACACACATCATCGCCAAGAACGTCAAGAGCGCCAAAGACAAGAAACGCACCTCTGTCTGAATAAAAAACAACAGGAACAATGTCAAAGATAAACGTAAAGATTGGGAATCTCGAACTGAAGAACCCCGTGATGACAGCAAGCGGCACATTCGGATACGGAGTGGAGTTTGCTGACTTCGTGCCGTTAGAGGAGATTGGCGGCATCATAGTGAAAGGCACCACACTGCACCCGAGACAAGGCAACGACTATCCGCGCATGGCCGAGACACCGCAAGGCATGCTCAACTGCGTAGGGCTGCAGAACAAAGGCGTGGATTATTTCTGCCGGAACATCTACCCCACGATAAAGGACATCGACACTCAGTTCATCGTCAACGTAAGCGGATCGTCGCCTGACGACTATGCCGAATGCGCAAGACGCATTGACGCCCTCGAACGCATCAACGCCATTGAGCTGAACATCTCGTGCCCCAACGTGAAAGACGGCGGAATGGCTTTCGGCGTGACATGCCAGGGAGCCGCCGGCGTGGTGAAAGCCGTGAGAAAGGCGTACGGCAAGACACTCATCGTCAAGCTCTCGCCAAACGTGACATCCATCACCGACATAGCGAAGGCGGTGGAGGCGGAAGGTGCGGACAGCGTATCGCTCATCAACACGCTGATGGGCACAAGCATCGACATCGAACGCCGACGCTTCAACCTCTCCATCGGCACCGGAGGACTGTCAGGACCATGCGTGAAACCCGTCGCACTGAGAATGGTATATCAGGTGGCGAAAGCCGTGAAAATACCGGTCATCGGACTGGGAGGCATATCCTCGGCAGAAGATGCAATAGAGTTTCTCATGGCAGGGGCAACGGCGGTGGAGATAGGAACGGCAAACTTCATCGACCCCGCCATAACGAAGAAAGTGAAAGATGGCATCGCAGAATGGCTCGACAGACACAACATAGAAGACATTCACGACATCATCAACGTGCTGTAAGCCACCTTCATTCAGACATAAACGACAAAAGACAATGCTGCATCATTTTCTGACGGTCATCTCACTGCTCGCCTGCATGGCAGTGACAAAGACCTGCGACAACATCACCTCACTGACCGACACCGGCGAACCCGCTTCAGAAAACACAGGCACGCAAGCTGGCGACGGGGAGAACGTCACACCGCCGGCAGCGGAGACAGACGGAGACGGCACCGCCGGGACGGAGAAACGCACAGCCTACGAACTGCCGGCAACGAGAAAAGGCGAGATGATCGTCTCGCACACTGGCTTCACCATCTCATACAACAAAGCCAACAACACACCCGACTGGGCGGCATGGCAGCTCACGGCAGGCCACTGCGACGGTCCCGTAGAACGCTCAAGGAAATTCTGGGCTGACCCCGACATTCCGCGCCCCTACCGCGTGGAATACTACGAATACAAAGGCTCGGGATATGACAGAGGGCACATGTGCCCGGCGGGAGACATGAAATGGAGCGAGAAGGCGATGCACGACTGCTTCTATATGTCGAACATGTGTCCGCAGACAAGCGAACTCAACAGCGGGGCTTGGAACAAGCTGGAGATGAAATGCCGCGAATGGGCAGAGCAGGAAGGGGCGCTATATATCGTATGCGGACCGATATACAAAAGCGGAAACCGTGAGACTATTGGTATAGAACACGCCATACGCGTGCCAGACGAGTTCTTCAAGGCTGTGCTCTCGCTGCGCAAAGGACAGGAGAAAGCCATAGCCTTCATCTTCAGAAACGACGACAGCTCACAATCGTACAAGACGGCTGCAACAACAGTCGATCATGTTGAAGAAATCACAGGGCTCGACCTCTTCCATAACCTCGACGACGAGACAGAAGAAAAGGTGGAGGCGGAGAAAGGCTTTGTCACGAAATAAAAAGCCCACGGCGGACATCCGCGTGGAAGAATTATGTCAACTTGTCAACTCGTCTAATTGTCAATCAGAATAAAAACATGAAACGCATAGGGATAATAAGCGACACACACTCATACTGGGACGACAGATACCTCATACACTTCGCCGACTGTGACGAGATATGGCACGCAGGAGACATCTGCAGCATGGAGATGATTGAGAAACTGGAAGCACCATACGGAGAAGACAAAGACGGGAAACCGAAACGGAGAATCGTCAGAGCAGTCTGCGGAAACTGCGACGGAGGAGACCTCAGACTGAGATTCAGGGAGACACTGAGATGGCGATGCGAAGACGTGGAGGTGATGATGAAGCATATAGGCGGCTATCCCGGGAAATACGACCCGTCAGTAAGACGACAGATAATGGACAACCCGCCGCAGCTCTTCATCTCCGGACACTCCCACATTCTGAAAGTCATGTACGACAGGACACTCAACCTGCTGCACATAAATCCCGGAGCTGCCGGACTGCAAGGATGGCAGAAAGAGCGCACGCTCATAAGGCTGTGCATCGAAGGCAGCAGAATATATGACCTCGAAGTAATTACTCTGGCATGACACACTGCCGCAGAACTCCCCCCGCCGCGGTTTTCCGTCCTTTACATTCCCTACCCTACTCCTGCCCGCCCCCGCAGGCATACCCATTCGGCACCTATCTCACGTGCATCAGTATGCTCGATGGTATTCACGTCAACGAGGCGTTCCGCCTTCTTGCGCGACTCTTCCATCGTGACTTTAAAAGCCGCAAAAACATCAAATAAATCGCCCTGATATTTTTTGTATGTATTTTTTTGCTATATTTGCAGGACAAAACACATATAAAAATTCAATCAAACGATCTAATTTTAAATTTATGAAGACACTAAAAATATTGACCGCCACGATGCTGCTGTTGGTAGCTATGTCGGCAGGTGCAGAGACCATTTCTGAGGTTACTATCGGGAATCTTGTGTATAGCCTTGACACAGACACCAAGGTCGCTACTGTCACGGGATATGACCGTAGTAATGAACCCACGGATGTTGTCATACCCAATACCATTAAGTATGGGGGGAATTATTCTGTGACTACTATTGGAGAGTGGGCTTTTAATTATTGCACCTCCCTTGCATCCGTCAACATACCTAACTCTGTGACGACTATTGGAGAGTCGGCTTTTTCTTATTGCTCCTCCCTTGCATCCGTCAACATACCTAACTCTGTGACGACTATTGGAGAGGCGACTTTTGAGAATTGCACCTCCCTTGCATCCGTCAACATACCTAACTCTGTGACGACTATTGGAGAGAGGGCTTTTTATCAGTGCAGCGGTTTGACATCAATCACCATCGGGAATTCTGTGACAAGTATTGGATTTTGTGCTTTCGCAAAATGCTCAGAACTTGAAAATGTTTATTGCTATGCAGAGAATGTACCTTCAACGTATACCACAGCCTTCGAAGAATCAAGCATTAACTCTTCAACACTCTATGTTCCAACTTCTGCATTATATTCATATCAGACAACAGCTCCATGGAGCGGATTCGGAACAATCAAGGCACTAGAAGGTACAGAAGCAAAGAAATGCGAAAAGCCTGTTATCTCATACAATAATGGAGAACTAAGCTTCACTTGTGCAACAGAAGGAGTGGAATATGTAAGTAAGATAAATAGCGATGACTTTGGTAATTTCTACACCCAATTAGTACAATTATCTGGTTGCTACAACATTTCAGTTACCGCAACAAAGGCAGGATATGATAACTCTGACGTAGCTACCGCAAAGCTTTATTGGCTTCCAACGTCTGATATAGGCACAAACATCAACACTGCAAAGACTCGTGGCGTAGTTATTCAGTCAGCAGGTGGTTTCATCACCCTCTCCGGTCTTAATACAAACGAGCGAGTTGACTTCTTCACTGTTGATGGCATTGCCCTCGGCTCTGCCACAGCAACAGATGGCACTGCTACATTCTCTGCCACTAACGGCACTATTGTCGTTGCGAAGATTGGCAAGGAGAGTGTGAAGATTGCGGTGGAGTAAAGAATATATACGGATTCCAAGGGGAGACAATTGCAATCCCCTTGGAGTCAGTTTGCATAAGTCATAGAGACAAATACATCAACATGAAAGAGTGAACTAATGTACCTATCCCTTTGGCCCATATGTAAAAATATAATAAGGTACGTATGAAGAAGACGGATAAAATAGTATCAGCCGCACGCCTATACAGCCGCACATGATACTATTTTGACACTGATTTTCTGCAAAATCCGGTGTCTGGAAACCACGGGCTGACTTTCGGACGGATTTTTCAGGGTTTTTATGCAAAATGCGTATATCGTTGATTATCAAACATTTATAGTTTTATAATCTTCATCAGAGGGATAAAAAACGAAGAAAAACAGCTATTTTCGGCTGCAATATTGACTATTTTGGCGGCACACTTTGACTATTTCATCGGCTCACTTAGACTATTTTGGCTTCTCACTTTGACTTGTTGACACCTCTACCGGTAGCTTTTTGGATGTTGAAGTGCACAAAACCGTGCCAAAAAAGCGTTTCTCGGACAGAAAAGAAATGATTTCACGGGTGTTTCTGACGTGCAAGAAAGTATCATCAGTATGCTGCAATGGCACTTTCACGACACTAAACATCATACTAAGCGAAGCGGTCGTAACCTGTCTCGTGAGGGGAATAGCCTGTAAGGCTATACTAAGCGGAGCGTTCGTAACCCGGGACACAGTCCCGGGTCTCAAGCAGTATGACAACTGTCTGAAAGACAGTACCTTGTTATGTCGCAATTGATGGCGAGGTACTGCCTTACAGGCAGCCGCACCGCCATATTTTCCCGAGGGCTGCGCCCCCGGTTACGACCGCTCCGCTTAGTACAGCCTTACAGGCTGGTCTTTAATTACAAGCGAACTTGAGTTAATAAATCATATCTTTTCGGGCATATCGCACGGAATGTGGAAAAAAAACGTATCTTTGCAAACAAAAAACAGAGACACTATGGAAAACGGAAGACAAAAGACACGGTATGTCATCATAGGTGGCGTGGCGGGCGGCGCAACGGCTGCGGCACGCATCAGACGACTGACAGAAGATGCAGAGATTGTGCTCTTGGAGAGAGGCAGATATATCTCTTACGCCAACTGCGGACTGCCATATTATATCGGCGGCATCATCGCCGAGCGCGACCGGCTGTTTGTGCAGACACCCGAAGCCTTCGGACGACGCTTCAACATCGACGTCAGGACAGAGAACGAGGCGACTGAGATTCTTACCGAACGGAAGGAGGTCAGAGTGAGACAATCCGACGGCGAGACCTATCTGCTGCACTACGACAAGCTCCTGCTTTCGCCCGGAGCATCGCCCGTGCGCCCGCCACTGCCCGGCATCGACGCTGAAGGCATCTTCACGCTGCGCAACGTTGACGACACGGACAGGATAAAGGACTATCTCTCGCATCACGACGTGAAGAAGGCGGTGGTGGTGGGAGGCGGTTTCATCGGACTGGAGATGACCGAGTGTCTCGCTCACGCCGGAGCGGAAGTGGCGGTGGTGGAGATGGCGCAGCAGGTGATGGCACCTATCGACTGGTCGATGGCTGCATTCGTGCAGAGCCATCTTATAGAGAAAGGTGTGAAGCTGCATCTAAGACAGGCGGTGGAAGCGTTCGAGAAGAGAGGGCAGACGACAGTCGTAAGACTTAAATCGGGAATGACCCTCGAAGCCGACATCGTGCTCCTGTCTATCGGAGTGAGGGCAGAGACAAGCCTCGCACGCACGGCGGGAATTGCCGTAGGAGAGGCGGGAGGCATAAAGGTGGACACCTTTTTGCAGACATCTGTGAAGGATGTGTATGCCGTAGGCGACGCCATAGAATTCCCGCACCCCGTCACGGGACAGCCGTGGATGAACTTCCTCGCCGGACCGGCAAACAGGCAAGCGCGCATCGTGGCTGACAACATGGTCGGGGGAAACACGAAAGAATATGAGGGCGCGATAGGCACCGCCATCGCAAAGGTGTTCGACATCGCCGTGGCGACAACAGGTCTGCCAGCCAAACGCCTGAGACAGATGGGCATTCCGTTCCTCTCGGCGACGATACACAGCGCCGCGCACGCCGGCTACTATCCCGGCGCACGGCAGATGGAGATAAAGATTACATTCGCCCCCGACACCGGACGGCTCTACGGGGCGCAGATAGTGGGATTCGAGGGGGTTGACACACGCATCAACCAATATGCGCTTGCCATAAAGCAGAAAGCGACGGTGGGCGACCTCATACGTCTGGAACATGCATACGCACCGCCATTCTCGTCGGCGAAAGACCCCGTTGCAGTATCGGCTTACGTAGCAGAGAACATCATCACCGGCAGGATGCAGCCGCTCTACTGGCGAGAGCTGAGAGACAGCGACCGCAAGAATGTCACACTCATCGACGTGAGGACAAAAGACGAGGCGGCGCTCGGGACAATCGAAGGGGCGGTGAACATTCCGCTCGACGAGATTAGAGAACGCATCGGAGAGATTCCGCACGACAAACCCGTATGGCTGTTCTGCGGCGTAGGACTGAGAGGTTATCTCGCATCCAACATCCTGAAAGCGAACGGATATGACGACGTGCGCAACCTGATTGGCGGACTGAGAACCTACGAGGCGGCGACACGGCAGTATGAGAACGCTGGCAGCGGCAATGGCAATTCAACGACAGCCGGCACAGACGAGGCATCTTCCAGCCAGACACCGACACAACAGACGGACAGAACAGCAACAGCCAGCGCGACAAGACGCATCGAAGTGGATGCGTGCGGACTGCAATGCCCGGGACCGATAATGCGACTGAAAGAGGCGATGGAGACGATGCAGAACGGAGAAAGGATTGAAATATCGGCGACAGACGCCGCATTCCCGCGCGATGCGGAGGCATGGTGCCGTTCGACGTGCAACGTCTTCGTGGGCAAGACGGCTGACAAGGGACGATATATCGTGGAGATAGAGAAACGCGAAGGACAACGCACCGTTTCAGACACTCACGCCAACGCCGACGGGAAGACTCTCATACTCTTCAGCGACGACCTCGACAAAGTCCTCGCAACGTTCGTGCTCGCCAACGGTGCGGCGGCAACGGGCAAGAAAGTCAGCATCTTCTTCACTTTCTGGGGACTGAATGCGATAAAGAAGAGAAAGAAACCAAAGACGGAGAAAGATTTCTTCGGCAAGATGTTCGGATGGATGCTGCCGTCAGACACTACAAGCCTCGCTCTCTCGAAGATGAACATGATGGGCATCGGAGCCAAGATGATGCGCTATCTGATGAAGAAGAAAGGCGTCGCATCGATCGAGGAGATGCGACAACAGGCAATAGACAACGGAGTGGAGTTCATCGCATGCCAGATGTCGATGGATGTCATGGGCATCAAACGAGAAGAACTGCTCGACAACGTCACCGTAGGTGGCGTGGCGACATATATGGAGAGAGCCGAAAAGGCTGGAGTGAACCTCTTCGTCTGACGAATAGAAAAATAAATACAACCGCAATGAGAAAACTGACGACACTGTATCTGGCAGCATTATGCAGCACCGCTGTGTATGCACAGGATGTAAGCATCGACGAGCTTTATCCGCCAACAAACAACCGTGAAGTGAAAATCGGCAGCACCAACCTGCCCATCGTGTTCATCAACACCTTAGGTTCCGTCATACAACGTGAGGAGAGGATAACGGCGCGGATGAAAATCATACACAACGGCGACGGCTGCATGAACTACGGCGACACCATCGCACACCCCGAACAGACCGTGGACTACGAAGGCTATATCGGGCTGAAATACCGCGGAAACTCGTCGTTCGAGAAATCTGACAAGAAGCCCTACGGCTTCAAGACTCTCGAACAGACACTGGAAGAAGGCGGGAAAAAAGCGAAGGTCACGCTGCTCGGAATGGGGAAAGACAACGACTGGGTGCTGCTCGCACCTTTCAACGACAAGTCGATGATACGCGACATTCTCACATTCGAACTCGCACGCCCGTATTTCGCATACGTGCCGCACGGCAGATTCTGCGAACTGATGCTCAACGGGGTGTACTACGGGGTGTTTATTCTATGCGAACGGCCGGGGAAAGGGAAGAACCGCATGAACCTGCACGACCCGGGGGAAGACGGAGGAGACCTCACGGGAGACTTCCATGTGGAGATTGACCGCGACGACGAGGAGATATACTATACCTCGCCCTACCGCCCGAAAAACATCTTCGGAAACGAAGACAACAAACGGCACGTGTTCTATCAATACAAAAACCCCGACCCCGACGACCTGAAAGAGATGCCGGCTGAGGTGAGGACAAACATCGACAATGCCATCAACGAGATGGAGACGGTTTTCACACAGACGGACTACACCGACCCCGTCACGGGATATGCAAAATACATAAACGTCATGTCGTTTATCGACTATATGCTAACGACTGAGTTCACGCTGAACTATGACGGATACAGACTAAGCACCCACCTGTACAAATACAGCGTGACACGGGCAGAGAAGGAGGGGCTGGACCACCGCTGGCAAATGACGCTATGGGACTTCAACATAGCATACGGCAACGACAAGAGGCTGGGCCTGCAGACGGATATCTGGCAGTATGACTTCAACAAGCGGAATCTGGCAAGCGACAATGCAGTGCCTTTCTGGTGGGAGAAACTGCTGGCAGACCCCGCCTTCATGCAAGCCGTCAGACAGAGATGGGCGGAATACCGAGCCGGGGCTTTCTCTGACACGAACATCGACAGCACCATCGACGCGCTCGCCGGAGAACTGACTCGATGCGGGGCTACCGACAGAAACGAAGAGGCTTGGAAGACATACGGCAGAAGGCTATGGCCGAACTACACCACGATAAAAGACTATGCCGAGGAGATAAGCAACCTGAAGGCATGGATAAAAAAACGGGTGGCGTTTCTCGACAGGGAACTGGGCGGTACAACGGGAATGACAATGTGCCGTGACATCAGCGACAACAGGGCTGCCGTAGTCAGACGACACACACCCGACGGGCGCACTGCCACCGAATCGACAAAGGGACTTGTCATAACAAGATTCGCTGACGGAAGCGTAAAGAAGACGGTGCAACGATGAGAGGAAGATGAGACATAAGCACATACCATAAACGGCATACGCCCCATAGCTGCCTGTGAACACTCTGCACAATGCGTGAGGTTCACGGACATCTATGGGGCGCAACGTATATATGCGTGAAAGGCTACTGCCCGGACTTCTGCACAAACGTGCATCCCTCTTTCCAGCGGCTGCATCCGAGAGCGGTGCGGCCGCGGATGATGATGCCTTTGCCGCACAGCGGACAGGTGTCGCCCTCTTTCACTGACAATGAAGAAGACGGACCAGGGGCAGAGGGAGGGGGCGATGCGGGAGACTGGGACTGCGATGCGGCGGACTGGGACGACGAGGCGGCTTTCTTGGATTTGGAAGACGACTTGGACGACGAGGCGGCACGAGACTTTCGAGGCTTTTTCTCCTCATCCTCGGGCGTGACAGAGATGCGGCGGTTGCTGTTGTCTGACAACACCTGCCGCACGATGTCGGCTGCCTGCTGCTTCAGCTCGGCGATGAACTGCATGGCATCATAGGTGTGATGCTCTATGTCGCGCAGCTTCTTCTCCCAGATGCCGGTCAGCTCGCACGACTTCAGCAAATCTTCGTGGATGATGTCGATAAGGTCGAGACCCGTCGGCGTGGCTACGAGATTCTTGCGCTCGCGACGTATATAGCGCCGCTTGAACAACGTCTCTATGATGCCGGCACGCGACGACGGACGGCCTATGCCGTTCTCTTTCATCGCCGCCCGCAGTGTCTCGTCCTCTACAAAACGCCCTGCTGTCTCCATGGCGCGCAGCAGCGTGGCCTCGGTGTAGGGCTTCGGGGGCTGCGTCCATTTCTCCGTGAGCGAGGGAGAGTGCGCGCCCTGCTCGCCCTTGACGAAGGCGGGGAGGGTGCCTGCATCCGACTGAGCCTCGTCTTCAGACACTGCCGTCTTCTTGAAAACGACACGCCAGCCCTCGGCTGTAATCACTTTGCCTGACGTGCGGAACATGACGGGCCACGCTCCGGGACACGGCACCTCGCCAAGGACGGTTGTCGTCTCGAACTGACAGTCGGGATAGAACACGGCGATGAAAGCACGCGCGACGAGGTCGAAGACATTACGCTCCATGTCAGAAAGCCCCTGCGGAGGCACACCGGTAGGGATGATGGCATGGTGATCGGTCACCTTTGACGAATCAAACACCTTCTTGCTCTTCTTCAACGGCTTGCCGCCGATGGCTTTCACAAGGTCGGCATAGGGCGAGACACCGGCAAAGGAGGTCTTGTAAAGTCCGTTAAGCGTCTGAGGACATTTGGCGTAGATATAGTCAGAGAGATAGGTGGTGTCAACACGGGGATAGGTGGTGAACTTCTTCTCGTAGAGCGACTGGATGAGTTTCAGTGTCGTGTCGGCAGAATAAGAGAATTTCCTGTTGCAGTCAACCTGCAGCGACGTAAGGTCGTAGAGACGCGGCGGCGCCTCGGTGCCTTTCTTGCGCGTGACAGACGTGACGGCGAAAGGCTTGTCGCTGATAGCCTCTACCACTCTCGCACCCTCTGCTTCTGTCATGAACTCTACGTTGCGATAGACGGGACCCTTCGACTTCATGGTCTTTCCCTCGGCCTTCGCCTTCGCTATCTCTGCCGCCTCCTCCGCCTCGGCATCCTCGTCGCGGGCGATGGCTGAGAACTTGGTGTCGCGGTATATTGTGGAAAGGACCCACGACTGCTTCGGTACGAAATTCTCTATCTCACGCTGGCGGTTGACGATGAGCGCAAGCGTGGGCGTCTGCACACGCCCGACGGACAGCACCTGACGGTTCTGGCCGTATTTTAACGTGTAGAGCCGCGTGGCGTTCATGCCAAGAAGCCAGTCGCCTATCGCACGCGAGAGACCGGCGAGATACAACGACTCGTACTCGGACTGCGGCTTGAGCTTGCCGAATCCCTCACGTATCGCCTCTTCTGTCAGCGAACTGATCCACAGACGCTGCACAGGACATCTCGCACCAGCCTTCTGCATCACCCAACGCTGGATAAGCTCGCCCTCCTGGCCGGCATCACCGCAATTGACGATGCCGTCGGCATTCTGCATCAGACGCTCTATCGTAGCGAACTGCTTGCGTATGCCGTCGTCCTCGATGAGTTTTATGCCGAAACGCGACGGTATCATCGGCAGCGACGACAACGCCCAGTGTTTCCACTGCTCGCCATAGTCGTGGGGCTCTTTCAGCGTACACAGATGACCGAAGGTCCACGTCACCTGATAGCCGTTGCCCTCCAAATAGCCCTGATGCTGGCTTGTCGCACCGATGACATGGGCGATGTCGCGCGCCACACTCGGTTTCTCCGCTATACAGACTATCATCTTTCAATATCGTTTTCAGGGGTTTCTGCCATAGGCGAGGATGCCGTTTCTGACGGCTCAGCACCTCGGACACACTCGTCTTTCAGGCAGGCACCAGCCTCGTCGTTCTCGGCAGAGCGTGTCTCCTTGCAGAAACTCTCCCAATCCTGAAAGCCGACAAAGAGGGCAAGACGGTCAAGCGTCTCGCGCGACGGGCGTTCGTGAAATGCACTCTGGAGCTTATGCTCAACACGCGTGAGCAACAGCCGGATATCTCTTTTCATTATTCGTATATGATGTTTTTTCTCTTATTTCGATGCAAAGTTATGCTTTTTATCTGACATTCTGCCATATTGTGAAGTTTTTTTTGTAATTTTGTCCCCTGAAAAGGCGAGACATACACATATTATTATATATAGGACAAATAATGAAAGAGCTACAGTTAAAGTACGGATGCAATCCGAACCAGAAGCCCTCGCGCATCTATATGCAAGACGGCGAGTTGCCAATCGAAGTGCTGAACGGCCGTCCAGGCTACATAAACTTTCTCGACGCATTCAACTCATGGCAGTTGGTGAAAGAGCTGAAGGCGGCGACAGGACTGCCGGCGGCAGCAAGCTTCAAACACGTAAGCCCGGCTGGTGCGGCTGTCGGACTGCCGCTGACAGACACTCTGAAGAAAGTGTATTTCGTTGACGACATAAAAGTGCCGCTCACACCTGTCGCTTCAGCTTACGCCGCAGCACGGGGCGCTGACAGAATGTCATCATACGGAGACTTCATCGCACTGTCCGACACATGCGACGAAGCCACCGCACTCATCATAAAACGAGAGGTCAGCGACGGCATCATCGCACCGGACTATACGCCTGAAGCACTGAAGATCCTGAAAGAGAAACGCAAAGGCACATACAACGTCATAAAGATAGACCCCGACTACACACCCGCACCGACTGAAACAAAACAATGCTTCGGCATCACTTTCGAACAGGGACGCAACGAAGTGAACCTCGCCGACGACACTCTCTTCGAGAACATTCCGACACAGAACAAAACCTTCACGCCCGAAGCAAAACGAGACCTCATCATAGCTCTCATCACACTGAAATATACACAGTCAAACTCGGTATGCTACGTCAAGAACGGACAGGCCATAGGCATCGGTGCAGGACAGCAAAGCAGAATACACTGCACACGCCTCGCTGGAAACAAGGCTGACATCTGGTGGCTCAGACAATGCCCGAAAGTAATGAACCTGCCTTGGAAAGATGGAATACGACGGGCTGACAGGGACAACACAATCGACGTGTATATCTCTGACGACTGCGAAGACGTGCTCGCTGAAGGAACATGGCAGATGTTCTTCTCCGAGAAACCCGAACCTCTCACACGCGAAGAGAAGAAAGCATGGATCGCAAAGAACACCGGCGTGGCGCTCGGATCGGACGCCTTCTTCCCATTCGGAGACAACATTGAGAGAGCACACAAGTCGGGAGTGAAGTACATAGCACAGGCCGGAGGTTCTGTAAGAGACGACAATGTCATCGAGACATGCGACAAATACGACATGACAATGGCATTCACCGGCATCAGACTGTTTCATCACTAAAACAAACCGGGAACGAAGTCACGCAAAAGGACTTCGTTCCCGGAACAAACAACAACCACTACCACATATTGAAAATGAGCGATTTCGACAGCATTCTTGAAAACGGCATAAACTTCGGACGAGGAGGAGAACGGCAGAAACAAGACGACAAAGTGAAGACAAAGGCAAAGAAAAAGAAATACATCACCGGAGCTCACGGCTCTGGGTCTGCCATGCAAAAAGCCAAATACAGAAAACAAAGGGCAAACAGAAAACACAAATAGCTTTTTGATCTGAGAAACCGGTTCGGACGTATCGAAAAACCGGTTTCGACGTGTTTACAAAGGCACCTGAATGAATTGAAAAACTACAATACAGAGAAACATTTTGACAAATGTTTACCTTTGCCCCCAAAAACAGCCGGAAAACCACCCCAACTCTTAACAAATTGTAAGAAGAAAGAAGATTTTTGCAGTTTTGTTTGCTTCTTACGTTTTAATTGCCTAACTTTGCAACGTCCCTAAGAAAAACTGTAAAACCTAACCAATACAATAATCAAAAAACTATGGAAGTACAGAAAATCATGCTTGACCTGGAGAAGAAACATCCGGGCGAGAAGGAATACCTGCAGGCTGTGCGAGAGGTATTGCTATCCATCGAAGATGTCTATAACAAACATCCAGAATTTGAGAAAGCAAAACTTATCGAACGCCTCGTAGAACCGGAACGTATCATAACATTCCGCGTGCCATGGGTGGACGACAAAGGAGAAGTGCAGGTGAATATCGGCTACCGGGTGCAGTTCAACTCCGCCATCGGACCGTACAAGGGAGGACTGAGATTCCACCCCTCTGTAAACCTCTCCATACTGAAGTTCCTCGGATTTGAGCAGACCTTCAAAAACGCACTGACAACACTGCCCATGGGCGGAGGCAAAGGTGGATCGGACTTCTCGATACGCGGAAAGAGCGACAACGAGGTGATGCGCTTCTGCCAAGCCTTCATGACAGAACTGGTGAAGAATATCGGACCTGACGAAGACGTTCCCGCAGGAGACATCGGTGTCGGAGCACGGGAGATAGGCTATCTCTTCGGCATGTACAAGAAACTTACACACCGCTTCGAAGGTGTCCTCACAGGAAAAGGACTTGAATGGGGCGGCTCAAGAATAAGACCTGAGGCAACCGGATTCGGTGCTCTCTACTTCACCAACCAGATGCTGAAGACACACGGACTCGACATCAAAGGCAAGACTGTGGCTATATCCGGATTTGGAAACGTGGCTTGGGGAGCTGCAACAAAGGCCACAGAGCTCGGAGCGAAGGTCATAACAATAAGCGGACCGGACGGATATATCTACGACCCGGACGGCATAGCAGGCGACAAGATAGACTATATGCTTGAACTCAGAGCATCTGGCAACGACATCTGCCAGCCTTACGCAGACGAATTCCCCGGCTCACAGTTCATTCCAGGAAAGAAACCATGGGAGGTGAAATGCGACATCGCACTGCCTTGCGCAACACAGAACGAACTGAACGGAGACGACGCTAAGATGCTCGTCGAGAACGGAGTGCAGTGCGTGGCTGAAGTTTCCAACATGGGATGCACGGCTGAAGCCGCGGAGTTCTTCGTTGCACAACATACCCTCTATGCACCGGGCAAAGCCGTAAACGCAGGAGGCGTGGCGACATCCGGACTGGAGATGACACAGAACTCTATGCGCCTCGGATGGTCAGAGAGCGAAGTCGATGACAAACTGCACTACATCATGTCGTCTATACACGACGCATGCGTAGAATACGGAAAACAAGACGACGGATACATAGACTATGTGAAAGGAGCAAACATCGCCGGCTTCATGAAAGTGGCAAAGGCGATGATGGCACAAGGCATCGTATAACAACCAAAAAAAATAAGCAAACTTAAACAACCTGTAAATAAATGAGGGCAGCAACAACGAATCAACATAGCAAGAAAGACGCAGTGCAGAAATACAGAAACAGACACTGCATCATGCTATGTATGGCGTTGTTGCTGCTCATTTTCTTTTTTTCCACTACAGCACACGCACAACAACGGGGCAAAGCCACATACTACTCTAAACGTGCAACTGGAGCGCGGACAAGCGACGGCTCACGCCTGCACCACGACAGCCTGACATGCGCACACCGCACCTATCCCTTCGGAACGATGGTGAAGGTAACAAACCTGTCGAACGGAAAGTCTGTCGTTGTGAAAGTGACAGACAGAGGTCCTTTCAGCAGAGGACGTATCATAGACCTCTCATACCGTGCCGCACAAGAGATTGGAATGCTGTCGGCAGGAGTGGCTATGGTTGAACTGCAGGTACAGAAAGACAATATCATACCGCTGAAACCTGAAGAGATAGTATTCCAACCTATTGAGTTCGACATGGCTGAGATGCCTGAAGACGACCTGCATCCGCAATGGGAGCCACAGAAAAAAAACACTGCAAAACAGACAACCGCAAAACAGAAAGCCGCTAAACAAAAGGCAACAAAATAACATACTGCGAGAAACATGATGCGGGCAGGACAAAGACACACCCGCAAACATCTGACGAGGAAGATAGACAAGGGCGAAGACAACACGGGTATCTGTTGTCTTTCATCACAATGGCTGCCGGAAGCCTTACATTACGAAGGCTGTCGGGAGCCATTCATCATAAGTAAAGTGACCGATACGAATATCATAACCATTCCGACTGCCATACGCAGGGTCAGCGTCTCGTCAAGGACAAGAAGTCCGAGACAGACAGCCGTCAGCGGCTCAAGGGCACCGAAGATGGCTGTTGTAGTGCTCCCAATCTCCTGAATAGCCAGAGATGTGAAACAGAGCGAGACAACAGTAGGCAGCAATCCCAGCCCGATGACATTCAGCCATGCGTATGCACCCACAGGCATCATAACACCACCCTGCCCCATCGCCTGCAAAACAAGGAAAAGAAATCCGCTTGCAAGCACCACCATAGTGACAACTGACGAAGGAAGAGAGCGCATCGGACCGCGTTTTATATATATAAGGTATATGGCATAAGAGAGAGATGACAACATCACGAGCATCATGCCATAGAGGCTTATTGTGCCACCATCATCATCTTTTGACAACGCCGCCACACCGAGAAAGGCGACAACAAGACAGAGACAGCCTCCCGGACTGAGTCTCTCGCCGTAGAAGAGCGACATGATGAGCGCGACAATGACAGGATAGCAGAACAAGAGGGTTGACGCAATGCCGGCCGAGAGATAACGATAGCTCTCGAAAAGCAGGATTGACGACATCACCATGAGCACACCCATGCCTACAAGTGCCAACCAGTCCTTTGCTGTAAGCGATATGAAATGTCTGAAAATTGCTTTCTCCCTACACACGATGACGAGAAACATGATTACCACAGCCATTGCATAACGGAGGACAAGGACGGATGTGACATCCATGCCGTCGCCATAAAGCGGTATGGCGAAGATGGGATTAGTGCCGTATGCCGCAGCTGCAATGGCGGCATAGATATATCCTTTCAGGTTTGGAAGCATATCTCTGATGAATGTGTGTGTGTTACAGTTGACAGGTTTCCCCGTCAACGCGTCTAAGGCTGAACTCGCACCCGCAGTAAAGCTGGTTGTAGAAGCCGTATTCTTTAAGCAGTTCGTTGCGCCTCTGCTGCAGCCCGCCTTTTCTCCAGTTGCGTGCATCAAAGGCTATTGGCGGCTTTTCGCCAGATTCTTTGGCAGATGAGCCTACATCAAGTGTGCCGTCGCCGATGCGTCTCATAACTTCCCCGACCGCCCACTCTCCCGCCTCTGTGATTTGCAGAAGACTCTTCCATCTGCTTGATGCCAGAGTTGTGGTGAAGACCGCAATCCCCTCACGCACGGCAGTCTCCGCAGTTCGCAGCAGTCTGTATTTGAAACATTGCAGGCATCGTGCGCCGCGTTCCGGCTCGTTCTCCATCCCCTGCACGCCACGAAGCCAACCGGCATGACACGTTTGCCAGCTCCAGCCGGATTGAGCATCATCGTCAATCACGCGCAGCCCCTGCATTTCTGCAAAGCGCATCAGTTCCCTCTTGCGTATCATATACTCCTTCTCGGGATATATGTTCGGGTTGTAGAAATATAGTGTAGGCACAGTGTCATGTGCAAGCATCCACTCGACGATAGCAGACGAGCAGGGGGCGCAGCAGCAGTGTAATAATACGTTTTGCATATTGTATCTTTTTTAGTTGACAAGGAGTTTCGTTCTCAACAGAGAAAGAAATATCACGAATTGCGCCGCAAAGTTAGTGTTTTTCGGGCATTTAACTTTTTTTTTCGGGCACAAGGTCGTGTCACTTAACTTTTTTTCATAACTTTGTGTGTCAAACGAGGCATGTGGAAGCAGCCACATGCTACATCATGCAAAAAAACACAACGAATTATGAAAGACTATAAAGATTTGAAGATTGCCGTTGCAGGCACGGGATATGTCGGTCTGTCGATAGCCACCCTGCTTGCCCAACACCATGACGTTGTTGCGGTTGACGTGTTGAAAGAGAAGGTTGACATGATCAACGACCGTCGCTCGCCGATACAGGACGAATACATCGAACGCTACCTTCGCGAGAAGCCTCTTCGCCTCAAAGCCACCTTGGACGGCAGGTCTGCATACCGCGACGCCGACTATGTCATCATCGCCGCACCGACAAACTACGATCCGGTGAAGAACTACTTCGACACAACGCATGTAGAAGAGGTGATAGACCTCGTACTTGAGGTGAACCCGAATGCAGTGATGGTAATCAAATCCACCATACCTGTCGGCTACACCCGCTCGCTCTATGTCCGCTATGCGAGACGTTTCGCAGAAGAGGCGGCCAAGTCGCCCGCAATGACGGAGAAGCGTAAGCTGCGCCTGCTCTTCTCGCCGGAGTTCTTGAGAGAGAGCAAGGCACTGTACGACAACCTGTATCCCTCGCGCATCATCGTAGGATACCCAAAACTGATAGGCCGCGAGTTTGACAAAGAGGACGAAGCCATCAAACGCATCATGGGCAACCATCTCCGCGAGGCGGCCGAGACCTTTGCCCGCCTGCTGAAGGAGGGCGCACTGAAGGAGGACATCGACGTGCTGTTCATGGGAATGAAGGAAGCCGAGGCTGTGAAACTCTTTGCCAACACGTATCTCGCGCTGCGTGTCTCCTATTTCAACGAGTTAGACACATACGCCGAGATGAAGGGTCTCGATGCCAAGGCTATCATAGAAGGCGTGGGTCTCGACCCTCGCATCGGCACACACTACAACAACCCGTCGTTCGGATACGGAGGATATTGTCTGCCAAAAGATACGAAACAGCTGCTCGCCAACTATCAGGACGTGCCTCAGCAGATGATGACCGCCATCGTGGAATCCAATCGCACTCGAAAGGACTATATCGCCGACGCAGTGTTGCAGAAAGCGGGATGGTACGGCTACAGCAGCCGTAACGAATACGGCAGCACGGCACACGGCACCAAGGAAGAGGCTCCGGTGATCGGAGTATATCGCCTGACGATGAAATCCAACTCCGACAACTTCCGACAGTCTGCCATCCAAGGCATCATGAAACGCATCAAGGCGAAGGGCGCAGACATCATCATCTACGAGCCGACGCTTGAAGACGGCACCACATTCTTCGGTTCAGCCGTTGTTAACGACATCGAGAGATTCAAGAATGAGGCTGATGCTATCATCGCAAACCGCTACGACTCTTGTCTCGACAACGTTAAGGAAAAAGTATATACACGCGACATCTTCAGACGCGACTGACAAAACACGAAAGCATGTGCTCTCTCTTCAGGGCAGAACAATTACATATCTCAAAAACCATGTACTACAGAACACACAACATCATCTGCAAGATAATAACGCTGCTGCTCTGCCTCGCCTTCGCATCGTGCGAGAAAGCCTTCATCCCGGACGAGGACAACGACGGGAAAGAGCAGGGCGGCAACGGAACCCGTCACGACGTGACGATACAGACGCGCGCCACGACAAACGGCACCGTTTTCCCGCTGCATATCACTGTGACAACAAGAGACGGCGCGACAGTGGCGACACAGGATGTCGCCAACGCATCGGAGAAGATAAAGCTGAAGCTTCAGGACGGCGACTACCATATCTCAGTCGCCAACAGCATTGATATGAGCAACGGCTGGAGCACCACGCCTGCCGTCAGAGGCGGAGCAGATTTCTCAGTGCAGGGAAAGGCAGCGACAGTGAACATCATTCTGTCTTACGCCGTGGCAAGCGTCAACATCACTCTGGACGGCGTGGCGGCTGAAGCCACAAACGTCAGCGTACAGCTGTCGCCTCTCAGCAACAGCCTGTCGCAAGACGGGACATACAGCGGATCTGCCACCGTCACCATTCCTTGCAGCAAGACCTCTGCCGGGACATGGAGCACGGGGGCGGCATACGTCTATCCCAGTGCAGCCGACCTCACCAATATCTCCATCAGTATCTCCACGCCAGGCGGCACAGAGACATACAGCGTGGTATATGCCGACAGGCTGACAGCATCAGTGCCCTATTCCTTCACCGGCACCTACAAGGGCGGAGAAAGCGGTACATCAGAGATTACGGGAGACATATCGCAAGGCGAGTGGCAGCCGGAGGTTGGCGGGACATTCTCGTTCGGACCGTCAGGCAATAACGCTTTCGACAACATTCATGCCATTCCGCTCGTAGAGACAGCCAGCCTGCCGGGTGTAGGCACATTATGGAACGGGCATATCGTGATGCTTCAGTTGAGCGAAGAGGGTAGCAATCCCGTAGAGATGCTACTTATGAGCAGGAACGAATGGACCGGAATGACATCTGCCTTCTACGAGTCTGACCCTTATGTTGCACAGAACATAGCACAGCAGTATGCTGAAGACGAGCTGACGGGATGGCACATCCCCACGACAGACGAGGCTCGCAGCATTAAAGACAAATGGGGAGGCGACGCCCTGACAGCCATCAACACCACTCTTTCCGGCGCATCGCTCACGCCGCTTACAGCGACAGACACCAACGGCAACGTTCGCTATCTGTGCAACGAAGCCCAGACAACCTTCTCTTTCGCTCCGTCAAGTTCCATCACTGCAGCAGGGAAAACAGTGAAGACATACAGGCTGAGGGTGGTGAAACGAATAAGATTCAAGTTGAAAAACAGTTGACAAGTGTTCTTTTGGTTGCCAAGCAAACGAGTTGACAAGATGACAAGTCAATTCCATTTGGCAGACAAGCAAACGAGTTGGCAAGATGACAAGTCAATTCCTTTTAGTTGACAAGTTGACAGCCATAACAAATCTATGAAAACAAGAATCCTAATGTTGAGGTTTGCGCTATTCGCCTGCGCCTCTCTCGTTGCCATGCCATCGATGTCCCGGATGCCGGAGCGCACCGCAGAGAACGTGAAGCGATACACTGCATTGTGCCGCAAACACATCTATCGTGACATGAAAGGCATGTATCGCGAGGCGGGCAAATCCCTTGTCTTTCCCTTCCTTGCCCCCGGTAGCAACCAATATCTCGATATGCTGTGGGACTGGGATTCGTGGCTCAGCAACGTTGCGCTGCGCCAGATTCTGCTTGAACACGGCACAAAAGGGGACAGCGACGAGGCGTTGCGCTACGAGCAGGGCTGTGTGCTGAACGCCCTGCATTACGGCGGCATGGACGGTTGGATTCCGATATGGATAGAGCGCGACGCTCCGTCGCGCGAAGAGATGCTCTCTGTGCGCAATCCTTGGAAGAGCAACATGCACAAGCCGACGCTTGCACAACACGCCGCCTTCATTGTGCGCAACATGAAGGGCGATGCTGAATGGCTTCGCGATGATTTCTACAAGCTGCAGGCTTTTGTCGATTTGTATCTCAACTACCACCGCCACCGCGCTACCGGTCTGATGTATTGGCAGACAGACGAGGCGATAGGCGTAGATAACGACCCGAGCACGTTCTACCGCCCGCACGGCAGTTCCGGCTCAATCTTCCTCAACGCCTTGATGTATCAAGAGCTCCGAGCTATGGACTATCTCGCCACACGCCTGAAGATGGAGGAGATTGCCAGACAGTTCCGCCGTGAAGCCGAGACGCTGAAGGCGAGCATACGTGAGCATTGCTGGGACAAGCGTGACGGCTTCTACTACAGTGTTGACCTCAACCTGCTGCCTGTCGAGCCACCGGCTGTGAGCGGCGTGAAGCCCGGCGAGCTGCATCTCCATGTCGGGCAGCCGCGGCAGTACGACTGCCTCATACAGCGGCTCAGCGTATGGAGCGGCTTCATGGCTATGTGGGCAGGCATAGCGACAGAGGAAGAAGCGAAAGAGATTGTATCGCGCCACTACCGCGACACGCTTTCTTTCAACGCTCCGGCAGGCATCCGCACACTCTCTCCGCAGGAGAAGATGTACAACGTGAAGGCGAGCGGCAACCCGTCATCGTGGCAGGGACCGGTATGGATAAATGTCAACTATCTCGTTTTCCGCGGTCTGGTGCGCTACGGTTTTGTTGCCGAGGCGCGCGAACTGGCAGAGAAGACCATCCTCCTGCTGGGCAGGGACTACGAGCGTTTCGGCGCTCTGCACGAATATTATCTGCCAGAGAACGGCGAGCCGGTGCTCAACAAAGGCTTTCAGAACTGGAACCTCCTCGTGCTGAATATGGCGGCATGGCTTGAAGGCAAGCCGGTGGTGGAAGAGTTCTGAGCACAAGATTGTCATCTGACAGACGTGCGAAAACGGGAGACTTGCCTATTTCATGCCTATATGCATAGCTATATGACAGCCATCCCCTTCCCCACGCCTCATGTCAGAGACCGCCTCATCTCGTTTCGGTGTCAAGTATGGCAGAACGAGGCTTGTCGTCCATCTGCACATCCTGATATTTATGCTTCTTGCCATAAACGAAGCGATAGCTGACACGCACTGCAAACATATTGCAGTCTGTGCGCGGGCTGTATGTGTCGGTGAGCCTGACATACCCGTCGCGTCTCAGTTCTGTCCTTGACGGCGATGTCATGCCGGGGTTCTTCAGAGAGAGAGCAAACGACCAGTCCCCAGCCGCATATCCCAGATGCAACGAGAGTTGCTGCGGACGTTTCGCAATGCCGCCGGCACTGTCCAGCGTTTTCCTCCCCGTCATGTACAGCAGTTTACACTGCCATCCCTTGTCATAATATGTAAGTTCAGAACTTGCGTTCCATGCATCAAGAGTATTCAGATATCCGATACGCTGTTTCGTGTGCGTATATTGAATGGAATTTGACCATTTGAGTTTGTCGGGCAAGATTTTCAGCATCAGTTCGCCATATACGGCACAGCGTTCGTATGTTCCGCCATTGCGGAACTGATGCATATACAGACGACGCACGTCATCGCAAAATATGTCCTCATAAATTTCTTTTCCGTTGTGGTCGTATTGCGAGAAGAGCTGTAAACCTCCCCATTTGTGAAAGCTGTTCAGCGAGATGTTTGCGGAGAACAGGCGTCCCATGTCTTGCTCGCTGTTGCCGGCAAGAATCTGATACTCGTCTATTCTCTTCTCTCCGCTGTTATAGTATTTCATGTCGGGGCTGTTTACTCCGGTAAAGAATGCACCGTCAAGCATCGTTCTCTTGCCAAGCGAAATCTGATAAATCACAGACGGGGTGAGGTATGTTCTGGTGTATGACTCTTTCTCTGCATCGATGGTCTGTATGCGTTCCTGCAGTTGCAGTGTCAGTCTGAATTTCCCAGGTATGACTTGGAGATTGCATCCTGGCATGATGATGGCCTGCCCCTCTGTCAGGCTGTTCGCTGCAGGCGTGCCGTTCTCGATGTATATGTTGTCAGAATGTGCATAACGATAAGTCATGCAGGCGAACAGATTCACCCTTTTGTTCAGCTTGTGTGTCAGTGTCATTTGCGGGCGGAGGAAGTAGTAGTCTTCTTCCGTCTTGGACAGATATGCGTCAAAAGCCTGATAATCTCTCAATTGCCGTGTATGGTTGTAGCTTGCATCTACAACGGTTTCCAGCGATGTCTTCTTGTTGAAACTGCTTTTGCAGTATATTTTCAGTGTCGGCGACAGGTTGTCGTTATGCCGGAAATCTTTCGTGTCTGTCTTCCCGATGTCGCTGACGGTCTGCTCCTGCCGAGTCTCTTTTGCATCATGATTGCCGCGCAGCGACGCTGCAATCTGCAATTTGCTCTTCTTGCCGTTGAACATATATGCCAGTCTCACGCCTCCCCCGTTGGCATGTATGTCAGAAGGCAATGTTGTGACGTTCTTTTCTACATCCCCGTCCAGAAACGGCATCAGCGTGTATGTCTCCGTGCCTCGGTCAGGAGAGAAATGGAGATATTTCCCTGTCAGCTGTATGTTGAATTGTGATTTCTTGCAGAACATCTTCCAGTCGAGCATACCGTCACCCGCCGCTTTGTTGAGGTTTTGGTTTGCCTGTGCCGTAGCGATGCCGCCGTTTTCCCTTATCCTCAATATGAAATCAATCACCGACGTCGCCATAGGATGATTAGGGTCATGCCGCTGATAGTAGTCAATGCGGATGATATCTTTTGGATAAAGGGTCCTTATCTCGTTTTTCGTTGCTTCACGGCCGTTGATGCACAGCATCGTTGCCTGCCCGTTTGTCGTCACCGTCCCATCAATTGGGTCAACTCCAAGTCCGGGTATCGAAAGCAATGACAGCGCCGAATATCCGTCAAACGAGTGTCTTTTTATCTTGCTGCTGAGATTGATGATGAGTTTATCGTCTTTCACGACAATCTCCCTGCCTGTCACCACTACCTCGGGAATCTCCTTGCCCTGCATCACAGTGTCTCTTACAGTGGATGCCTCTGTCGTCAAGGCATGTAAATGACAAACAAGCAGAATCAATACAGTTCTGGCTCTCACAGTGATAGTATTCTGGAAAAGATGCACATTATATCTCATCATCAGCACACACATTTTCTGCACACTCGCTTGACATTTCTGTGGTTTAGATTTCATAGCGTCCGCATATAATAACACTGGGGCATCCCTGATAGTCAGAGCAGAAACTGTAGTCTTCACAGATTCCTTCTGTGTCAGCAGAAACATCCAAATCATACAGTCCACCCACAGACAGCGGGTCGGTCTCTAATCTCTGTTCCAGCTCTTCAAGGAAGAACTGTGGAAGCTCATTGTTCAACGAGCTGATTTTCTTGTTGTCCATAATGTTTAGATTTTTATTAGTATTGTTAATAGATTTCGATGTGCAAAATTAGTCTTTTTTCATAGATTGTGCAAGACAGTCTGAACCTCTTGTGTCATGTTTCCATAACAGACATTTTGAATATCAGCAATTTGAGACAGAAGCAACAGACATTGTGTAACAAAATTATCAGTAATCCTAATATCCAATTCTGCTCTAAGTGATGTTTATATAGCGAAGTCTGTTTTACCACCATATCTGTCTGCCCGCATTGATCGTGAATATGCGTTCTTCATTTCCGGAAGCCACACAGCGCAGCAGAAGAAGAGCCATGGCAGGCACATTGCCAAACGATACCGAGAAGCCATTTGCCGTCTGCTTGCCAAGGGATTTCCATCCCATATCAAAATATAGAAGTTCATATATATTCCCAGGAATAATAAGGTTGGCATCGTTTTTTGGAGAATAAACCACCTTGTCAATATTTACAGGTTTTCCGAAATCAACCCCGAATATAAAAGGGACATGAGCTTCTGTCTGGGTCAGATAGTCACCGTCAAAGGCGTAGTTCTTGTCATTCAAAGTGTCGTCTCCGAACGGGATTCCTTTTATCTGTTTCCCTTCAAAAAAGAAAGTAAGCTCGGATATTCCAGGATTCTTCCCCTCTGGCGACACATATCTAATATATCTGTATTTCCTGTTGCTGTCCGTGCAGAATTCGTTTGTCAACAGAGGTGTCCTTTCTACGATATGGAGCAATATAGGATTTTTGAAATCAAGACTATTGCTCGCCTCAAAACGCGCTCCTTTGATAGGCGGCCAATAGTTTATGAAGTGAGCAGTCAGAGGGTATTTTCGGAAGAGTTTTGCAGTTGTCGTTTTCCCATATTGAGGGTTAAGGATTATCTTCTTTCCGCCAGAGAGGATAAACGGATTGCTCAAAGGCATCATCTCTCCTTGCCTGAAAATAACGGGGAGATAGACCACCGAGTCAGCCATATCTATGAAAACATAACTGTCATTCGACTTTTTTGCATATACAGCGGGTGTCCAGCCTTTACCAGTCCTAAATGAACATAAGTAGGCATAGCCGTCATTTTTCCCTGACGAAATCTTCACCTCATAACATGGCATATATTCTTTTGTCACATCCTTTTTCCATGGGTAAGCAAACTGCTGCTGCGTCTCTTTGTCAGCCTCTCTGTCGTCATAGTCGTTCTCAATGCTTTCATAAGTACTCCTGATAACCTTGAAACATCGCTTTCTGAAACTGGTAGAGTATTCATAGTCACTTTCCACCTTGTTCTTCATGTCAAAGACAGAAGAATCAATTACATTCATCTTTCTTGCAACAGAATCGTTCTTCGCCACGGTATAAGTGCCGTCATCTGTCACAAGAGCCACCCAACTGTGCCCGTTTTTGCTGTAGTTCGCCCACACATCCACGCCATCTATCGCAACAGGAAGTGCGAGAGCGCGCATAACAGCCGCCTCATAGACACAATATTGTACACATGAACCTTTCCCTATTGCACGCAACTTGAACAGGTCAACCTGATACGGCATATCATACGGCGTGCGCTTGAACCTCTCGCTTACAGCTTTATGTACAGACCAGAATGCCTGTTTCATGTCATTAACCCCTTCTATCAGAGGATAATATTCATTGTACAAAGTGTCGCGCCAACCTTCAGACAGCTGTTCATGCAACACTCTGTACGGCAGAATATACCTACAGAACGTGTCAAAAGATATATCTTTCTTCCATTTTGATTTTTTCCAGCACTCTGTCGCCTTGTCAATATTGTCAATGAGAAGACTTCGTGTGATATTCTTCGCGTCGGTTCTCGTATAGGGTTTGTCATGCTCTTTTACCGTAGCCCATATACTGCTCAACGAATCTGCATCCACCTTCGTTTCCAAGAGTTTCACTTTGTTCACGAAAGAATCTATAGCCGCACTTTCTGTATAGTAGTGTTCTTTCATGTTTTCTATTAGAAATGTGGCTGCCTTCAGCTTCAGCGTATCTCCGCGTTCAGTATAATGATCTATGACCTTCAGCAGTTCAGTTTGGTTTTTCCCTGCTATTGTCAGCGTGTCCGTCATTCTGCTGTCACATGACACAAGGGCTATTGTTACAGCCGTGATAAATCCAGCTGTGAGAAGTCTGTTTGTCATATATAAGAGTTTTTTGTCATCAACTGTCATATAGGGAAGTCAGACATATACCATGTCTGGAATCTATGTCTGTACGAATCATAAATTACACTTGCTATATCAATGTCACTGTCATTGGCGGATTTTCTTCCATACGGTTCAATACAGAAAGCCCCGTTTCGCAGAAGAGAGTATTTTCTGTCATACCCAAGTATTCTCCATGGGGTTTGCATACTCGGCATGTCAGAAACGGCTTCCGTCAATAAGCTTGCTGCTTGTTTTGTCAGCCCGTAATGATTTAGAATATACCCTTTTTTCGCTTTCGTGACAGGAGACTGTTGCGTGTCTGAACGGCTTGCGTTTGCAATAATCTTCTGTTTCAGTCTCGCATAAAACAGTCTGTCATGCCTCTCAATCCTTTTCATTTCTTTTGTCAACAGCAGCTGCGGCATATTATTGATCGCAGCTGTCATCATATACAGTGCCTGAGCTTTATGATGAAGATTGTATAGGTTCCATGCGTCGATAAACATATACAGTCCATAGTCGGAATTCTCCCGTAGAATCTGTTTCATTGTGTCATGAGCCTGCAAATATTTTTTGTTTTCTGCCTGTGCATACGCAGTCAGGCATAGGATTCGTTTGTCAAAAGGATGTTTCTTGGATGCGGCCCGGAGTTCAGCTTCCGCATATTCCAGATATTTGGCATTATGCGTTTTTCTGAATTGCTCAACGTTTTGTATTCCTTTGTCCATACTTGCGGTTTCTTTTTCAAACAGGTGTATAGCATGAATGTTTATACTATAAATGACAGACCATACTGCAAGAAACGCAACAGCGACGACACTCTCCCGTTTCTCAACACCATTGCATATTTCCATCTCCCGTCTCTTAATATTTTGAATAAAGGCGAGCAGACCGTATGCCAGAAACAAGATGACAGGAGTATTCATCATCGTTGCTTGCGACATTTCTTTAGCCGCTATCGCCACTATGATGCATCCTGCGATTCCTTTCCTTGAATCGCGCCTGCTTTTCCATGTAACACACAAAGCACATATCATCAATATGACGTAGGGCAGAGTGCCGACAATGCCTCTCTCGACAAGCAGTTTCACCAATATGTTCGGGGCTATATCCGTGAAAGTGTTCTGGTCGTCAGATTGTGCCTTGTCATCAGTTACGAGAGTATAGCTTCCGTTGCCATATCCAAGAAACGGGCGCATTTTCAGAAACTCCATAGACCCCAGTGTTTTGCTCTTGCGCCATTCTGTACTGTTCCGTTGCGTCACAGTGGCGTTCATACTGATTGTTGTTCTCAGGTCGTTCTTACAGAAGCAAGCAACCACACTGACAGAAACCATAATCGCTATCAGTGATTGTATCAGGAACCTCCGTTTGCGGGTGACAATCATAATAAGCACAATCATCAATGCAGCCGACATATATGCTCCTCGCGAAAATGTCAGCAGTATTGCTGTAGCTGCAAGTGTGGACAACGGCAGCCTCCATTTTCCCGCTGTCATGAAAGACAATCCGAAGAGACACACTGCAATCTCAGCCCATACATTATTTATATAGCCTAACGGACGATACAGGAATCTCAGGCTATATGTATCTGTAAAACCAGCATCCAGCACTGCCTGACGGTAAATCACAAAGGTTGCCGCTGCTATCATCATTGCTATTGCCGCAATGGCTGAATATCCGTCAAAAACAATCTTTGCATACTGTTGCTCCGCAAAAAGTTTCCTTTGAATCCAATAGGCAGCCAGCATCAAGACAGACAGGTTCGCCTCACTGTAAGCCGGCAGGCGTGTCTCGCTGTGGAAGCAGGAAAAGATATTGAAAACCGTTATGCAGACAAGCAGCCAGTCTATGCTGCTCCATTCTCTGACAGGCAGCACGCCAACGGCAGCCAATGCTGCTGTCAGCATAACGGCTATTATGCAAAGAGAGCCTTTCACGCCGAACAGCAGCATTGTCATGCTCAACACCAGAATGGCTGCTATAGTAAATGCAGTATGTTTGTTTTTGCGCATGGAGGGTTATTCCTTATTCATCCTCTTTCTGACAAACGGCAGAAGCATTCTGTACATCATAAAGATAATCAGAGCGAAAAACAGGGATTGGGAGAACATGTTCCTCAGCAGAGCGAATGGAGGCGTGATGTTGTTTGCCATACAAAGCACAAGCTGTTCTACTTCTTGCGGAAAACTGCCGATGAAATCATACAAGAAGACCGGAATGACATAGAAGAAGTAGAAGCCCATGAATATGTTCACTGTCAAGGCATACAAGATGCCGAGCATCTGTTCTCGCCGTCTTATTTGCAACAGATAAGGTTTGTCAGCTGCCGGTTTGCCCGTCATTCTGCTGAACAGATATTTCAACAGTTCTGTTGAACGCTTGCGCAGGTTCGGCACTCCAAGCATGTCCGTAGCTATCCAATAGCCATCAAATCTGAAGAACGGATTGAGCGTAAGCAGAAAGCCGAAGTTCATGGTGAGTATCATATATCTCAACAAATCGTTCCCCGTAGTCAGGAAACCGGCAAAAAGCACAATCAGTATTATACATTGGAAGTAAACACCTGCAATGTTCACCACTAACCGTTTTCTGCGAGGCAGTCTCCATACGTTTGTCACATCGGTATATAGCACCGGGAAATTGATATACAGGCCGAATCCTATGCCTCCATGCTCAACGCCGAAACGTTTGCAGGCAGCAGCATGCCCGAGTTCATGGAACAAGGACGATGCCACGATGAAGACAAGCAGCGCCACAATTGTGAAAGCGTTTGTTGTGTTGGCAAATTCAAGCAGGTTTTCTGTTGACGAGAAGAAGAATGTATCCAGCACCACGGTTGACACAAAGACACCGCACATAAGATATTTATTGAAGAGCGGCGACAGCCTGTCAGAGAACGCGTCAATCTGTTCTTGGTTCAGCAGCTGACGCTGATACAAGAACGGTTTCTTGCGCTTTCCTGTTTTCATGAGCCGTGGCATTATCTTTTCTGCCAGCAGTCTTTTTATCTGTTGTGCAGTGAAGCCTTCTCCATGATGTTCCTTCATGAAAGTGTCGATGCCTTCGTCTTCCGTTGCTGCTTTCTGCAGAGCTTCGAGCAGCTCCACAGTCAGTCTGTTTGCCTCCATGTGGTTGTCTTTTGACATGACAATGTAGCGGTCGTCATGCACAGAACAGGACAGCCTTGTCATTGTGATGCCAGATAATTCTTCCATTTCTTCATGTTTCAGGACAGGGTTATTTCGTTTCGGTGTCAAGTATGGCAGTACGGTTGACATCATCCGTCTCGATATTTGCAAACTTGTGTTTCTTGCCGTAGGTGAAACGATAGCTCACGCGCATGGAAATCATGTTATAGGCTGTGCGCGGGCTGTAGAGTGTCGCTGTCTCTGCGAAGCCTTCTTGCGTGTATGAGGTCTTCTTCGGCAGTTTCATGAACGGGCTTTGGGCATATAGGTTGAAGAACCAGTTCTTGAACGTATATCCGAGATTCACCCTCATGTGGAAAGGGTTCTCGGTTATCATCCCGTTCTGTCTCAGCGCTTTGTTTTTCCCAATCACCTGTATCTTCCCCTGAAAGCCTTTGTCGATATACGTCAGCTCTGTGATGGGATAGAGAGAACTCACGTCCTGCATGTTCGGTATATGCCCTTTCGTGTATTGATATTCCGCTCCTCCGAGCCATTTCAGCTTCTTCTGTATCAGATTCAGTTCAACGACAGTGTTGAACAGGAATCTCTCGTAGGTTCCTCCGTTCAGGAACGTATGGACATACAAGTCTCTTGCGCCGTCGTAGGTCACGCTTTCATACAGCGGCCGCTTGTAGTTCTCATATACGGCGAACACATCAACCATGCCCCATTTGTGGTTGCTCAAGAATGACATCTGGAATTCCTTGCTGTAGTCTGTCTTCTGGTTCGGATTGCCGACAATGGTCTGGTATTCGTCTATGCGTTTCTCTGCCGGGCTGTAATATTTCGCTACGGGCGAGTAGGCTCCCATGCCGAAACGGCCCTTGAAAGAATTCCCGCGTGGGAGATTGATGATGTAAAACAGGCACGGCGTGAAATATCCGCGGGTGGAGGATGTCTGGCCGTTGTCTATTGTCATCAACCGCTCTTCACCTTGCAGGGTCACGGAGAATTTTTTCGGGACTATCGAGAATCTGTGTGATGTCACGAGATGCAGCTGTCCGTCAATGAGGCTGCTTGGTTGCAGAATTCCGTTCTCCCGATAGTCCGTCTCTGATTTGTTATAGTAGTATGAGGCGCCGAGATATGTGGTGTATATCTTCGAGAAAGGATATGTAGCTTTTATCGACGGTGTGAGGTGATAGAATTTCTCCTTCGTCTCAGACAGGTATTCTTCCGTTGAATGGTATGCCCTGTTTTGCTCTGTGTCTGTATAGTCGCCCTTCAGCCCTACCGTGAAGGTGGCTTTGTTCTTGAACACGTTTCTGTATTCGATGCTGAATGCCGGCGACAGGTTGTCTGAATGAGTATAGTCTTGTGTCTCAACGGCAGGTGCCTCGGCTTGTCCTTCCTGGTCAATGAACACGCTCATGTTCTTGTTGTTCGCCCTGTGTCCGTTTTTCAATGAGACCGCTACCTTCAGCGTCCCGCTGTCAAACCGCTGAAGGAACGACAGCTGGCCTTTCAACCCGTTTGCATGAATCGACGAGGGGACAGTGAAAACACGTTTTGTCATGCCGCCATTGCAGAGCGGCATGAATGTTGCGGATTCTGTTCCGCGGCTCGGGCTGTAATGATTGTAGTCGTCTGTCAGCTGTATGCCGATTTCAGATTTCTTCTGATAGAATTTCCAATCCACCAAGTCATTGCCAGTCCATTTGTTGAGACTCTGGTTCGCCTGCAGAAACAGCATTCCTCCGTGGTCTCTGATCTTCATTATGAAGTCTATCACGCCTCCCTGTGCCAAAGGATATTCCGGATGATAGTTCTGGTAATAGTCGATACGTTTGATGTCTTTCGGATTCAGTGTCTTGATTTCATCTTTCGATGCTTCCCTGCCGTTGATGCACAGCAATGTCCCTATTCCGTGCGTCTTCACGATTTCATCTATGGGGTCAACGTCAAGCCCGGGTATTGTGAGCATCTGCAATGCGGAATATCCGTCATGCGAATATTTCTTCACGTTTTCGTTCACATGAATTATCATCTTGTCTTCTGTAGTGACAATTTCTTTTCCCGTCACGACAACCTCCTGAAGTGTCTTGCCTTGTATTGTTGTGTCATTGGCCTCAATATGCTTGGCAAAGGTGCATACAGGCAACATGCCGATGAGTAAAAATGCTGCTTTCATAATTCGTGTCAAAAAAAAACGCACCCGACACCTGCCAATCAGCATCAGGTGCATTGAAGGTTTCTTAATAGTAAGTTCCACATGTTATTTTGTCATGACATGCTCCATCTTGATTACAGAAAGAGTAATCCTGACAAAAATCACTGTCACCGGAATCTTGCAAGTCATACAGTCCGCCCACAGACAGCGGGTCGGTCTCCAATCTCTGTTCCAGCTCTTCAAGGAAGAACTGCGGAAGCTCATTGTTCAATGAGCTGATTGCTTTGTTGTCCATAATATTTAGGTTATTGTTTGTTTATAATTATTATATGCCCGCTTTGCGGCATACTCTATCAGTTCCATCATGTGTGTGCAATGCTTGGTTCGGATATTATGGGCAGTGCAACCTCCACCGCATAGCAATGCGCATTTACATTGACGGCAAGCCGAGTGGCAGGTCAGATTGTCATTCCGCCAATATTCCATGTGTTCTTCATGCCATTTTGGTGCATCTCCGGAGTATTCGCCTATGCAATGTTCCTTGTCGCCTATTACCTCCCAACAGGGATAAATCTTAAAGAAAGGATCAAATACATACCCTCCGGTCTGAGACGAGCAGAACGTCGATTTATATGGCAACGGCTCTTTCCTGTATATCGCGCGGTAAATCTTGCCGTATGCCGCATAGTCATGGCAACCGTATTCAAAGTCCAATGCTTCATGCTTCTTGACAAACTCCTTCTGCGACAAGAATGTTTGCTTCTCTTTGCTGTCAAGCGTCTCGTCATAGTTCTCCAGCCTTGCCGAGTCTATATGGAATCTTTTGTTGGCAGTGTAACCTAATCCATCAAAATATTCCTTCAACAAATTCAGTTCGTCGAAATTGTTACGGTCTGTATTGTAGCGTACGGTTACACAGACATCACAATCCAATGCCAATTTTATGTTGTCAACGATTTTCCTGAACGTAGGTGCTCCGTCCTTATGCACTCGCTTGCTGTTGTGCATATTCTCCATTCCGTCAATAGTGATCTGCAGCGAACATATTTTGTCGGGAGACAGGAGGTGGACAAAAGCCTCGAGGTCATATCCGTTGGTTATGGCTCCGAACTTGAAGCCCTTGTCAATGCCCTTGTTGACAATATACTCTATGATGCTGAGATTCTCTTTCAATAGAGGTTCGCCTCCAAACAGCTCAATTTTCTTTGAAGGTCTCTGTTTTTGCTGTCGAATGCCTTCAATAGCAGAGAAAGCCTTGTCCACCATTTCCTCTGTCATTGCAAAACGTTTGCTCTCGCTATTATGCAGCTTGCTTTCAAAACAATATGGGCATCTGAAATTGCAGTCGTACGTGACAACAAAGGTGAATGAGGAGTAAAGGAGCTTGTCTTTTTTATGTAGTGCCAATGCCATTCGGCGGAAATACTCATTCTCTTCTTCTTTTGACATGTCAGTAAGATACCCGCGCTTCGACAGCGATTGCATCAATGCTTTATCCATGCCCTCTTCACTCACTGTCTGCCCTTCACATAGAAGGTCAGCAACAGAAATGTCAACGACATCAATCGCGCCGCTATATCCATGCAGAAGCATCACCTTGCCAGCTTCTACACTTACTTTTATTATATATGATGATACTCTTTTTTCGGGAATCATATTTCAACGGTTTTAGGAATTGCACACCACCTTATTCTTTCTGTAAATATCCTATGAAAGTTCCATCTGTGGCTGACACTGTTATTTCATATTCGCCTGATGGACAGCCAGACAATGAGTATGACACTTGCAGTGCTTCACTAAAGTTCATTTGCTCTGATATGATTTCTTCTTCATTCTGTCTGATAGATATTGTCCCCTCTCCCAAATCTAGTCTGAATATCAGTTGCAACAACTCCGTGGTTGTATTATATGTAGCTGATATTGGTCCGTTTGAAACGGGAGGCATACGTTGCGATGTACCTGATTTTGGTACATAACTTACATTTAGTATGCCCGCTTGCTCAAATTCAGTAGCTAATAGACTTAATGAGAACAAGACGACAATTGACAAAACAATTGTTCTTACAATTGAAATCTTCATGATTATAGTGGTTTGATAGATTATGACTGCAAAATTAGTAATATTTATTAAGTTGTGCAATATATGCAAGAAGAAGTGTTTCTGATATTCAGCGCATAACTTCTGATTGTCAACAACTTACAAAATACACGAATGAGATAACTGTAACAAATAATATGGGTCACCAGTAAAACCCGTTAGGGTGATGCATCAAGCGCAAGGGGGTGATTTCTGTTTTTGTTTTTCCAGTTGACACAGGATTTCCATAGTGCCCCAATAATACTGCCTCAAATCTTTTTCTTCCTGATTCTTGAACGTGTCACGCGCACGGCAGTCTCTGTCACGCTGAGTATGTCGGCTATTTCATAATCGTTGTAGCCCATTCCTTCAATTATGAGAAAAAGGAACTGGCGTATGGTCAGCTTCTGGTAGGTCTTTGAAATCTCCATATATTTCTTCTCCTCAATGATGGAAAAGAAATCTATGAGATGACTGATGTCCTCGTCGGAGAATGCACCGATACGCTGTTTTTCTTGTATGGCAGCGTAGATGGCAGCACCTTTTTTTATGCCATTGACCACATTCTGCGGCAGCGTCTCCATCTCTTCGAGCATTGCGTCTAAGCGTTGTTTCTGCAGACGGCCTTCTGCCTTCAGCTTCTTGATGCGTTCGCCATGGGCGGACAACTCCGCTTTGTATGCAGACAGGCTGTTCTCGTATTCCGCTATTCTGTCCTTCTTGTCTTTTAGCTCGGAGATATACAGCGCAAGCCTGTGTCTGTACTTAACCGTCAGATATACAACAGAAGAGACAAATGCCACTACGGCAAATAGCAGAACAATTCTTGTCATCATAAGACGGCTGTCATGCTCTTTGTCCGACTTCTCTTTCTCAAACGCCATCTGACATTGCAGCACATCGTGCGTCTTTGTCGTTTTCTGTAACTTCTTTACCTGTTCAAGTTCTTTTGACGTGTGTTCTATTTGTTTGTCAAGGTCTTTTTCATCTGAATAATACTGTGCGAGACACTCATGCACTACCTCTTTCAACTTTTCATCTTCTGTGTCCAAGGCTTTTGTCCAATGCTCTTTTGCGCTGGCACGATGCCTACGGTTATATTCAATATCCCCTAAAACATAATGTGCGTATGCGTTATCATGGAGCTTCATCGATTTGTCTATATAAAACAGTGCATTCACTGTGTCTCCATTGATGCATGAGAGAGCACCGATATTGGCATAGATTTCCGCCTGTTGTTTAGGGGCAAACGCGCTAAGTGCAGGCAGACATTTATTAACAAAAATCATTGCGCTGTCAGCATATCCAGATTGGTAATATGAAGTGGCAACTGTTGAAAATCCTAACGAAATCAACTGAGAATCTTTTAGTCGGAAAGAACTGTATAGTAACTTCTTTGAATATTTCAGTGACAACTGTGCACAGTTTGTGTCAAAATTTAAGCAGAACAGCCTTTCATATATCTTGTTCCTCAGCAATTCGTCATCAAGTTTTTCGCTGAGAGCTTCTGCCTGTTTTAGATATTTTGCACTTGCGAGATAGTCTTTTCTATTATATTGGATAGATCCTTTATAGTAAATGGCATTTGCGAGATGCAACTTGTCTCCTGTCTTGTTGTAATATTCGATGCTGAAGTCAATAAGGGTATCTGTATCAACAGGCAGATAACATTTGTATCGTCCGGCGGTGTAAATCAGGCCGTACAACGCACGCGATCCATCGTTCAGAGTGTTATAGTCGAGCGTGGATATTATCTGGAGGCTGCTGTCTGGAGTGTTCTCAATGATGGATTCCGCAGTGCGCAGCTCTTCCCTCACTTCGTGTCTGCCACATGAGGCAAGCAGCAACGCTAATGTCATTATTGTATATGTAATTCTCATTTGTTTCTTTTGTTTTTTGCAAAGGTAATAATTATTTCCTGATTCAACAAATAGTCATGCTTATTTTTTATTATTGTTGTCCGCTAAAACTTCGTCACTCTCGTATGCGTATATGCATGGACATGTAAGTTTCGAAAAATAAAAATTTGGGCTGATTCCTATTCGCGG
>SFIS01000082.1 GCA_004555245.1 Bacteroidales bacterium
TAAGTTACGAAAAGAGTGTAATTTATTGGAAATGAGCGTAGGTTAATTGCTCATGATAGTAATAGGTTACGATTTAGTTAGTTATCTACTGCATCATCCTTCTGCGCATTGCGTAACCTTCAAAGAACTCTTCGTATGCAAAAGTAACAATAAAACGGGAGATTTTGAAATGAATCTCCCTAATTTTTTTCTTCTCATACAAGTTTTTCCGTAAAAGCGGTTTTATCCGTCGGTACACCATCGCCCAAAAGGATTTTGAACGGACGTATGCCGACTGCCGCATAAGCGGCGAAAAGGGCTTTGCCTCACGCCTAAACAACAGTTTAGACTGATGATGCAAGGCCCATTTCTTTTGTGCTTATGCCAAAGAGGTGCTTTTACGGGTTCGCAGATGATTTCTTTTTCCGCTGTTCCTTTGAGCCGTAAGCGGAAAGCCGTGTCTGACCGCCCGATCCATAAATGGAACAAGCCGTCATGCACGGCAGGCAAACCGGGAAGAATGATTTTATCCGTCAGACCGGACACGCTCGGACAGACATATAAAATCATACTTCCTTGCCGGTGGTTTACCCGGTTCCACGCTTCCGGCTATGTCCCTTTTCCTTTTTGGCGTTTTCCCTTTTTCACGGATTTCTCTTTTGAAGTTTTCCTGTCTAATCTGCCTCCACTTCCGTTTACCTCCATTTTCGCGTCTTTCAGTGAGCCGCATCAGGCAGTCATTTCCGTTCTGGGCGCAAAGGTAATTCCGGGATTGGACGGGAATGCAAGGTCAAGCCTCCTGTTTTCGGAAAAAATCTCCAGCCCTGCGGGTAGTATTTTTCCCGAAAAACCTTGCATTCCCTAATCCCTACCTTTTCAAGCACCCGAAACGAAAACGACCGATGCGACAGAAAGACGCATAAAAAAAATGTCGGATAAACGAGAGGCAGATAAGATAGTTTGAAACTCAACTCCCTCAGCTCTTGAATCCGCATTAAAAAAATAAAAAATCAAAAACAGCGAAGATATGACGGCAACGGCAAATTTCAGACAAATGGCGCAGTACATAGGGTTTGCGATATGCGGCTTAATGGTGCGCACCGCCTTCGGGGTGTTCGGCATCCTTTGGGCATCATTAGAGAGATTGTAAACGGAGTGTTCCGAGTGGCGATAGGCGTAATCGTGGCTATCCTTTCCACTATCGCCTTCTTCGGTTTCATCCTTTGGTTATTCACCCTTTAACCCCTACCGACATGGCAAAGAGAAGCAGCAAAACGGTAGCGCAGCAATGCAGATACTACGAGGTGGACAACATCTTCGTGTACATGGTGGAAACGTACATCAACGGCAACATATCCGTGTTCCGTGAACTCTACCGAGAACTGAACAAGGACGCACGGAGGGATTTTACAGACTTCCTTCTGAGCGAGGTAGAGCCGACCTATTGGAGAGAGATACTGAAACAGACAATCTAAAAACGACAGCGATATGAAAGGAACAGAACATTTCAAGAGAACGATACAGATGTATCTGGAGCAGCGTGCAGCGGAAGATGCGCTCTTTGCGAAGAACTACCGCAACCCTGCTAAGAACATAGACGATTGCGTCACCTACATTCTCAACTACGTGCAGCGGAGCGGTTGCAACGGCTTCACGGACGGGGAGATATTCGGGCAAGCCGTCCACTACTATGACGAGAACGAGATAGAGGTAGGCAAGCCCATTCAGTGCCACGTGGCGGTGAACCATGTTGTGGAACTCACGGCGGAGGAAAAGGCGGAAGCACGGCAGAACGCAGTCCGCAGATACCAAGAAGAAGAACTCCGCAAGTTGCAGAACCGCAGCAAGCCGAGAACCGCCACCAAAGCGACCGCACAAGAAGTACAACAACCCAACCTATTCAATTTCTGATTATGAAACCGAGAACACCCATACAGCAGGAAGTCGCACGATTAAGCGAGCGACTGCCCAAATTGACCGCCACACAGAGGGCATACGCTTTCCGTCATTGCTTCAAGCATTACGCCATCAAGAGGGCGGACGGCACGAACATCTGCACCGAGTGTGGACATTCGTGGAGGAGTGAACACGACCTTGCGGACACCGTTTGCGGATGCACCTGCCCCCATTGCGGCATGAAGCTGGAAGCGTTGCGCACCCGAAAGAGCGTGTTCAGCGAGAACGAGTATTTCTGCATCATCACCACCTGCAAGCAGTACCAAGTGATACGCTTCTTCTTCGTCAAATCCCGATACAAGGCAGGGCAGGCAGCCGAGTATTCCATTTATGAAGTGGTGCAAAGGTGGATTTCGCCCAAAGGCACAACCGTCACTGTCGCCCGACTGCGAGGAATGTCCATACTTTACTACGACCTATGGGCGGAATACAGCGACATGGAGGTACGCAAGAACAACAAACTCCGTGCATACGATATAAACCCCGTCTGCACCTATCCCCGACAGCGTTTCATACCCGAACTGAAACGCAACGGCTTCAATGGCGAATACCACAACATACTGCCTTACGACCTTTTCACGGCTATCCTTTCCGACAGCCGAGCCGAAACGCTGTTGAAGGCAGGGCAATATCCCATGTTGCGCCACTACATCCGCAGTTCCTTTGACATAGAGAGGTATTGGGCATCCATAAAGATATGTATCCGTAACGGTTACACCATTTCGGACGGCTCCATGTGGCGTGACACCATAGACCTCCTGCGTCATTTCGGCAAGGACACGAACAGCCCGAAGTACGTCTGTCCCTCCGACCTCAAAGCCGAACACGACAGACTTATGCACAAGCGCAACAAGGAGATAGAGCGCAAGAAGTTGGAGGAACGCATCCGCCAAGCGAAGAAACACGAGAAGGCATACCGCAAACTCAAAGGCATATTCTTCGGCATTGCCTTTACGGACGGCACTTTGCAGGTGCGTGTGTTGGAGAGCGTGGCGGAGTTTGCAGCGGAAGGGACGGAACTGCACCATTGCGTGTTTTCCAACTCCTATTTCCTTGAAAAGAACTCCCTTATCCTATCCGCCACCATTGACGGCAAGCGCATAGAAACGGTGGAGGTTTCCTTGAAGACATTGGAGGTGGTGCAAAGTCGTGGCTTGCACAATTCCAATACCGAGTACCACGACCGCATTGTAAACCTTGTGAACAGCAACGTGAACCTTATCCGCCAGCGGATGGAAGCGGCATAGTATCAACCTATAATACCCAATAGTATGAATTTGTAAACCTCCTCACTCTTGCAACGAGTGAGGAGCAGTTAAGACGGAGTGTAAAGGACTTTGCCGAGAAGCACGAACTTGACAGGTTTTTCCTTTACGGCTTCGGCTCCCACCATTTCTACCTGCACCAACGCTATACGAGTGACCCCGAAATGGTGATGAAGAACAGAATTCTGTCAGTACATTTTTAACCACCCTAAAATCAACGATTATGGCAACACGAATGACCATCAACGGAATAAGCACCTGCACGGAAGCAGGTACGGAGAAATACGAGCGTTTCCAATTAGGTATCGGCAGACGCAAGCGGACACTTGTGCAGTACGACTACCGCCACCCCACAGACGGAGAGTTGTTCTCTTGTGTCAAACCCACATTGGACGAGTGCCGAGCCGCACGGGACAAGTGGCTCACGGAAAAGGAAGAAAAGGAGGACAACCGATGAAAGCAGCCTATCAAACGCTGATAGTGAAGTTCAGCCAGCCTATCAAAGTATTGGACGGCATCTTTGACGATGCCGAAGCGTGGGGAGTTGATACCCTAAAAGGGTGGATAGACGACTACGAGAGCAGCAGGTTTACCGCCATCAACAGCCATACGGCAGTCATCACAAGCGAGTACAATATGGAGTGCCTGATGGAATGGCTGAAACGAAACACCCCCATTGCCGAGATAACAGAATGTTAAACAAGTTGGCGGTGTCCGCACCGCCAACCTAAAACCAAGAAAAGCATGATAGCAAAGACGATTTTACAGCAGATAGGCGGCAGACGCTTTGTCGCCATGACGGGAAGCAAGGATTTTACAGACATGGGCAACGGCTTACGCATGAGCCTTGCGAGGAACAAGACGAGCGCAAACCGTCTTGACATCATCTACGATGCCGGCTTAGACCTTTACAATATGCGTTTCTACCGCAAAACGTTCAGTAAAAAGACATTCGAGTGCAAGACGAAGGACATCGAAACGCACGAGGGCATATACTGCGATATGCTGGAAGAAATGTTCACGATGGTAACGGGACTCTACACCCGTTTTTAAGTGGCGGCGGCAAAAGCCGCCCTACTTTCTTTCGGTGAGCATGATGGCGGACAAAGAAAGTAGCAAAGAAACCGCTGTCCCAATCTACGATAGTATTCACAAAAACAAGTTTCAATCATGGAAGAAATCAGACAAAACGGAAAAATCATCTTGCACAGCGATGACGGAATAAGCATAAAGATGATTTTCAAAAACCTCACGGGGAAGAATTTTCAAGGTCAGAAATATGCAGAGTATATCCGGCACATCGCAATCGGGGAGATGGGATTTTCGCCCGGCATCATAGAGCATTGCAGGGACGGTGAAGTAATCGGCAAGGGAAAAATCCCGAATGTATGAAAAGCGGAAAATCCGATGAAGTTGCGGCTTCATCGGATTTTCATTTGTCAGGCATTTGCCATGTTACGGAATGTACAGCAGTGCAAACTCCGCCTTTCTCCGTTTGAGCAGCATGGCGTGCCGTTTACCCTTGTAGTTGCAGAAAGCGATATATTCCCGGTAAATGTTCCTGTCGCCCGCCTCCAATTTTCGGATCAGCGTGCTTTTGGGTATCTTTCCGCTCCCCAAAAGCCGGTATGGACCGACATTGTAGGCGAGCGTGGCAAGGAGCAGACTGTCACGCCCGAACTTGCGGAACATGGCGCAGAACTTCCGCAAGTCTTTCCGCAGGAGCGCGTCCGCCTGCCGCTTCGTCATGGTGCGTGCCGAATACCTTTCCCCCGGCTGCACCTGATGCCCCCAGCCCACGTATGGGTGGTGTTTCTCCGAATGCCAGCCCTCGAAATACTTCGTACACCGAACCGCCCGCTCGAAAGGCGGCAGGCGGTAGATTGCCGCCTGCCCGTCCGTCCCCTTCTGACGGCTGTCCCGTGCGGACACGGAACAGACCGCCAGTAGCGAACAGAGGATAGCCATGAATACACGCATCATCTTGGCAGAGGTTTGTAATTGCCGATGGGGATGACGGTCTGAATGTCGTCCTTCACGTTCCGGTTGTTGAAGTTAAATTCCAATTCGTAGGAATTTTTGAAATTGTCCTCCACCACCACGATGAAGTTGTGCGCCTCGTCGCCCTCAGCCGTATAGTACAGCCGGAACTTCTCGTTTTCGAGCAGGTAGCGGTCATTGGGCAGGAAAGTGATGCCATTGTCCATCTTCAGCGTGCCTTCCCCCTCGAACTGGAAATACCGGATGGTGTAGAGCGTGTTGGCAAATTCGCCTGTCTTTTTCAGCTCACAGCGGATTTCCACCGTCTGCCCCTTTGTCACCTTGTTGGGTACGGGCATCGTTTCCACCGTGAACGGATAGGATTGCTGGATGTCCATGTCATCGTCACACGATGCGAGCGTGAGCGACACGGCGGCGAACAGGCAGAGTGCCAACGCCTTGAAGATGGATGTTCTCTTGTTCTTGTTGTTCAGTATGTTCATTGTCCTTTGATTTTTAAGTTATTGTTCATTTCTTTTTTTGCTGTCCGTTGCAGATACTCGTTCAAGTCCTTGCAACCGTCATAGAGTGCGGAACGGTCACAGACACGTCCGCCGTAGTGTCCTTTGAGGACTTCCAGCGTCCTCCGCCCGGATTCGTCACGGTCGAGGAAGCAGTCGATGCGCCCGTACCCGTCCAAGTGTTTCACCGCCTTGCCTACGTTGGCGACGGAGTTCAGCACAAGGCTGTCGCCATTGCCGCCTATGCCGAGTGTGTCAGCGGACAGAAAGTCCATGAAACCCTCGAACACGCTGCATACGTCAGAGGCGGTATCTTCCGGTTTTATCAGTGACACATCTTTGGGTGGTATGCAACCCTTAAAATAGCGGCTCCGGATTTCGTAGCCACCAGCCACGTTCGGGAAGCCAACTGTGAAATACCGCTTTCCACGCACGCCATAGTTCAGGCGGCAGCAGTGGCGGGATGCAACGGCATAAGGGATGCCCCGTTCCGCCAGATAGTCCGTCAGTGGTGAGCGGAGCAGCGGGACGGCTTCCACTCCCTCAAAGGCAGGTTCGGACGGTTCCGGCAGGTACAACGGCTTTTTCGCTGAGACAAATGGCATACGCACAGTTTCCGCTATGAATCCCGCCTGCGCCATGAAGTCACCGCTTCGGGCAAACTCCCCGGCAAGCGTGAAGATGTCACCGCCCTTGCCCAAGCCGAAGTCGTACCAGAGCCGTTTCGCCACGTTCACGCGGAAAGAGGGCGTGCGCTCATTGCGGTATGGCGCATGATACCACAGCTCGTTTCCGCTCCTTCGGACAGGCTCATGTCCCAACCGTGCGAGAAAGTCCGCGAGGGATATTTGCCTCATAGTGTCTATATCCGTCCGTTCCATGCGGCGCATCAGTTGATGATGAACTTTATACCCATGCCCCACTGCGTATGAAATTTCTTCGTGTCGCCACCCCACAGGCAACGCTCCCGGAGGTTGGCGAGCAGGGCGATACGGTCAGCCACGTAAAACTCCACGTCCAGCGTCAGCGCACCGCCATAGACGAAGGCGTCCCGGTCATGCAGTGTCGAGCCGTCATGCAGCACCTTTTCGCCCCAATTCACCGATTCATACCCGGCGAGAGCCGAAGCCCCCGCATAGACGAACACGATTTTACGGGCATCGGAAAGTATCTTGAAATAGTAGCCGCCTTCCGCCGTGAACTGCGCCACAGGTATGGAAGTGTCCTTGTAGGGGTTGTTCTTCAGAATATACTCACCTCCGAACACCCATTTATTACCCTTCTTCGTGTAGGTGGAGAGAGCCGCCCCGAAACTGTACCCGCCGTCGTTACCGCCGGGTTTGAAGCCGTCTGCCAGATTCGCCCTGACCTCGATACCCTGCATCTTCGGCAGGCATCGCTGGGCGTGCGCCTGCCCCGTGAAGAGTGCAAGCGACGCGATGATTATTGCGATGTGCTTTCTCATGGTCAGCGCACTTGGAGTTCGTTAATCGTGTTTGCACGTACCAAATCCTCATTTTCGATCACGAAAGACTGGTGGCGACCTCCGTTCTTCTCGTTCAGCTCCACCACGAGGCACTTGCCGTCGGGGATGGTGAACTTCGCCATCGTGAAGACCGTGCGCTCGCTTTTTTTGCCCGGCACGAACGTGGCGTAGTTCTGTGCGCGGAGCGGCAGGATGACACGCTCCTGCACGGCGGTACGCTTCGCCACCTTCTTGTCCACGATTTTCCATGTGATGTAGTCCACATCGAAAGGCACGTTGCTCTGGTTCCTGATTTCCGTGTGGAAATACAGAAGCCCGTTGTGCGTGTATATGCCTTTCAGAAGGTACTGGATGCCGAAACGCTTGCAGCCGATATGCTTCACCTCACGTTTGTTCTGCTTGTGGATGGACTTCATGATAAGGCGCACCAGCATCGGGCTTTCGCTGCCCAGCTCTTTCAGGTAGATTTCCTGCGCGTTGTTCGGGCGGTTCACCGCCTCGCCGTCATGGATGAAGTCGCACATCTCCACATTGAGCAGCAGCGGCTCGGCGGCGTACTTCACGTTGAAGGTGTAGAAACTCCCGTCCTCCGTGATGACAGACATGTTGGTTTCGTTCGGGAAGTTCCTCACGGTTGCCTTCACACGGATGACGTTCTCCGCTCCGTCGGCTTTGCCCGCGATCAGGTCGGGCGAGCCTAAATCGACATAGCGCACCTCCGCCGGGAAGATGACATGCACGGTCTTGTCGTAGGTCACTTCCAAGCCGTGCGGGGGAACCATGCGGTCAAAGCCCAGCTTTCTCGTCAGACCGTGATACAGGTCGCCGTCCGCCTCCTTCTGCGGATAGACCTCCTTTGTCAAGGTCGGTTGGTCACTTCCGTTGCTTTGCCCAACGGTTACGTTTTCCTGCGCGTTGGCAGTTGCGATGCCCATAGCGAGGGCAAACATCATGATTACTTTTTTCATTTTACTTTGGATTTTTAGTGGTAAATAAAAATTTGATTATTTCCTTAATTCACTCCTTGATAGAGCATGACCCTGTACCCGGCTTTCAGATGCACTTTGACGGTGCGCATCTTCTTGGCTATATACTGGCTCGTGCCTTGTATCAGCCCCTTGCCCAAGTCGGAGGCGAGCTGCGCCCCGGCATTGGTGGAGATGTTGATGCTGCTCCCCAGCGAGCCGCCCATGTTGGCGGCAACCTCCCGGACAGCGTTCATCTCCATCGAGTTGGGGATGAATATGCCGGGCTGTCCGTCCGTGTCATAGACCTCCAACTCCACCGGGATAACCGTACCGTCGTGTTCCAGCGAGGTGATTTCGATAGCGAGCCGTTCGCCCTGAATCTTGGCTGCGCCGACCACCACCGCATTACGGGGAATGATCCGGTCTGCTACCGCCATCGGCTCCAGCAAGCGCAACCTGACCGCCTGCCCGTCCGTCACGCTCTGCGCCCCATAGACACATGCCGGTATGGTGTTCCTGTCCGATACGGTTGTAATGCCCACCGCCGTGTTGAAACTGCGGTTGCGTTCCTGCGAGAAGGAAGCGACAAATTCGGCATTGCTCACGGGCTGTCCGAGCGAGGACACCACCTGATGCGTCACCTGCCTGACGGGTTTTGCCGTATTCTTTCCGGCTTTCTGCACGGGGGACGGCTCTGTGGTCTGTCCCGCCGCCTGCGTGCCGTTCTGACCGCCCATGTACTTCGCCGCCAGCTCGTAGGATTTTTCCATGAGTGCCACCTGCTCGTCCATCGTGGAGCTTCTCTCTTTTCCGCTTTCCAGTTCGGATTCGAGCGTGGCGATGCGTTCCAGCAGTTCGTCCATCTCCGCATTGTCGTTCTTCGGCTGCTCGTAGAAGTTGCCGAGTGTGGCATTGAGGTCACGGTAGGCAGCTGCCGAGGACTGGATGGTTTTCGGCGCGGGCTTCACCGCCTCTTCCGTTCCGCCGGGATTGGCAAGGTCGAAGTCGCTGTCCCCATCCGCTGCCGCCGTTTCGCGGTCGAACAGGTCGCCCAACTGCTGCATGGCGCGGCTGCGGTTCTCCTGCCGTTCCTCCATTGCCCCCTGCTCGTAGGCTTTCGCCTTGTCACCGATAATCCGGCGGTTCTCCTTGTCCGCGTCGGGCATCTCGATGTTGTAGCCGCTTGTTCCCGGTTCCTGCTCCTTGCCGGAGGACGGGGCGAATATCAGCCACATCGCCCCGATGAATACCAGCACCATAGCGGGAAGCACTATCATTTTCTGACGTTTCAGCCGTTGGGCTTCGGTCAGCGGCTTGCGCTCCTTCTTCGGCTTGTCGTTGCCGGGAGCCGTCTTGTTTTCGGGCTTGCTCTCCGTCTTGTTCTCAATCTTCGTTTCGTTCTTTGTCTGTTCCATATAAATAAGGTATTAAGTGATTTTCCGTTTTTTGCTGTACGGACAGTTCCACCTGTCCGGCATGGTCTGTCACCATCCGGCTACCGTCATTCCTGCCGATGTCATAGACGGCTTTACCGAAAGTGTAGAGGGCAAGCGTGGCGAATGCGGCGAGCATTGCCAGCACGATGCGCCTGCGTGTCTTCGGCGGCAAACCGTCCAGATAGCCCCTGAGCCTTGCCACCAGCATTTTCTTTTTGTCATGGAGTTTCCAATATGCGCCCCAAAATGATTTCTTGATTTTCTTCATATCCGTTTACCTTTTGATGGTTTGTAAATCCTTGTTCTCGATGATGGTGAATCCCTCGATGGTGAACCCGTTGGGGTTGTCGTCCGAACGAGACGAGTTCAAGAGGCGACAAGTGGTCACGAGGCTGCGCTCTGTGACGTTGCTCTGCCGGATGATCTTCTGCGTGGCGTAGGTCACGGCACGGTAGGGATAGCCGTTGAAGTCGCACACCACACTGTCCACTTTCAGCACTTGGTTGATGTTACCGGCGATGATGCGGTTGTAGTACCCTTTCTCGGCGAAGTCCGAATAGTAGTTGTACACGCTCTTGTCCGCCAGCAGCAACGCACGCTTCACGTTGTGTTCTATCGCGCTCTTTTCGGGCGAGAGCGTGAAAAACAGCTCGTGGAAGCGGCGCACATGCTCCCTCGCTTCCGCCGGACGGTTCTGCGAGAGGTCCTGCGAGAGTGCCAGCATCAGCGACTTGCCGTTATCCAGCACATAGATCTTTTCACGCTGCCGCTCCGCGAAGCGGTAGGAACTCCACACGCTCCATACCGTTATCACGGCGCACAGCGAGAGGAAGACGATACCGAACAGGCGTATCTGCCTGAACGATGATTCGATGTTTTTGAGTGACTTGAATTCCATTTTACTTTTTCCGTTTATAATTGCACATTGATTATTTCAGCAGTTTCCCGGCACGTCCGACCATGTTGCCTGCGGTAGCACCCGCCACGCTGCCCGCCATGCTTCCGGCGCGTCCCGCCATCTGGTTCACGTTGCGCCCGTAGCCGCCCATGCCCCCGGCTTGAATGATCCAGCCCGCCACCGTCGGAATGGTGAAGTAGCCGATGATGCCGATTATCATGAACACGATATACACCCCGTCGCTGGAATCCAGCGAGAAGTTGGGGTCGGTCTGCATGCGCTCGATGTCGCTCTGGAGCATCAACACCTGAATCTTGGCGAGTATGGTGCTGAATATGTCCGACACGGGCAGCCACAGATAGACCTGAATGTAGCGGCATATCCACTGCGTGAGCGTGCTTTGGAAGCCGTCCCACACCGATATGGCGAAGGCTATCGGACCGAGTATCGCCAGCACCACGAGGAAGAACGTGCGGATGGTGTCTATCACGAGGGCGGCGGCTTGGAACATCAGTTCCAGTATCTCGCGGAAGAAGTCGCGGATGCCCTTCTTCATCTTGTACATCCCCCGGTCGATATACATCCCCGCCATCGTCACCATGTCGGAGGGCGACCAGCCCAATTCCTCCAGTTGCTTGTCAAACTCCTCGTTGGACACGAGGTAGGCGGTTTCGGGATTGCGCACCATCGCCTCGTATTCCAGCCTGTCCTTCTGCTCACGGTACTTGTTCATGTCCAAAGTCTGCGTTTCGAGCAGTTTCGCCGTACCCTGCACGACGGGCGAGAGGACGCTGTTTATCGTGCCAAGCACCACCGTAGGGAAGAACATGATGCACAGACCGACGGCAAAGGGACGGAGCATCGGGAAGACGTCTATCGGTTCGGCTCTCGCCAGCGACTGCCATACCCGGTAGGCGACATAGAAGAGCGCGCCCAGCCCGGCGATGCCTTTCGCCACGCCCGCCATGTCGGCGCACAGCGGCATCATCTGCTCGTAGAGCGAGCGGAGAATCTGGTGAAGGTTGTCGAACTCCATAGGCTACCAGTATCTTTCGTTCATACTGCCGTACAGCCCCATGATGCGGTCAAGGTCGTTTTTCTTCTTCGCACGCAGGTAGCTCACGCTGATGTTCTTGTTGGTGTAGTAGCTCACGAGGTTGCGGTAACGTTTCATCTTGGAGTGGCAGCGTTCCACCACGTCCATGCGCTCCTTGTCCGTCATGGAGAGCGTGGTGATGTTCACCACGTTCTTCAGCTCCGTCAGCACGTCGTTGGATTCCTCCAGCAGCTTCGTGTACCCGAAGGCGATGGCTCCGAGTTCCTCCACCGTGAAGTTGTCGTCGCGCAGCATCTTCTGGAAGCTGGTCACGTAGATGTCCGTGATGTCGCCCACCATCAGGATGGTCTGCTGCACCTTGCGGGCGTCCTTGACCAGATTGTTCACCGATTTGAGGGCGTCGTAATACTTCTTGCCCTGCTCGTATATTTTCACCGTTTCCTGAAAGTTGTTCACCATGTTCGTGGCGGTCTTCGAGGTGTGGATGATGTTCTTCGAGGCGTTGATGATGCCTTGCGCCAGATTGCCCGGATCGCTCACGACCCATTGGGCGGAAGCCCTGCCCGCGAAAAGCAGGCACAGGCAGATGACGAATGTTATTCTTGTTCTCATGTTTCTTTGGATTTTAGCGGTTCTTATTTTTCTGCCGGAGTTTCCGGCTGCGGCTTCACACGCACGTAGTCCCCGTTGGGTGAGAAGGTCAGCACGTCGGTGGCTTCGTTATACGCCACGTCGATGCGGAAGCCGGTGTTCATGAACAGGTTGCCGTTCTCCTCCTGCAAGAGATAGGTTTCCGGTTTCAGCCTGCGGCGGATGCCGCTCCGTTTGAATACCGTCACCTTGTAGGCTTCGCCCTCCTTGTAGATAAGCACGTCGGGCTTGCCCTCCACGCTTTCCCATTTCCCGCACAGCAAGTCGCGGCGGTTCTCCGCCACGTCGCAGGATTGCAGCACCATGACCGCCAATCCGATTAAACACTTGCTGACTTGCAGCATTTTAATTTTTGATATGCTCATACGCTTTTCTTTTTTTGTTGATGATTGGTTTATTGATTGTTCTTGTTTCTCCGCCTTTCGGCAAGCTGCCGGATGGCGGCTTCGATGTCGCCGCCCAATTGCTCCGCCAGACGGTACACCTCCACCTTTTCCGTTTCCTCGGTGGTGTACGCCAGATATTCCTCCGCGCTCACCTCGGTGGCATAGACCGCCGACTGCGTGCCGCCCAAGCCTATCCACACCTCCTTGTAGAGCCGTGAGGGGTTGTTCGCCATGTTGATGGAGAGTATCTGCGACTTCTCCTTCTCCGTCAGTCCGAGCAACGCCTGAATCTGGTCGAACTTGTTCATGTACTTGCGCTGGTCGAGCAGGATTTTACAGTCCGAGTTGTTGATGATGCTCTCCTTGACAACGGGTGAGGAAATGATGTCGTCCACCTCCTGCGTCACCACGATTGCCTCACCGAAATACTTGCGCACCGTCTTGTACATATAGCGCAGGTAGTCAGCCATATTTGCCGAAGAGAGAGCCTTCCAAGCCTCTTCCACGATAAGCTGCTTTCTCACACCTTTCAGACGCCGCATCTTGTTGATGAAGGCTTCCATGATGATGATGGTCACTACCGGGAACAGTTCGCGGTTGTCCTTGATGGAATCAATCTCGAAGACGATGAACCGTTTGCCCAGCAGGTCGATGTTCTCCGCCGAGTTGAGCAGGAAGTCGTAGCGTCCGCCCCGGTAATACTGCCGCATGGTGGTGAGCATGTTGTCGATGTTGAAGTCCTCCTTCTCCACCTTGATGTCACGCTCCGCCAGTTCCCTGCGGTAGTCGTCGCGCATGTACTCGTAGAAAGTGTTGAACGACGGCACGATGCTCCGGTCTGCCCTGATGCGCTCGATGTAGGCACTCACGGCACTGCCCAATTCCCCGCTTTCGGTTTTCGTCACCTTGTCGTCCTCCGACTTCCAGAGCGTCAGCAGCAGCGTCTTGATGCTGTCCTTCTTCTCCACGTCAAACACGTAGTCGTCGGTGTAGAACGGGTTGAAGCTGATGGGCTTCTCCTCCGTGTAGGTGAAATACACGCCGTCCGTGCCGCCCGTCTTGCGCCGTATCATCTCGCACAATCCCTGATAGGAGTTTCCCGTGTCCACCAATACCACATGCGCGCCCTGCTCGTAATATTGGCGCACCAAATGGTTCATGCCAAATGGTTCATGAAGAACGACTTGCCGCTACCCGAAGGACCTAATACGAACTTGTTCCTGTTCGTGGTGATGCCCCGCTTCATCGGCAGGTCACTGATGTCGAGGTGCAGCGGTTTTCCCGTGAGCCTGTCCACCATCTTGATGCCGAAGGGCGAGAGCGAGCTGCGGTAGTTGGTTTCCTCCGTGAAGAGGCACACCGCCTGTTCAATGAAGGTGTGGAAACTCTCTTCCGCCGGAAAGTCCGCAGCATTGCCGGGCATCGCCGCCCAATAGAGTGTCGGGCAGTCGATGGTGTTGTGGCGCGGCACGCACTCCATGCTTGCCAGCTGGCTGCCCACGTCGTTCTTTATGTGCTTCAGCTCTTCCGCGTCGTCGCTCCACACCATGACGTTGAAGTGCGCCCGCACCGAGGTCAGACCGTAGGAGTGCGCCTCGTTCAAGTATCGGTCTATCCACTCGCGGTTGATGCTGTTGCTCCGGCTGTATCGGGATAACGACTGCATATTCCTCGCGGACTTCTCGAATTTTTGAAGGTTCTCCTCGCTGTTGTCGATAATCACGTACTGGTTGTAGATGTGGTTGCAGGAGAGCAGCAGCCCCACCGGGGATGCAAAGGAGAGGCGGCAGTCCGAGCGGTCGGTGGAGAGTTTCTCATACCGGGTGTCGGTAGCCACCGTGCCGGGCAGGTCTTCCGCGTCGGACAGGGTGTGCAGGCACAGGCGGTTGTCGCCGATGCGCATCTCCCGTGCCGAGAGGTCTATGTCCTGCAACGTGGCATCGCCTTCGGGCATGAGCGAGAAATAACGCTCTATCAGTCCGGTTTTGCCTTCCGTCCCCACAATCTCGTCGGTGGAGAGGCGGCGCAGCCTGACAAAGCCGCTGTCGTTGATGATGCGCTCGAACTGTTCCGCAGCCTCCATGAACTTCGCGGCGGTTTCCTTGTCCAGCTCCTTCGGGATGATATGCCCCCGGCACAGCGTGCTGAAATTGCTCTGCATCCGGTTACGCTCCTTCGTCGTCTTGGTTAGGTAGAGGTAGCACGTGTGCTTCAGGTACGGTCGCTCGTTGAAGTGACGCTCGAAGCTCCGTGAGAGGAAACTCATGTCCTCCTTTTGCAACTCCGGTCTGTACTTCTCCTTGATGAACCAGTCCTGCTTGTGGACAACGGAGAAGTCCGGCAGCACCTTGATCGCCTTGCACCAGCAGCCGTGTATCGCCTCGTACTCCGCGCCCGTCACGGTGTAAAGCTCCGGCAGCTCCACCTCGAAAGCCACCGTGATGTCGGCGTCTTTGGAGATGATGCAGCCTTGCTCCACCGCTAATAGCGGGAACTTGTTTTCCAGTGTTGTCATTTTGGATGTATTCCTCATGTCGTTTCTTCCTTTCGTTTCCGTTTGAATAATCGGGTGATCCGCCGCCGGTTGATAAGGTATCGGGGATGGCTCCTTGTTGCCCCTAATTTCATCAGTCCGTGTTCGCCGTACCGGGCGTTCAGTGCGAAGGTCTGCCACACGAGGACGGAAGACGATGCCACGCCGAAGCCGATACATACCCACTGGTCGATGCCGACCATGTAGAGGATGACGAACAGGACGAAGAGAGCCAGCAGACCTCCGCAGAAGATGAAGAGGTACTGAGCCTTCAAGCCCTTGAATTCTACCGGACGGCCGATACCCTTGTTTATCGGGTATTCAGCCATACATTGGTTTATTAAAGGAAGAATGAGCGCAGGATGGTGGCGGCGACAATCAGGAAGATGCACGCTCCGAACCAGCTTGCCGCTGTTTTGGAGGTATCGGGATCGCCGGACGAGAATTTCCCGTACACTTTCACGCCCCCGATAAGCCCGACTACCGCGCCGATGGCGTAGATGAGTTTCGTGCCGGGGTCGAAGTACGAACTCACCATAGAGGTGGCTTCGTTGATGCCCGCGATGCCGTTCCCCTGCGCGAAGGCGGAGGCGGTTACGGCAACCAGAAGTGCCGCTGAGAGGATAAGTTTCTGTCTGTTGTTCTTGTTCATAAACTGTTCTTGTTTTGTGCCGTCAAAAGGGTGGATGGTCCTTTGTCGGGCGGTTGATACTCGGTTACTTTTCTTTGGTTTAGTGGGTTGCCCGTTTGTTTCTACGGACTTGGGTGTGTCCGTTGCGGACCGGCTGTACCTTGTACCGCCGTGCGCGTGGGTGATGCCGTCTTACGTTTTCATTTTCATTCTTTTTTAGTCGTTATACATAGTTGCGGATGTCGAAGTCCTCAATATTGTCCGGGACGACAAAATCCTTTTTCGGTTTCTTCAGCCGGATTTCGATAAGCCCCTTGATGCGGATGCTCATTTCAGACGAGCCGGTCATCAGCTTCTCGTACAGCTCCGTCCCTTCCATGTCGGTGAAGACCTTTGCCGCCCGCTCCCGTTCCGTCGTTGTCGCTTCCGGGTTCTTGGCGGTTCTGACCGCATCGTCTATCTCGTCGAAGCTGCTTCCGGATGCCCTCGGCGCGTCGGGCGTTTCTTCCTCCGGCTCGTCCTCCCCGAACTCCAGTTCCGAAGGCGTGAGGCTCGTGAAGGTTTCGTCGAGTTTATCCTCCGGGATTTGGGCGGGACGGGACACGGTTTCCGTGTTTCCGTCGTCAAAAGTAGCCTCTTCCTCCGTCAGCTCAATGCCTTTTTCCGAAGTGGCGGCTTCTTGCGTCGGTATGGCAGCGGTTGTCCGGGTCGATGCCATCCTGAAACGGCTCTTGCCGATGATGTCCGGGGTGTCTGCGGGCGGTATTTCCCTTACCGCTTCGGGCTTTGCCGCCGTGCCGCCCAACGACCGCCACACTCCGGCTATGCTTCTGAGGAAGCGGACAAGTCTGGTTTCCATGATCCTGTCATAAAGGAGCAGGAACAGGAACCACAGGTTGCAGCCGACCGATACGGTCAGCAGAATATCAGTCATGCTTATTGTTTCACTCATGCACGTTCTCTTTTTTGAGGGTTAAAATACTGCGTCGTAATTCCGGGCGTAAAGGCTTTTTATCGCCTCCTCGCACTGGTTGAAGTGGTGCGTAAGCACATGGTCGATGTAGGCGGACAGCGACAGCCGGTCATGCCCGATCACACGGGTGATGCGCATGATGCGGTCGTGGTACTCCGGGCGCACATACGCCATCTTGTTCATAGTCCTTCTCACCGCATTTGCCGCATAACGGCACGGGGGACAGGATTTCCACACTCGCCTGCACTTGGGCAAGCATACCGCCGCCGTCATGCTGCGGACTTCTGTTTTTCTGGTTCTTTTCCATATTCAAATCAAGTCTTCACGTTGTTTCTTGTACAGTTCGTTTATTTTCTCCTTGTGCTGTTCCAGATGTTGGCGCAGCACGGTGTCCACGTAGCCGCCTACCGAGATTTCACGCCCGGCGATGTCGTTCACGATTTTGAGAATCTTGCTGTGGACGTCGCGGCTGATATAGACGCACTGGCGCGTCTTTATCTCGTTGCGGCGGAGGAACAGCCCGGAATAGTCGTCCTCCTGCCGTTTGCGGCGGACGGTGTCCCTCTGCGGTTTTTCCTTTGCCGTGTATTGCACGGGCGGCGGTTCCGTTTCAGGGACGCTTTCTTCTTCGGGAGCAGGTGCGGGCGGCTCCTGCGCGTGGTACAGGGTCCCGTCCTGCCTGCGTCTGCCGATGGAGGCTATCAACAGTTCCTCGTCAATGCCTTCGGTGTTCACTTTCCTGCTGCCCATGATTATTGAGGTCTGATGATACGGCTTATCTCTTCCGAGAACTCACGGATGCCGCTCCCTTTCAGCAGGGACGCATCCATCGGGAAGATGGTAGAGCGGAACACGCTCTTGCGCTCTTCCGAGAGGTCGCGCCGGAACTTCTTGCTGTCGGGCAGGCGGGTGGACAGCACCGGCAGCCCCATCTCGGCTATCACATCCCCATACAGGTCGTAAAGCCCGTTCTTCTCCCTGCCGTCCACCATCGTCCAGAAGAGGTACAGCCCTTTTGTTTTCGCCTGTCCCGTCGTCATGAGGTTGTCGCGGAACATCACGGCGAATTGCAGGGTGCTTTCCACGACAAAACGGTCGGCACTCATGGGCGCGAAGATGTAGTCCATCTGCGAGAGGGTCTTGACCACGCCGTTGCTTTTCAGGGTTCCCGGCATGTCGAAGAACACGACGTCGGGTTTCACCTTTTCTTCGGCAAGCATCCTTTCGGCATCATCGAGGGCGTTAAGGGCGTCGCTTGCGATGACCGGGTAGGCGTTCTTCCTTATCTTGCGGAAGTGGTCACACGCGAGTGCCTTGAAATAGAGGCTCCCGCCGATAAGTCCCGTTTCACGCTCACGCAACCCGTGTATGCTGTGCTGCGGGGCGTCGCAGTCTATGACGGCGACATTGTGTCCTTTCACGTTGTGGAGGTAGTTGGCGGCAAGTGCCGTGACGGTGGATTTGCCGATGCCCCCTTTCTGTGTTGCGAATGCAACGAATGTTTCATTACTCATGGTTCTGTTGGTTTTAATGGTTGATGAATTGTTTTCCTGCTCCGATACGGAATCGGTGACATGTATATCCGCGTCCGCGAATCTCCGCCTGTCCGGTTCGTCACGTATCCGCTTCAACGGTGAGGCAGGGATTCGGATAACTGGTGAATGACGACATTGCGTCATGAAGTCATTGAATCCGTGAATCACCGCGTCATTGGAAAGCCGGGCATCCGAAGGTTCGGGTATCCGGTCTGGCAAATAGCCGCCGAAGCGGTTTGCCGGGTATTTGAAAGCCTCATTTTTCATATCTTCAAATCGTTCGTTTCTTGAATCATGCTGCAAATAAACAAGGATATTTTTGAATCCGCACCACTTCCCCGGCAAGTGGCGGCATGTTGCGCCGGTTGGCACTGATTGTCCGGGGCAAGCCTCTGTCCGATACCGCTTTAAGGGCGTAACTTTGCACCCGAACGGCAGGGTTCGCCGCAGGTGGCGCAGCCCGGAGTTTGAAAGGTATTCCCCCAATCCGTCCCCGACGGATTTTTATGTTCGTCTGAACATAGCAAGATGTCTTTTCAGCCGCTCAAAACGTTTTGAGCAGCCACGAAAAGCACTTGCCCTTGCAGGGGGCGGGCTTCCTCTCCGAAGTCGGGAAGCCTTTCAAACCTGCGGTGTCTGTGCCAAGAAGCGGCGGCTTATGCCGTCCATCCGCTAAATCCAAAGTTTATATGAAAGAGAAAAGAAACAAGACCGGGAGAAATCCCAAACTTGATCCGGCGGTGTTCCGCTACACCGTCCGTTTCAACGAGGAGGAACACAACCGTTTCCTCGCCATGTTCGAGAAGTCGGGCGTTTACGCCAAGTCGGTTTTCATCAAGGCGCACTTCTTCGGGCAGCCGTTCAGGGTGCTGAAAGTGGACAGGACGCTGGTGGATTACTACACCAGACTGTCCGATTTCCATGCGCAGTTCCGCGCGGTAGGCACGAACTACAACCAAGTCGTGAAGGAACTCAGGCTGCATTTTTCCGAGAAAAAGGCGATGGCGTTGCTCTACAAGCTGGAGCAACAGACCGTCGAACTCGTGAAACTGAGCCGTCAGATTGTGGAACTTTCAAGGGAAATGGAGGCGAAATGGTCGCAAAAATCAGTGTAGGAAAGTCGTTGTACGGCGCGCTTGCCTACAACGGGGAAAAGATCAACGAGGCGAAAGGGCGTCTGCTCACCACCAACCGCATCTACAATGACGGCACGGGGACGGTGGACATACGCAAGGCGATGGAGGGCTTTCTTGCCTGTATGCCGGAGCATACGAGGGTGGAGAAACCGGTACTCCATATCTCTCTCAACCCGCATCCCGACGACGTGCTGACCGACACGGAATTGCAGGACATCGCACGCGAGTATCTGGAGAAACTCGGCTACGGCAACCAGCCGTACCTTGTTGTCAAGCACGAGGACATAGACCGCCACCATCTGCATATCGTGACAATCAATGTGGATGAGAAAGGCAGGCGGCTCAATCAGGATTTCCTTTTCCGTCGCAGCGACCGCATCCGGCGGGAACTGGAACAAAAGTACGGGCTGCACCCGGCGGAACGTAAGAATCAACGGATAGAGAACCCGCTGCGCAAGGTGGACGCTTCGGCGGGCGACGTGAAGAGGCAGATCGGGAATACCGTCAAGGCTCTGAACGGACAGTACCGTTTCCAGACGATGGGTGAATACCGCGCCCTCCTTTCCTTATATAATATGACGGTGGAGGAAGCGCGGGGAAACGTGCGCGGACGCGAGTATCACGGGCTGGTCTATTCCGTCACCGATGATGCCGGGAATAAGACGGGCAACCCGTTCAAGTCCTCGCTTTTCGGGAAGTCCGCCGGCTATGAAGCCGTGCAGAAGAAGTTTGCCCGTTCCAAGCAGGAGATTAAGGACCGGAAACTCGCCGACATGACAAAACGCGCCGTCCTTTCCGTGCTTGAAGGCACGTATGACAAGGAGAAGTTCGTTTCGCGGCTCAGGGAGAAGGGTATCGACACCGTGCTGCGCTATACGGAGGAAGGACGCATCTACGGAGCCACGTTCATCGACCACCGCACGGGCTGCGTGCTGAATGGCTCGCGCATGGGCAAGGAGCTTTCCGCCAACGCCTTGCAGGAACACTTCACGCTGCCTTATGCCGGACAGCCGCCGATTCCGCTGTCCGTTCCGGTGGAAACAGGAGAGGATATGCGCAGACAGACCGCATCCGACCACGAGGACACGGTGGGCGGTGTCGGTCTGCTCACTCCCGAAGGTCCGGCAGTGGATGCCGAGGAGGAAGCCTTTATCCGGGCGATGCAGCGCAAGAAGAAAAAGAAAAGGCGCAAGGGCTTGGGAATGTAATCGAGGTATCAACAATCAAAAATTTTCAATCTATGTCACAACAAGAAGACGATTTGAGGGCATTGGCGAAAATCATGGATTTTCTGCGTGCCGTGAGTATTATTTTAGTGGTCATGAACGTGTACTGGTTCTGCTATGAAGCCATACGGCTATGGGGCGTGGACATCGGCGTGGTGGACAGAATCCTGATGAACTTCGACCGCACGGCGGGGCTGTTCCGTTCCATCCTCTACACGAAACTGTTTGCCGTTCTCCTGCTTGCCCTGTCCTGTCTGGGGACAAAGGGTGTGAAGGGAGAGAAAATCACTTGGGGAAGAATCTGGACGGCACTTGCCGCAGGGTTCGTGCTGTTCTTCCTCAATTGGTGGATACTGGCATTGCCGCTGCCGGTTGAAGCGGTGACGGGGCTTTACGTGCTGACCGTAGGCACGGGCTATGTATGCCTGCTGATGGGCGGTCTGTGGATGAGCCGCCTGTTGAAGCATAACCTC
>SFIS01000018.1 GCA_004555245.1 Bacteroidales bacterium
AAGTTGTTTTTGTTGTTGTCAACAGACAACATAGAGTTCACAATCAGACCGTTGTTCCTGTTGTCTCTGTTGTCGTAAAAACCAAAGCGCGACAATTACCAATGGCGAGGTACTGCCTTACAGGCAGTTCGTTTTGCCAGAACACCCCGGGACTGCGTCCCGGGTTACGAACGCTGCGCTTAGTACAGCCTTCCAGGCTGACCAGCACTTGAGTACAGACTGGTCGGGTATCCTACGCTGACGGCGAGGTACTGCATCCCGGGCTATACTGACCGAGGGGATGTGTGGGGGAGTATGGCGTGAGAGGGAATAGCCTGGAAGGCTATACTAAGCGAGATTTGTCCTTGGACCCACTGACCGTAGGGAGGTAATGCGGTCGTAACCGGGGGCGAAGCCCTCGGGTCACAAGCAGCAGGGCGACTGTCTGTAAGACAGTACCTTGCTATGACAACACCGACGGCGAGGTACTGCATCCCGGGCTATACTGACCGAGGGGATGTATGTGTGGCGATGGGTTTAAACGCAACACACGGTCGATATGTTTCACAACATCTCGACCGCGCGGCTATATCACATTATGAGATACCACATGAGTATCTTGACATTAAACTGCTTCACAGTAGCCCCTGCCAATGCAATACAATCTGGCATTAACTATGCCATAGAAAACTACTTCGTATATGTATTATATTTGCCTTGTTCACTTAGTATTTCGATGCAAAAGTAGGAATAATTTTTCAAATTCGCAACAAACGGCGATAATATTTAAGTTTATTTTGCTAAAAACACATATCGTTGGTCAGTGTTCAGCATTCTGCCTGTTCTGTTTCTTCAGTTCCTCCGCCACGAGGCAAAGCTCGTCATACCATTCCTGCCCGAACTCCTGTATGAGGGGTTTGCGCAGGAAGCGGTAGATGGGTAGGTTGAGTTTCTTTCCGAGTGTGACGGCACACTGGCAGATGTCCCATCTGTGATAGCTCAGTGCGCGCATACCGTTGCGCAGGGTGCGTACACGTATGGGGTAGAGGGCGCACGATGCAGGCTTCGCCCAAGAAGTCTTTCCCTCGCGGAACGCCTTCTCCGTAGCGCAGACGCAGCAGTTGCGCACTACGACGGGCGTCGGCGGTGTGGCGTCGGCGGTGTCGTCGGAGGGGAGGGGGTCGAGAGAGAGGTCGGCGTGGCAGGTGAAGACACAGTCTTTCCCGTTTACGATGCTTGTGACGAGGTCACCCTCGCTGTCGGTGTATGCCACGCCCTGCCTGTCGATGACAGTCTGTGCTGAGGCAGAGAGGTCGTGCCATACGGTGTCGAGGACATTCTCGAGCTGCGCCACCTCGTTGAGTGTGACGGGTGCGCCGGCGTCGCCGATGATGCAGCAGCGGCCCTTGCATTGGGCGAGGTCGCAGCAGAAATGCTCAGTGATGATGTCGAGGGAGACGAGGGTGTCTTTGATTTCTATTATCATGGAGAGAGAGGATAAGAGAGGATGAGAGAGGATAAGAGAGGAAAAGAGAGGAAAAGGGAGAGGAAGAGCGCACTGGCTGAGCCGGCGCGAACAGGACAACCGGAACAACCGGCAGCCCCGGACAACCCGGCGCTTATTCTGCCGGGGTGTCAGCCAGGCATTTCAGGCTGAGGATGGTGAGGTCGTCGCTCTGCTCCGCGCCCTGTGCGAAGTTGCTGACATTGGCGAGGACGTTGGCTGCGAGCACACGCATGGAGATGCTGTTCGACGCCGCCTGCACCGCCTTCAGCGTGTTGTCGTTGCCGAAGAGGCGCTTGGCGGGGTTCTCCGCCTCGTTGACGCCGTCGGTGTAAAGGAAGAGTATGTCGTCCTTGTGCATGGCGAGAGTCTCCGATTCATACTGTATGTCGTCCATGACGCCGAGCGGCATGTTCACCTTCGGCTGCATATACGCCGCCTTGCCTTCAGTGACAAGCACGGGCGGGTTATGTCCTGCGTTGCAGAAGTCGAGGCGTAGCGTGGTGAGGTTCAGCACTCCGACGAAGAGAGTGCAGAACATATTCTCGTCGTTGCCTTCCGCCAGTCCGGTGTTCATCGCCTCGCAGATGCGTGCCGCACTTGTCGTGCGGCGGCTGATGTTACGGAAGAGATGTCCTGCTACGGTCATGAGTAGCGATGCCGCCACGCCCTTTCCGGAGATGTCGCCTATGCAGAAAAACAGGAAGTCGTGGCTCTCTCCGTCAGCGCCTACGGAGCGTCGGATGAAATAGTCGTAGAGGTCACCTCCCACCACCTTCGCCGGTTTCAGCAGTCCGTAGATGTCTATGTCGGGGCGTTTTGACAGGGGCTTTGGCAGCATACCCTTCTGAATGTGCGCCGCGATGGAGATGTCGCGCTCCATGCTGACCTTCTGCTCCGTGGTGTGGCGCAGGTCCTGGATATACTGTTTCAGCGCCTCCTGCATCCTCATGAAGTTGTCTCTCAGCTGTCTGATGTCGGTGCGCTGCTTCACCTTCGGCAGCTCGACGTTGAAGTTGCCGTGCGAGATGGCTTCCGTAGCGTCTGCAATCTCGCTGAGGGGGTGGAGATACCACCTCATGATGACGAGTATGCAGAGCGCGAGGAGAACGAAGAGCGAGATCATCATGATATAGGTGAAGATCATGATGATGAGCGTGACGACGCCGTAGTCTCCCTGCGGAATGATGCACTGGATGGTCCATCCGCACCGTTGCAGCGTCTTCTGCGTCACGGCACCCTCCCCGCCTACAGAGAGGTTGATGCCGTTGCACGGTATGCTGTATTCCCGTATTCGCGTTAGCTGTACGGTGTCGGCAGGCTGTGCGAAGAGTGTGCTGTCGGTGTTGAAGATATAGACGTTCTTCGGCGAGACGATTGCAATCTCGGTGCGTTCAGTGGCGCGCTCGTTGTCTGTGAGCTCCTTCATCCATTTCGTTGACATATTGACACATAGGACAGCATAGACATTGCTTCGCCTGTTTCGCAAGGGTGCGAGGAAGGTGACTGTCTCGTTGCCCGCCTTGTCGCGGTATGGCTCGCTCCACTGCGGTGCGCCGTTCTCCCATACGGTTTTCAGGGCCTGCTCGACCTTGAAATACTCCGACCGGTGTGCCGCGACATAGACGCTGTCAGCGTTGATGATCGACTTTATGCTGTCGCAGAAGATGCGGCTGTTGGCATAGGAGAGCTGGTTGTCGTGGTTGATGGCGGCGGCAGCCTTGGTGGCGTTCTCTATGCGCAGCAGGTGTGCATCGACCGCCTGCGAGACGATAGTTGACAGGCTGACGCACTGGTTGCCGTTGTTGATGACATTGACGACATGTACGATAGCCTTCGAGAAGCCAAAGGCGAGGATGCCGATGACGATGAAGAGCGTGAGGTTGATGCGGAAGGTAAGGGAGCCTGTGATACGTTTGAGATTCATTGCAGGGATGGTTGGTTGGATGTTTTGCTGCGGCTGATGGCTACCAGGGCGGCGAGGAAGATGACGAGGGAAGCGGCGAGAGCGGCGAAGAAGGCGGTGGTGTAGCCGCCGAAGAGCTGGGCTGGCGTCATGTCGTAGGATTCAGGCATGAGGCGGTAGAGGACGACGGCGGATGCGTTGTTCACCCAGTGTATGATGACGGCGGGCACGATGGAGGCGGTATGGTGTGTGAGCCATGCGAGTAGGATGCCGATGAGGAAGGCGTGGGGCATCTGTGCGGGGTTGCCGTGGACGGCAGAGAAGAGCAGGGCGGAGAAGATGACGGCAGCAGAGACAGCGAGGCGCGGCGAGGCGAAGCGTGTGGAGAAGAACGCCGTGGCGGCACGGAGCACTGCGCCGCGGAACACCATCTCCTCGGCGAGGGGCGCAAGGACGGCGATGGCGAGACAGCCCCATGGCGAGGCGAGGAGCGACTTGAAGACATCGGCGAGGATGTCCTGGCGCATCGCCTCGGGCAGGAGGTTCTCGACAATCATCGACGGCAGGAGCATGGCGAAGCCGAGGAGGAGGGCGAGGGCTGCGAGGGGTATGTTCGCCTTGGTGAAGAAGGCGGGGGAGAGAGGCACCCAGCGGTAGGCGGCGAAGACGAGGATGACGGCGGCGTTGGCAAGGAGGGTGGTGGCGAGGAGGACGCCGCGCGTGTCGCCGATGCCGAAGGCGGCGGCAAGGACACTGGCACCCAAGGACGCAAGCACCTGGATGAGGACAAACGAGAGGAAATAGAGAAGGGCGTGTTTCATTGTTTTGTTGGGATTGGAGATGGGAAAAGCGCGGCGCGGATGCGCCGCGGACAGGGGCGGGAGGGAGAGGAGGAGCGCGCCTGCCGAGCAGGCGCGAACAGGACAACCGGACAACCCGGCAACCCGGCAGCCCTGGAAACCCCGGAAACCCCGGAAACCCCGGAAAGCCCGGACAACCCGGACAGCCCGGCAACCCCGGAACACCCGGCAGCCCCACGGTAGCGGCGCCGCCTTTAGTCCCTTGCGAGGAGATGGCGGGCGGCTTCGGTGCGCCCTTCCTTCAGCAGGCGGCGGACGAGGGAGGAGGAGATGGGGGTGCCCTCGAAGAGGCCGCACTCCTCCGGACGCGGACCTTCTACGACATCGATGCCGAGGCGCGCGCCGTAGCTCTGGTAGGTGTGGAAGTCTTCGCCGGCGTTGCGTCTGCCGAAGTGGTTGTCGTAGCCCGTGAGGAGGACGGCGACGGAGAATCGGTCGCGCAGTATGTCCTGCATGAAGCGGAAGGCGGGGAGGAGCATCATGTCACGGTCGAAGGTGAGCACCTCTACCCTATCGATGCCCAACGCCTTCAGCGTCGCCACCTTCTCGTCGAGCGTCATGAGCTGCAGGGGGACACGTTCCGGGCAGGCGGTGGCGGCGGGATGGCGGTCGAAGGTGACCACCATCGTCTTCATGCCGCGTGCCGCCGCCACCTCCTTGAGGCGCAGCAGCACCTGGCGGTGTCCGAGGTGTATGCCGTCGAAGTTGCCTATGGTGGCGCAATAGCGCGGCGTGTGTGGTGTGGCGGTGTTCATGAGCGGTTGGTGTGGTTTCTGCAAAGCAGGCGATAGACCTCGCCTATGAGGAGTACGGGTGACGTGGCGACGATGATGACGAGCCATTCAGTGAGCGACAGCGGCACGCAGCGGAACATGGAGCCTCCGAAGGTGACGATGGCATACTGTCCGGCGAGGATGCAGCAGACGACGAGGAGCATGCCCCTCTCGCGCCAGAGCTTGCGCAGCGCGCTATGGCGCGAGCCTATTGTCTTTGCGTTGAAGAGGTTCCATGTCTGCATCATGACGAAGGTGGTGAAGAACCACGTCAGTTCCCTGATGTCTATGCCCACCTTGTTAGTGTCGTAAGAGTGGAAGTCGATGCCTCTCTCGCAATATAGCAGGAAGGCGAGCATGACGGCGAACATCGCCAGACCGACCGTGACGATGCCTCGTATGATGCCTTTCGAGAGGATGAAGTCGCCCTGCCTGCGCGGCTTCTCTTTCATCACCTCGCGCGATGGCGGCAGCGACGAGAGCGCGAGTGCGGCGAAGGTGTCCATGATGAGGTTCACCCACAGAATCTGCGTTATGGTGAGCGGCATCTCCGTCCCGACGAGTGAGCCGGCTACGACGAGGCATAGCGCGACGACATTGACGACGAGCTGGAAGAAGAGGAAGCGCTGTATGTTCTTGTATAGCGAGCGTCCCCACATGACAGCGTTGGCTATCGAGGCGAATGAATCGTCGAGGAGTGTCATGTCCGACGCCTCTTTCGCCACGTTGGTGCCTGAGCCGAGTGACAGTCCGACGTGTGCGTAGTTCAGAGCGGGTGCGTCGTTCGTGCCGTCGCCCGTCACCGCCACCACCTGTCCGCTGCGCTGCAGCAGCTGCACGAGGCGCTGCTTGTCGGAGGGCCGTGCGCGTGACATCACCTTCAGCGACGGTATCAGGCGCATCGCCTCGTCGTCGGAGAGGGCGGCGAAGTCGGCGCCGGAGATGGAGACGGGCTGTGCGTCATGCCCTGTCCCGGACGATATGACACCTATCTCCCGCGCTATCTGACATGCCGTGGCATCGACGTCGCCCGTGACAATCTTCACCTCGATGCCCGCGTCGTGGCAGTTGCGCACGGCTCCCGCCACATCAGGGCGTATGGGGTCGTTGATGCCGAAGACCGCCTGCATAGTGTAGGCCTTGCCGTCGGCAGAGACGGCGAGGGCGAGGGTGCGCATCGCCTTGTTCTGGAAGCGTAGCAGGGAGGACTGTATCTCCTTGCGCGCGGTGTCGTCCATGTCACACTGCGCCATGACAATCTCGGGCGCGCCTTTGAGGAAGGTGACGGACGTTCCGTCTGGTCGGCGGACGGTAGTCGTCATACGTTTCGTCTCGGTGGAGAAGGGCTCCTGTGCGGTGATGTCGGCGGCAGAGCGGATGGCGTTGTAGTCCGCCCGGCGACGCTTCAGCCACAGCAGGAGTGCAACCTCTGTCGGGTTTCCGATGCCGCGGTCCCCGTCGAGGTGTGCCGTAGTGTTGACTGCAATCGCCTCGTCGAGTAGTGCGTTGTCATCAGCGAGTGTGACAGCGTCGCCCACCTGCATCCTGTTCTGCGTCAGCGTGCCCGTCTTGTCGGTGCAGATGACGGTGACGGCTCCCATCGTCTCGCAGGCGTGCAGCTTCCTGACGAGGTTGTGGCTCTTGAGCATACGGCGCATATTGAGAGCGAGGGAGAGTGTGACAGCCATGGGCAAGCCCTCGGGCACCGCCATGACGATGAGCGATACCGCCATCATGAAATATCTGAGTACGATGGACGAGAGGTGCAGGTAGTCAGCCTGCGGCGTGCCTACTGTCTGCCATAGCGGGTTGACGAGGATGTCGTGTGCGAGGAAGAGGAGTGCGGCGCCGATGGAGACGGTGAAGCCGAAGCGGCTGATGACCTTTCCGAGGCGGTCGAGCTGCAAGGCGAGGGGTGTCTTGACGTCGGTCTTCTCGCTCGACGTGCGTGCCACCTTGCCAATCTCCGTCTCGTCGCCTACGGCGGTGACGACGAAGACGCCGCTGCCGTTCATGACCATCGTGGAGCGCATGACGTAGTTCTTGGCATACGCCTCGTGTGCCGGCGCGTCGGTGTTGTCCTGCATCACCTTCGTGGTGATGGGTTCGCCGGTGAGCATCGATTCGTCAACCTGCAGCGAGCGGCACTGCATGAGTATGCCGTCGGCGGGAATCTCGTCGCCCGTCTCGATGATGACAGTGTCGCCGACGACAATGTCGCGTCGCGGGATAAGCTGCACGGTGCCATTGCGCATGACCTTCACCTTCTGTTCTTCGTTGAGCTGTGTGAGGACATCGAACTTCTTCGCGGCATCCATCTCAAAGAGAAAGCCTACCGTCGTGGCGAGGAAGATGGCGATGAAGATGCCCACCGTCTCGACATACTGCCCCTCGGCAACGGCGAGTGCGAGGGAGATGGCGGCTGCGAGTAGGAGGATGCGTATGATGGGGTCGTTGTATTTCTCGAAGTATAGCCTCCACAGCGACTGCTTCTTCGGCGGGGTGAGGATGTTCCAGCCGTGTTCGCGTCGCGCTTCGGCAACTTGGGTGTCAGTGAGACCTGTCATGATTTGATGGTTTGGTTTGTATTGTGCGAGGAGGGGAAGAGGGAGCTGGGGGAGCTGGAGCGCGCCTGCCGAGCAGGCGCGAACAGAACAAGCCGGCAGCCCAGGAAAGCCAGGGAACACCCGGCAGCCACGGAAAGCCCGGAAAGCCCGGACCCCCCGGGACAGCCTGGGGCGGGTTGTATTGTACGCATATTCCCACCAATCCAAAAACTATTGGACTGGTGGGAATGCCTTGTTATGAATCATAATGCTACGCGTAGCATCGGGAGCGTGTTAGAAATCAAACTTGTCGAGGACGTCGGTAAAGTCCTTCGGTGCCTCGTTGAAGGTCTGTGCCGTCTCGTCGTTCTGGGATTCCTGACGCGGGCGACGCTCTCCACGCTCAGGGCGCGGACGTCGTTCGCCACGCTCGGGACGAGGACGACGCTCTCCGCGCTCCGGGCGTTCGCCACGTTCCGGACGCGGGCGGCGCTCACGCTCCTGATAGCCTTCCGGCTTCTCGATGAGCACACGGTGCGAGAGCTTGTACTTGCCGGTCTTCTGGTCGATGTCGATGAGCTTCACCTGAATCTTGTCGCCTTCCTTTATTCCCGCCTCTTCGACCGTCTCGAGGCGTTTCCAGTCAATCTCCGAGATGTGGAGCAGCCCGTCCTTGCCCGGGAGAATCTCCACGAAGCATCCGTAAGGCATGATGGAGCGCACGGTGCCGTCGTATATCTCGCCTATTTCGGGTATAGCGACGATGGCCTTGATTTTTGCTATTGCGGCGTCGATAGAAGCCTTGTCAGGCGCAGAGACCTGTACGTGTCCTACGCCGTCCGCCTCGTCGATGGTGATGACAGAACCGGTATCTTCCTGCATCTGCTGTATGATTTTTCCGCCCGGGCCGATGACAGCACCGATGAACTCCTTCGGGATGTCGAGCGCCACGATGCGCGGCACGTGCGGCTTGAGTTCTGGACGCGGCTCAGCGATGGTGTCGGTGATGCAGTTGAGGATATGCTCACGCCCAGCCTTAGCCTGTGCGAGAGCCTTCTCGAGAATCTCGTAAGACAGTCCGTCGCACTTGATGTCCATCTGTGTGGCGGTGAGACCGTCGCGTGTGCCCGTTGTCTTGAAGTCCATGTCGCCGAGGTGGTCCTCGTCGCCGAGGATGTCAGAGAGGACAGCATATTTCTCTTCGCCCGGGTTCTTGATAAGACCCATAGCGATGCCCGACACGGGTTTCTTCATCGGCACGCCGGCATCCATGAGTGCGAGCGTTCCGGCACATACGGTAGCCATCGACGACGAACCGTTGGATTCGAGAATCTGGCTTACGACACGCACGGTATAAGGGAAGTCAGCAGGAATCTGCCCCTTCAGTCCACGCCATGCGAGGTGTCCGTGGCCAATCTCGCGGCGTCCTACGCCACGCTGTGCCTTTGCCTCGCCGGTACAGAACGGCGGGAAGTTGTAGTGGAGGAGGAAGCGCATATAGCTCTTCTCCAGGACGTTGTCAACCATCTTCTCGTCCATCTTGTTGCCGAGGGTGACGGTAGTGAGCGACTGTGTCTCGCCACGTGTGAAGATAGACGAACCGTGAGGCATAGGCAGCGGACTCACCTCACACCATATCGGGCGGATGTCCGTTGTCTTGCGTCCGTCGAGGCGCACGCCCTCGTCGAGGATGCAGCGGCGCATCGCGTCTTTCTCCACGTCATGATAGTATTTGTCAACGAGTGCGAATTTCTCTTCCAGTTCATCTTCAGAGAGGTCGGTGTGTGCTGCGGCATACGCCTCCTTGAACTCTGTTGCGATAGCCTCGAACGCCTCGGCGCGCGCGTGCTTCTCGAGAGCCTGCTTCACCACGTCGTAGCACTTCTGGTAGCAGTCTGTCTTCACCTGCTCCTTCAGTTCGTCGTCGTTGACCTCGTGGCAGTATTCGCGCTTGACGTCTGTGCCGAGCTCTTTCATCAGCTCTTCCTGCATCACGCACATAGGCTTGATGGCAGCGTGTGCGGCCTTGAGGGCCTCGAGGAGGTCAGCCTCCTGCACCTCTTTCATCTCTCCCTCCACCATCATGATATTGTCTTTCGTCGCACCGACCATGAGGTCCATGTCGGCGTGCTTCATCTGCTCGAAGGTAGGGTTGATGACAAACTCTCCGTTGACGCGTGCCACACGCACCTCGGAGATGGGGAACTCGAACGGTATGTCAGAGCAAGCGAGAGCGCAGCTGGCAGCGAAGCCTGCGAGCGCGTCGGGCTGGTCAACACCGTCAGCCGAGAAAAGTATGACATTCACATATACCTCAGCATGGAAGTCGCTTGGGAAGAGCGGACGGAGGGCGCGGTCAACGAGACGGCATACGAGAATCTCGTCGTCGCTGGCTTTTCCCTCACGCTTTGTGAAACCGCCCGGGAAGCGTCCGGCAGCGGCATACTGCTCTCTGTACTCTACCTGCAGAGGCATGAAATCTGTTCCTGGTACTGCATCTTTTGCGGCGCAGACTGTAGCGAGAAGGACAGTGTTGCCCATACGGAGTGTACAAGAGCCGTCAGCCTGCTTCGCCAATTTTCCTGTCTCGATGGTTATCTGACGTCCGTCAGGCAGCGAGACTGTTTTTGTAATTACATTCATTTTGTGATAAAAAAAACATCTAAAAAGGTGGGACACGATGCCGACGGCTCACAGCACGACGCTGTATGCGTAAAACCGGCATTGTCTCGCCTTGTTCATAAAAACATCTGTATTAAAATTATAATTTTATGCAAATGTACTCAATTTAAAAGAGGTCTGAAAATAAAAGGGGTTTTTGCGGCAAAGAATTATGTTTTATTAACGTGGGGAGGGAGAGCACGCGGGTGGAGCACGGGAGGAGCGCGCCTGCCGAGCAGGCGCGAACAGGACAAGCGGGAGTGCCACGAATTGTGATTTCAAACTCGCGAGAGACGAAAAAAAACGGACGGGGAGGATGACGGCGCGATTTACGCGCTGTATTTCGTGTTTTGCGTAAGTCGCTGAGTGTGTGGGGTATAGAGAAACAGGGAGCGAAAAACGGGCTGTTTGGGACTGTAAGATTGACTATTTTGGCGTGTAAGATTGACTATTTTGGCGTGTAAGACAGACTGTTTTGGAGCGCAAGATTGACTGTTTTGGAGCGCAAGATTGACTGTTTTGGCGTGCGGGACGGTGTTTTTGTGACGGGAAAGCATGAAAAAACGGGCTTCAGATGGTCTGAAACCCGTTTTTGAAATGTTAAATTCAAGATTTTCTGTTGTCAAGATTTTTCGCACCGAAGCGCGCCAGCCGAGCTGGCGCGAACAGGACAGACAAGGGCAGGACAGACAGGACTGGCAGGCGGGACGGAGCAGGCCGAGCGGGCGCGAACAGGACAGACAAGGGCAGACCAGACAGGACTGGCAGGGCAGGCAAGACAGGACGGACTGGCAGCACGCCAGCCGAGCTGGCGCGAACAGGACAGACCGGAAAACCCGGAACACCCGGAACACCCGGAGGGGAAGCTACGGCCTACTGTCCGGAGAGTGTGGGATAGACGGGCGAGCCTCCGTTCCATGAGCCGGAGGAAGCCCACGGCGCGCCGAATGTCGGCCATGCCGTCTCGCTGAACTTCTGCACCGCACCGTTGCAGTTTTCCGTGTCGGGCGTGGCGTCGCTGTCTGTCCAGCAGTCGATAATCTCCGCACGTTTGCTGACTTCGTTGTTCATGACGAAATGCTGGCTACCGAAGAGCTGCAGTGAGGGAGAGGATGGCGAGGTGAGGAAATAGCAGTGCTCAATCCTGTTGAAGAAGACGGAGTTGCTTACCAAGCCCGCCTTGAAGCTCTTCTTTCCCTCGGGACATTCGATGATGCCGTCGCTGTATGAGTTTGTGATGTGCGCACACATCGCGTATGCCGCTATTCCGGCGAGATACGCATACTGTTTTCCAGCGAAGGATGTTATCTTTCCGCTGTTGCGGCACTGATCGATGAGAGCTGCGAGGTATGGTTTGTTGTTTTCAAGAAACTCGTCGAAGTCTCCTGAGCCGGCTTCACCAGGCTGCTGGTAGATTTGCAAGAGGGATGTGCCGCCCAATATTCCGCCGGCACATCTCGGGCTGATGACGGTGCCGGTGTTTGTGCAGCGTGTGATGCTGAGCATATATGGCGAGTCGCCGTCTTGTGCGAAGTTGTCGTCGAGCCATCCGCAGATGCCTCCGCAGTAGGATGCTTGCAGGTTGCCGCTGTTACGGCAGTTCTCGAAGATGTAGCCCTTTGTGGCATAGTCAGGCTGTGTCATACGTCCGCAGATGCCTCCAGCATACGCGGCGTAGATAAGAGATTCGGCGCAGGCAGCGTTCTCGCAGTCGCGGAAGACGGCACTTGTGTTTGCTTTTCCGCAGATGCCACCCACCGCCTCGGAGTAGAATTCACCGTTGCGCTCGAGATGCTCGATTGTCCCTTCCGCCTTGCATGACGTGAACGTCGAGGCATTGGCTACGCCTGCTATCATGGCGCAGTTTTCGTATGCGGCAGAGATGTCACCCTCGACGGTGAGGTTGCTGACGGTGGCGTTGTGCAGGAACCCGAACAGTCCGACGTTCTCGCCCTTCCATCGTTTGATGCTCATGCCCCTTACGGCATGTCCCCCTCCGTCGAAAGTGCCGCGGAACGAGAGGCGCATGCTTATGCCTATCGGGGTCCATTCGAATCCAGAGAGTGTGATGTCGTTTGAGAGGCGGAATGCCTTGCCTTCGTAGTTGGAGATACCCGCATTGACGTTAGAGGCGAGTTGTGCGAGATGTTGCGGAGAGGCTATGATATATGGAGAGGCGGCAGTGCCCTCGCCACCGCCGAAAGTCTCGTCGGCAGAGGTTGGCGCAGGGAGGTTGCCCCTCCAGTCTTCAACAAGAGGGTCATAGTCCTTGCAGGACGTGAGGCATAGACACAGCAGAGAGAGGAAGATGAGTGTGATGCGTGCGGGGAATGTGGCAGTAGGATGGTTCATGTTCATGAGGATTGGGTTTTACTAATGCGCATGAGCGTAAGTCTAAGCGCGGGTGGTTGACATCACTCGGCGGCGGCGTAGAGCACCTCGCTGAGTGTGGGATGGATATGTATCATGTCATGGAGCTGTGCGATTGTCGTGTCTTTGCACATGAGGGCGCTGACCTCCTGCACGAGGTCGGCGGCGTGTGCGCCGAAGACGTGACAGCCGATGATGCGCCCAGTGTCGGCGTCGCAGAGCAGCTTCAGCAGCCCCTCCGTCTCGTTCATGGCGAGAGCCTTGCCGTTGGCGCGGTAGAACGCCTTTCGGCATACGTACTGCACGCCGTTCTCCCGGCACCAGTCTTCGCTGACACCCACACTGCCTGCCTCGGGCAGCGTGAAGACGGCGGAGGGCATGATGTCGAAGCGGATGTCGTCTGTCAAGCCGAGGATATGGTTGACTGCGCGGAAGCCCTGCATCGTGGCGGCATGGGCGAGCATGCACCTGCCGTTGACATCACCGATGGCGTAGATGCCCGGCACGGAGGTCTGCATATTGTCATCGACGGTGATGCCAGCCTTCCCACATTCTATGCCGAGGGCCTCGAGGTTCAGGCTGTCGGTGTTCGGCGCGCGTCCCGTAGCGACGAGCACCATATCAGCATCGACATGCTGGTCCTTGTTCTTCTTCGAGAAGACGACCTTCAACGACCAGTCGGCGTTCTGTTCTATCGCCTTCACCGCACTCTGCATAAAGAACTCCGCCTTCACCTGCTTGCGCAGGCGTTTCGCGATGTCGCTGTCAAGTACTGGCAGGCACTCTTTCAGGAACTCCACCACCGTCACTTCCGTGCCGAAGCGGCTGAAGCACGATGCGAACTCCATGCCTATGACGCCCGCCCCGATGATGCAGAGGCGGCGCGGCGGCTGTGAGATGTCGAGCAGTTCTGTCGAGGTGACGACGCCGGGGAGGTCGATGCCCGGAACGGGTATAAGCCTCGGACCGGAGCCCGTGGCGATGATGATGTTCTGTGCGGTGTAGGTGTCTTCGCCGACGCGCACGGTGTGTGCGTCAACGAATGACGCCTCGCCGCGGACGAATGTTATCCCCGGCTGCGCCATGAGGCTCTCGACGGCAGAGCGCAGCTGCGCCACGACAGCGTCCTTGCGTGCCTTCACCTTGGCATAGTCGAAAGAGAAGGAGAGGTGGTCGATGCCGTAGGCGGCGGCATCGGCGAGGGTGGAGAGGACGTCGGCGTGGCGGCAGAGCGTCTTGGTGGGGATGCAGCCGCAGTTGAGGCAGGTGCCTCCAGCGTCGCCGCGCTCGATGACGGTGACCGTCTTGCCGTGGCGCGCCGCATATCCGGCAGCCTTGTAGCCGCCCGGGCCGCTGCCGATGATGATGATGTCTGTCATTGTTGTCTTTTGAGGTTGGCGAGAAGAACGATAAGAACGTTAAGAACGAAAGGAACGTGCTTAACGTCAGGAACGAGCTTCATTGAGAAGCTGCCGGTAGGTCAGCACCGGATGTTTCGCGGCTAGGACATCGTCAACGCGTGAGATAGGCGTGTTGTGCGGCGCGGCGTGTAGCGTCTCCGGCTCTGTCGCCGCCTCGTGTGCTATGCTGCGCATGATGTCTATGAAGGCGTCGATGGTCTCCTTGCTCTCGTTCTCCGTCGGTTCGATCATCAGACTCTCGTGGAAGAGGAGCGGGAAATAGATTGTCGGGGCGTGGAAGCCGTAGTCGAGGAGGCGCTTCGCGATGTCCATCGTCGTGATGCCGGTGGATTTGTCGCGCAGGCCGTTGAAGACGAACTCATGCTTGCACAGCCCTTCGACGGGCAGCTCGTAGAGGTCTTTCAGCCGTTCCTTGATATAGTTGGCGTTGAGCGTGGCGAGCGGTCCCACCATGCGTATGTTCTCGCGCCCGAGCGTGAGGATATAGGTATATGCGCGCAGGGCGACGAGGAAATTGCCGGTGAAGGCACTGACGGCACCGAGGGTGTCAGGAGAGCCTGTGTCGATGTCGAGGCTGCCGTCGGCGTTCTCCACCACCCGCGGCACGGGGAGGAAAGGCTCGAGACCCTTGCGCACACCCACGGGGCCGGAGCCGGGACCGCCGCCGCCATGAGGGGTGGAGAAGGTCTTGTGGAGATTGATGTGCATGACATCGAAGCCCATATCAGCCGGACGCGAGACGCCGAGCATCGGGTTGAGGTTCGCGCCGTCGTAGTACATCAGTCCGCCGCAGTCGTGGACGAGTTGGGTTATCTCCGGTATCTCGCGCTCGAAGAGTCCGAGGGTGTTGGGGTTGGTCATCATCATCGCCGCGATGTCGTCGCCGAGCAGCGGCTTGAGGTCAGCGACATCGACGAGGCCGTCGGCGGTGCTCTTCACCTCGACAACCTCCAGTCCGCAGACAGCGGCGGAGGCGGGGTTGGTGCCGTGAGCGGAATCGGGCACGATGACCTTGATGCGCTTTGCGTCGCCGCGGCTCTGGTGGTAGGCGCGGATGACCATCAGTCCCGTCAGCTCGCCGTGAGCCCCGGCGAAGGGGTTGAGGGTGAACTCAGCCATGCCCGTCAGGGCGCAGAGCGACTTCTCCAAGCCGCGATAGACGGCGAGCGCGCCCTGCACGGTGGCGGCAGGCTGCAGCGGATGGAGCGAGGTGAAGGCGGGCAGGGATGCCATCTCCTCGTTGATGACGGGGTTGTATTTCATCGTGCAGCTGCCAAGAGGGTAGAAGCCGTTGTTGACGCCGAAGTTGTTGGCACTGTGGTTGGTATAGTGTCTGACGACGGTGAGCTCGTCACACTCGGGCAGATCGGCATCGGCAGAACGCCGCAGGGCGCCGGGGATGGAATCGACTGTATATTCCGGGAACTCTGACTGCGGGAAGGAGTAGGCACGTCGTCCGGGCTGTGAGAGTTCGAAAATGAGATTGCCGTATAGTCTGTTGTTCATTGCGCTATTCCTCCATGATTAGTTTTACAAGTTGGTCTATCTCCTCTTTCGTGCGCCTCTCGGTGGCTGCGAAGAGGATGTCGCGTTCGTTCACCCTCACGCCGGCGAGGTAGTCGGCATCAGCGCATCGGCGCTGCATCGCCTCGGCATCGCCTGAGTATGTGACGAGGAACTCGTTGAAGAATGGCCGTTGATACACGTCGGCGAAGCGTCCGGTCTGCAAGAGGCGGTCGTGGAGATAGTGTGCCGCGCCGTATGAGAGCTGCGCCGCCTCTTTCAGTCCCTGTTTCCCGAGGATGGACATGTAGATGGTGGCGTAGAGCGCCATGAGGCTCTCGTTCGAGCAGATGTTCGACGTAGCCTTCTGCCGGCGTATATGCTGCTCGCGCGCCTGCAGCGTGAGGACGAAGGCGCGCTGTCCTCGGCTGTCCTGTGTCTTCCCCACGATGCGTCCCGGCATCTTGCGCATGAGTTTCTCTGTGCAGCACATATATCCGATGTACGGTCCGCCGAAGCCCATGGGCAGTCCGAGGCTCTGCGCCTCGCCCACCGCGATGTCTGCTCCCCACTCGCCCGGTGTCTTCAGGACGGCGAGGTCGGCTGCGATGCTGTTGACGACAAAGAGTGCCTTATGGGCGTGGATGGCGTCGGCGAAGCCGGAGAAGTCTTCGATGATGCCGTAGAAATTAGGCTGCTGTACGATGACGCCAGCCACGCCGCCCTGTGCGAGGCGCGAGGCGAGGGCGTCGAGGTCGGTGGCTCCGTCAGCGGCGGGCACGGTCTCGATGTTCACACCGTGGAAGCGGGCGTAGGTGCGTACGACATGCAGTGTTTTGGGATCGACGGTAGAGGAGACGAGGACGGTGTCGGCCTTCTTCGCCGCACTGTAAGCCATGAGCATCGCCTCGGCGGTGGCGGTGGTGCCGTCGTACATCGAGGCGTTGGAGATGTCCATGCCCGTCAGCTCTGCCATCATCGACTGATATTCGAAGATATAGTGCAGCGTGCCCTGCGAGATTTCCGCCTGATAGGGCGTATAGCTTGTCAGAAACTCGGAACGCTGCAGGATGTTAGGCACGACAGAGGGGCAGTAATGGTCGTAAACGCCGGCTCCGGCAAAGCAGACGAGGCTCTTGTTGCGGGCGGCGAGCTTGTCGAAGAAACGGCGTATCTCCAACTCGCTCATCGAAGACGGGAGGTCGTAGTCGCCCGTGAAGCGGATGGCGGAGGGGACGTCAGCGGAGAGCTGGTCGAGAGACGACAGTCCGCACGCCTCAAGCATGGCTTGAAGGTCTTCGGGGGTATGCGGGAAATATTTGTATGTCATGGTATGGTGTGTTGAGGCAGCCCTGCGGGACGCCTTGTGATGGGTTACGGGAAAAGCGAAGCGGGTCCGGCAGCCGCACAAGGGCAGTTGCCGAACCCGCATCGTATGTCTTAGTGCTCCGCCTCGCAGAAAGCGGCGTACGCCTTGGCGTCCATCAGGTTGTCAAGCTCTGAGGGGTCGGAGAGCCGCACCTTGATGATCCAGTTGGCGAAAGCGTCGCTGTTGACGAGTTCGGGAGTGTCGTCGAGGGCGTCGTTGACCTCCACGACGGTGCCGCTGACGGGAGAGTTGAGGTCGCTGGCAGCCTTCACGCTCTCTACGGCGCCAAACTCCGAGCCTGCCTCCACCTCGTCGTCAACCTCGGGCATATCAACATAGACGACATTGCCGAGAGCGTGCTGGGCATAGTCTGTGATGCCGATATAGCCGTACTCTCCTTCGATTCTCACGTATTCATGGCTCTCTGAATAGTAGAGTCCTTCGATTGTCTTTGCCATAATAGTATGATTATTTGTGATAATGTTTTTCGTAGAACTTCTTCTTCACGACAACGCCGGGGAATGTCTTCTTGCGTATCTGCACCTCGAGGGGCGTGCCGAGCTTGGCGTGTCGTGCGTCGATGAGCGCCATGCAGACGCTCTTGTCGGTGGAGATGGTGTGGTAGCCCGTTGTCACCTCGCCTATCTTCTCGCCGTCTTTCAGCACGGCATATCCGTGGCGTGGTATGGCCTTGTCGGCGAGTTCAATGCCTACGAGTTTCTTCGCCACGCCTTCAGCCTTCTGTGCTACGAGGGCGTCCTTGCCTATGAACTCCGGCTTGTCGAGCTTGCAGAAGAAGGCGAGACCCGCCATGACGGGGGAGATGTCTGCAGAGAGCTCGTCGCCGTAGAGCGGCAGCCCCACCTCGAAGCGCAGCGTGTCGCGACAGCCGAGGCCGCAGGGCTTGCAGCGTCCGCTCTGTATGAGCCTGTCCCATGCCTCGCGGATGTATTCGTGCGAGCCGTAGATCTCGAAGCCGTCCTCGCCGGTGTAGCCCGTGCGGCTGACGATGATGTCGCCGGCAGTCTTCACGGTGTAGAAGGCGAGCTCTGCACACTCGAGACCAAGCACCTCTTCGACAACCGTCACCGCCTCGGGACCCTGCACGGCAAGCTGTCCGTAGCTGTCAGAGACGTTGTGCATCTCGATGTCGTAGCCCTCCGCCTGCTGCTGCATCCACTGCCAGTCTTTGTCAATGTTGGCGGCGTTGATGACGATGAAATAGTCGTTGTCGCCCATCTTATAGACGAGAAGGTCATCGACCGTGCCACCGTCGGGATAGAGCATCATGCCGTAGAGAATCTTGCCTGCGGGCATGTCGCGGACGTCGTTGGTGAAAATGTGGTTGACATACTCTTCTGCCTGATGTCCTCTCACTGTCACTTCGCCCATGTGACTGACATCAAACACACCGCATGAGTTGCGGACTGCAAGGTGTTCATCGACAATGCCGGAATACTGTATGGGCATGTCGAAACCACCGAAGGGGCTGATAAGAGCACCGAGTGCTACATGCTTGTCGTAGAGACAAGTGCGCTTGTTTTCCATCGTAAAAAGGTTTTGTTGGATATTTTCTGCAAAATTATAAATTTTACACGATTTGCCAACGATTGTTTTGTTAAATAATAATAACGGCGGAAAAAGGAGGAGAAGGCGGGGAGGGACAGGATAGCAGAGCGCACCGGCCGAGCCGGCGCGAACAGAACAGGCAGGCGCGGAGGGCGGGAGGGAGAGCCAGCGCGAGCAGGACAGGCAGACGGGAGGGACATCCTCCGCAAACAAAAAAGCCGGCGGTGGGCCGGCTTTTTCATTCGTCGAGCAGGAGGCGGAGGAACATCTCCGCATCCATGTTATGTATGACAGAAGAGAGGGAGAGCGTGGAGAGGACGGCACGCAGCGACGGAGCGTCGAGAGTGACGCCATGGAGATGGCAGAGAAGGTCGCGGTCGAGGTCGCCGACAAGGAAGTAGTCGCCCTTGAGGTCGAGGTCGCGGATGACGTTGTTCTTCAGCTGAAGACGCACCTCGAAATCTCCGACACCCTCGAAGCGGCGCTTGCGGACGAGCGTGTAGCGGGGGTTGTTGCCGTAGATGAACTCGTCGGTGAGATACTCCTGCATGATGCGCTCTACAGCCGCCACGTCGCTATGGGTGAGGCATATCTCGCCGTCGCAGAGATTCTCGCGGACGAAGCACTTAAACTCGTCGATGGAGAGCGACGTATAGTCTTTCAGCAGCGCGATGTGCTGGCGCACGCTCTTCACGCCTTTGCTGAGCAGCTTGGCGTCGCCGGGCGTTATGCTGCCCACCATGTTCTCCATGCAGGTGTCGTAGAGCATGGTGCCGTGGACGATGCTGCGGCCGGGGATGTGGTAGAAGGCGTTGCCGGACACTTTCCTGCCGTCGATGAGGATGTCGTTACGGCCGGTAGTCTGCGCATCGACACCCAGCTTGCGGAGCATGAGGGCTATCATGCTGATGTAGCGGTTGAAGGTGTAGCAGACCTGCTCGTTCTTCGTGACATAGCTGAACATGATGTTGCTCATGTCGGCATAGACGCAGCCGCCGCCGCTCTTGCGGCGATAGGTCTGTATGCCATGTGTGCGGCAGTAGTCGAGGTTCACCTCGTTCTCTATGAGCTGGTTGCGTCCGAAGATGACGGTGGGGTTGACCTGCCACATGAAGAAGCAGTCTTCTTCGTCTATCGTGCGCGCAACATACTCTTCCATGGCAAGATAGAAGGGCAGGATGCGCACCTCGGACGACGGCAAGGAGATGTATTTCACGTTGTTTCGGTTGACGGGTTGAGGGGTTTTGAGGTTCAGAGGTTGCCTCTCTCCTTGTCAAGATAGTATTTGTATGTGGCGACAGTGAGTTCGTCGCACGCCTGCTCGTCGCAAACGACGACGGCACGGCGGTGCATCTGGAGGACAGAGGCTGTCCACTTGTGCGAGACAGGTCCATCGACGATGTGCTGCAGGGCGCGCGCCTTATGGTGTCCGCTGCACAGGACAAGGACCTCGCGTGCCGCCATGACGGTGCCGATGCCGACAGTGAGAGCCTGTTTGGGGACGAGGGAGAGGTCGCCGTCGAAGAAGCGCGAGTTGGCGATGATGGTGTCGGTGGTGAGCGTCTTGATGCGGGTGAGCGACGAGAGCGACGAGCCCGGCTCGTTGAAAGCGAGATGGCCGTCAGGACCGACACCGCCCATGAAGAGGTCGATGCCGCCGGCGGCGGCGATGGCAGCCTCGTAGTCGTCACACTCCTTAACGAGGTCGGGGGCGTTGCCGTTGAGGATATGGACGTTCTCTTTCTTTATGTCGATGTGAGAGAAGAAGTTGTTCCACATGAAAGAGTGGTAGCTCTCAGGATGGTCTTCCGGGAGGTTGACATACTCGTCCATGTTGAACGTGACGACATTCTCGAACGAGAGCTCGCCCTTGCGGTATTTCTCAATGAGCCTCTGATACAGCCCGAGGGGAGAAGAGCCTGTGGGACATCCCAGTTTGAAAGGGCGCTCGGCGGTGGGAGCAGCCTCGACAATACGTTGTGCGACATAGTCTGCCGCCCATCGCGACATCTCGTCATAGTTCGGTTCTATGATTACTCGCATACGGTTTTAGTGTTTAGGTTGTTAAAAAAGATGATGATGTGTAAACTTGCAAGGGGCGTACAGTCTGCAAAGTTAACGATTTTTCCGTTTTTGTGCAAGAATTATATAATTTTTCTTAATCAAGACGCATTTCTTTCCGCTTGTCGGGGTAGAAAGAGAAGGTATTGGCGGAAACATATAATGATATGGCAAAATAGTGTCAGAGATTCTTTCAAAAACACACTAACTTTGCAACCGAAAAGAAAAAAGACGGCATGAAGGCCGCCTTTCAAGGATATTAACTGACTACGACTAACTTAGAAACCTTACGGAGAAAGACTATGAACAGACTGCTTTCCGCATTCCTGCTCTCGCTCGGCACACTGTCGGCAGAGGCTTTGGACATACCCGAAATTTTCAGCGACAACATGATTGTGCAGCAACAGACAGAGGCGAAACTCTGGGGATGGGCTGACAGAAACTCGTATGTCACCGTCAGCACGTCATGGGACGGGAAGACATACACCGCAACCGTGGGCGACGACGGGAAATGGACGGCGGAGGTGAGGACCCCGGAAGCATCGTTCGCACAATACACCATAACTATAGAGGAACGCGCGCAAAAGGCGAAAGGCACAAAGGCCCGCAAGACGCAGAAGGAAGAGGGGGATGCCATAGACAGCCGGACGATACGGGGCGTGATGGCAGGAGAGGTGTGGTTCTGCTCGGGACAGTCGAACATGGAGATGCCGCTCGGAGGCTTCTGGAACTGTCCCGTAGAGGGTGCGAACGACGCCATACTGCATTCGGCACGATACAGCCACGCCATAAGGGTGGTGACGGTGCCGAAGAGAGACGCACTGGAGCCGCAGAAGAAGGTGGAGGGACGATGGGAGGTGTGCTCGCCGGAGAACGCGGCGCGCTTCACGGCGTGCGGATATTTCTTCGCCACGACACTCGTTGACGCGCTGAATGTGCCCGTGGGCATCATAAACTGCTCGTGGGGAGGCTCGTGCGTAGAGGGATGGCTGCCGAAAGACACGCTGCTCACCTACCCCGACGGACTGACACCGATGGATGACACCGACTATCACCGGAAGATGGTGATGTTCAACGGTATGCTGGCACCGTTGGCGGGATATACCATAAAAGGCTTTCTCTGGAACCAGGGCGAATCGAACGTGGGGAGGGAGAAAGAATATATCGACCGCTTCAAGACGATGACACGCCTGTGGCGGAAGATGTGGCGACAGCCGGGAGACAAACTTCCGATATACACCGTGGAACTGCCGCCGTACAGATACGGCGACGTTGACGGCACGTCGGCCGCCGACTTCCGCGCCGCACAGCACGAGATAGCGCGGCAGCTGGAACACTGCGGATGCGTATGCACGTCGGACCTGATATACGAACATGAGGTCGATCAGATTCACGGAGCGCAGAAACGGCAGATAGGCGAACGCCTCGCACTGCTCGCACTGACACGAGACTACGGCATGAAAGGCGTCGCAGCCGACGCCCCGGAATACGAGGAGTGTGTCGTGACGGACGCCGACGAGGCGGAGCAGGCGGTAATTGCCGGAACGGCGGTGGGCAACAGTCCCAACGCGAAGGGAAAGGTGCTGCACCTGTATTTCTCGAACAGCTACGACGGATTCGACCGAATGGCGGGCATAGAAGGCTTCGAGGCACAGGACAGCAAGGGCGTATGGCACAAGGCACTGGCATGGTCGGCATCGGCATGGCAGAATGTGAAACGGCAGGGATGCTACATAGCCCTCGCATGCCCGGAAGCAGACGTCATAAAGGCGGTGAGATACAGATACCACAACTTCTGCATAGGCACGCTGCACAATATGCGCGGACTGCCCGTGGTGCCGTTCACGGCGAAGGTGGGAGAATAACAACACTATAACAGAAAAACAGACAAAACATGTGTATGCGTAAGTTGGATATATATATAAGGTGTTGCATCGTTATGCTCCTTTGCTCGTTGCCCGCCACGGCAACGGCAAAAGGAGCTGACGAAGACAACAGAACGGAAACCTGCCGCGACAGGGAGAACGGCTGCTGTCAGCAAATGGAGAAGCAGGAGTTTGTAAGGACGGAAGACGGGAAATTCTTCGTAGGAGAAAGAGAGTACCGCTTCATCGGCACCAACTTCTGGTATGGAGCCATACTGGGCAGCACCGGCACAGGCGGCAACCGCGAACGCCTGAAGGCAGAACTGGACGACATGGCGGCTCTCGGCATAGACAACGTGCGCATTCTTGTGGGAGGAGACGGAAGCGATAGCATACCGAGCCATATCGCACCCAAGCTGCAGACAGAGCCGGGAGTGTATGACGAACGCCTGCTGGAAGGCCTCGACTATGTCATAGCAGAACTGGAGAAACGCGGAATGCGCGCCGTGCTGTATATGAACAACGCATGGGAATGGTCGGGAGGATACGGAGCATATCTCGACTGGGCGGGATTCTCGGGAGAAGTGGACAGCTCGGACGGGAAAGGAAAGAAATTCTTCAGGCAGACACCGGTGCCGTCGATTGACGGATGGTGGGAATATATGCAATACGTCGGGAACTTCATGCTCAACGACAAGGCGAAGGCTATGGCGGCACAGCACGTGAAGAACATCGTCTCGCGCGTCAACGGCATAACGGGCAGGGCTTATAAGGATTCGCCAGCCATCATGGCATGGGAAATTGCCAACGAGCCGAGATGCTTTGTCAACGACGAACTGCACAGACGGAAATTCGTGGAGTGGATTGACGAACAGTCGAGAATGATAAAAGCTATCGACCCGAACCACCTCGTCACGACAGGGTCGGAGGGCGTACACGGATGTGAGGAGAGCGTAGAGCTTTTCCAGGCCATACACCGCCTGCCGTGCATTGACTATGTCTGCATACACATCTGGCCGAACAACTGGGGATGGATAGGGAAATTCAACCAGAACTACGACGCGGAGAAGACTATCGCCGAAGGCGCACCGGACCCTATCGTGGACAACGTCGGGGCGGCGTGCGATTCGACAATGGGATATATCAGGCAGGCGATAGAGGCGGTCAACACGACATACAGGGACAAGGACGGCGTGACACGCAACGGAAGGAGACCCGTCGTGGTGGAGGAGTTCGGATACCCGAGAGACAGATTCCTGTTCAATGCCGGATCGCCGACAAAGGGACGCGACGCATACTACAAGGCACTGTTCGCAAAAGTAGAGGACGGAACAGTGGCAGGATGCAACTTCTGGGGATGGGGAGGAAGAGCGAAGGTCAGACACACGATATGGCAACGATGGGACGACTATGTATGCGACCCGGCACAGGAAGAGCAGGGACTGAACTCGGTATTCGCAACCGACACTTCGACACTGGACATCATCAGACAGTCGGTGGAGAGAATGAAAGAGAACATGAAACAAGAATGAATCTTAAACTATATATAATATAATGTATATGAGAAAGACATTTCTGACGCTTCTGATACTGGCAGCCATAGCACCGGCAACAGCCCTGGCGCAGATTATCGGCAAGGACATCACCGTCAGCGTGACACCCGACCATAAGGACTGGGTGTATGCAAAGGGTGAGAAAATCGTGTTCAACGTGGATGTACGCAAATCGGGGACACTGCTCGACAACGCGAAGATAAGCTATGAGATGGGGCCGGAGATGTACCCCACGGAGAAGAAAGAACTGACGCTGCCGTCGGGAAAGACGACTGTCAGCGGACGGATGCAGCGTCCGGGATTCTACAAGCTGAAGGTGACGGCACATGTCGGGGGGAAAGACTACGAGGCATGGTGCAGCGCAGCTGTGGCACCATTAGAGATACGGCCGAAGGCAGAATGTCCGAAAGACTTTGACGAGTTCTGGACGACAGCGGCAAAAGAGGCACGATGGACGGCGCTGGAACCGCATCTCGAACTGTTGCCGGAGCGTTCGACACCAGACGTCACGACATATCAAGTCTCATTCCAGAACGACAGATGGGGCAGAAGGGTCTATGGCATACTCAACGTGCCTGCAAAACCGGGAAGATACCCGGCGCTGCTGAGAGTGCCGGGAGCGGGAGTGAGACCCTACGGAGGAGACGAATGGACAGCGAAGAAGGGCGTCATAGTGCTCGAGATAGGAATACACGGCGTGCCGGTGGTGAAGGAGCAGGCGTTCTACGACAACATCTTCTCGGCGGCCCTCGCAGACTACTGGCACAACGGCGTACACGACCGGAACAGGAACTACTACAAACACGTGGTGACAGGATGTCTCAGAGCCATCGACATGATAGCCGAACTGAAGAACATCCCTGACTTCGGAGCAGTGTGGGACGAGAAGAACCTCGGCGTGACAGGATCGTCGCAGGGAGGTTTCCTCACGCTCGCAACAACGGCGCTCGACAAGCGCGTGAGCTGCTACGGCGCTGTACACGCCGCCATGTGCGACCACGAGGCGTCGCTGCACAAGACAGCGTGCGGATGGCCACACTATTTCTACGACGAACAGAAGATGACAACGGCACAGAACATCGACATGCGCATCGTGGAAGAGACACGATACTACGACGGAGTGAACTTCGCACGGCGCATCAACGTGCCGGGATTCTACAGCTTCGGATATAACGACAACGTCGTGCCGCCGACAACGGCATACGCCACATACAACGTGGCGGGCGGAGAGAAGACACTGTCGCCCTACCCCATGACAGCACACTTCTGGTATCAGGAGCAATGGGACGAATGGCAGAGATTCCTGCTGTCACACCTCGGAGTGAAATGACAGACGGCCGGGCTATGCCGACAACATGACAGAAAAAACAAAAACTAAAACAAAATACGACTTCAATGGAGACACAAACCTACGGACACTTTGATGACAAAAAGCGTGAGTTTGTCATCACTAATCCAGCTACACCGTTCCCTTGGATAAACTATCTCGGAAACGAAGACTTCTTCGGACTGATAAGCAATACAGCAGGAGGTTACAACTTCTACAAAGACGCTAAGTTCCGCCGCATCACCAGATACCGCTACAACGGCGTGCCAATGGACAACGGAGGCAGATATTTCTATATCAACGACAACGGCACAGTGTGGAACCCAGGATGGAAACCATGCAAGACACCGTTAGACAGCTATGAGTGCAGACACGGCATGAACTACACCCGCATCACGGGAAAGAAACTCGGCATAGAGGCGGAGGTGCTTTTCTTCGTGCCGCTGAAGACATGGGCGGAGGTGCAGAAAGTCACACTCCGAAACACCACAGACAGGAAAAAGACGGTGAAACTCTTCTCGTTCGCAGAATGGTGTCTGTGGAACGCTGCAACGGACATGGAGAACTTCCAGCGAAACTGGTCAACGGGAGAAGTGGAGATTGACGGTGCGGTGATCTATCACAAGACGGAATACAAGGAACGCAGAAACCACTACGCTTACTACGCACTGACAAACGCAGAGATTGACGGCTACGATACAGACCGCGAATCGTTTGTCGGACTGTATAACGACTTCGCGGAACCGCAGTGTGTCATGCGAGGAGAAGCATCAAACTCGCTGGCTCACGGATGGAGCCCAGTGGCTTCACATTATATTAATGTAGAACTCGAACCGGGCGAAGCGAAAGACTTCGTCTTCCTCCTCGGATATGTGGAGAACGGACAGGAGGAGAAATTCTCGGCTGAGGACATTGAACGCAAACGCCGGGGAGAACTCATCTCGTCGCAGGCATCGGACGTCACTCTCGTCAACAAGACGAAAGCACGGGAGACTATAAGCCGCTTCGCTACAGTGGAGGCCGTTGACGCCGCCTTTGCAGAACTGAACGCGATGTGGGACAACCTCCTGGACAAATACGTGCTGACATCAGACGACGAACGGCTGAACCGAATGGTGAACATCTGGAACCAATACCAGTGCATGATAACGTTCAACTTCTCACGCTCGGCTTCATTCTTCGAGAGCGGTGTGGGACGCGGCATGGGATTCAGAGATTCAAACCAGGACCTCGTGGGATTCGTACACCAGGTGCCGGCACGAGCAAGACAGCGCATCATTGACATCGCATCGACACAGTTCCCTGACGGAGGATGCTACCACCAATACCAGCCGCTGACAAAGAGAGGCAACAACGACATCGGAGGAGGATTCAACGACGACCCCATGTGGCTCATCTTCGGAACTGTGGCGTATATCAAAGAGACGGGCGACCTGTCTATACTCGACGAGATGGTGCCGTGGGACAACGAGCCGGGAACGGAAGTGACGCTCATGGAACACCTGCGCATCTCTTTCAACCATGTCGTGGAAAACCTCGGGCCGCACAGACTGCCCCTCATAGGACGTGCAGACTGGAACGACTGTCTCAACCTCAACTGCTTCTCGTGGGACCCCAACGAATCGTTCCAGACGACAGAGAACAACTCCGAAGGATCGAAGGCGGAATCGCTGATGATTGCAGGACTGTTCGTCTTCTGCGGAAAACAGTATGTCGAACTGTGCAGACACATAGGAGGACACGAGGATGAAGCAGAACGCGCACAGCGGTGTATTGACGACATGGTGGAGGCTGTGAAACAGCACGGATGGGACGGTGAATGGTATCTTCGCGCCTACGACTTCTACGGAAACAAGATAGGATCGAAAGAAAACGAGGAAGGAAAAATCTTCATCGAATCGCAGGGCTTCTGCACCATGGCGGCCATCGGCATCGAAGAAGGTATGGTGGAGAAAGCTCTCGACGCCTGCAAGAAACACCTCGACTGCGAACACGGCATGGTGCTGAACAACCCGGCGTTCACCACATACCACGTGGAGATGGGAGAGATTTCGTCATATCCTGCCGGATACAAGGAGAACGCCGGCATCTTCTGCCACAACAACCCGTGGGTGATAATAGGCGAGACAGTGGCTCACCGGGGCAACGACGCATGGGAACACTACAAGAAGATATGCCCGGCATGGATAAAAGACCAGCAGCTGCATAAAGTGGAGCCGTACGTCTATTGCCAGATGGTGGCGGGAAAAGACGCGGCAAAACCGGGAGAAGGAAAGAACTCATGGCTCACCGGCACGGCGGCATGGAACTGGATTACCGTCACACAGTATATCCTCGGCATAAAACCGACTTTCGACGGACTGGAGATAGACCCCTGTCTGCCGGAGACAATGAAACGATACACTGTCAGACGTGTCATCAGAGATGCGGTATTCAACATCACCGTTAACAACCCGGACGGCAGGCAGCATGGCGTGAAGGCCATCACCGTAGATGGACAACGCATCAGCGGAAACATAGTGAAAGCCACACCGGGCGAACATAACGTAGTGGTGGAGATGTAGGCAAAAACGCCCCTGCCTGCGCCCCCGCCTGCACCCCGCCTGTATTCGGCGACCAGGTCGCCGAACACAAACTCACAAACCCCTCACACACCTACAACAGAAATGACAACCATAAACAACATCCGCTGCCACATCATGTCCGGCCTCGCCCTTCTCGCAGCGACAGAAACGACAGCGCAGCCTGCCATAGCGCGCGACGAAGCCATAGAAGCCAAGGTGGAGAGCGTGCTGAGAAACATGACGCTCGACGAGAAACTCGGACAGATGATGGAAATAGACCTGCGCGCCGTCATGGTACAGGACAAGAACGGCGCATGGGTGATAGACCGCCAAAAACTCGATTCGATACACAGCAACTACAAAGTAGGATCGTTCCTCAACACACCGGGACCGCAGGGCGTCACTGCAGCCGAATGGGAGAAGGTGATGCAGACCGTGCAGGCATCGGCGATAAGACACACGGGAATACCTACAGTCTTCGGCGTCGATGAGAACCACGGCGTGACATACACCACCGACGGCACGCTAATGCCGCAGAACATTAACGTCGGAGCAACATTCAACCGCGACATCGCGATGAAAGCGGCAAAGGTGACAGCCTACGAGACAAGGGCATGCTCTGTACCGTGGACATACTCGCCTACCATGGACCTCGCAAGAGACGCACGATGGCCACGATGCTGGGAGAACTTCGGAGAGGACTGTCTCGTCAACGCAGAGATGGGACGTGCCATGACAATAGGCTTCCAAGGCTCTGACCCCAACCATATCGGACCATACAACGTCGCTGTATCACTGAAACACTTCATGGGCTACGGCGTGCCTGTATCAGGAAAAGATCGCACACCTGCCATCATCGCGCCACAAGAGCTGAAAGAGAAACACTTCGCACCATACAAGGCATGTATAGAGGCGGGAGCCCTCACGGTGATGGTGAACTCCGGAAGCGTCAACTACATACCCATGCACGCCAACCGAGAGATACTGACCGGATGGCTGAAGGAGGGACTCGACTGGGACGGTATGCTCATCACTGACTGGGCGGACATCAACAACCTCTTCAACCGCGAACATGTGGCGAAGGACAAGAAGGAGGCTCTGCGCCTCGCCATCAATGCAGGCATAGACATGATAATGGACCCCTATGACTGCAACTGCATCGCACTACTGCACGAACTCGTGGACGAAGGGAAGGTGAAGGCTGAACGCATCGACGACGCCGTGCGCCGCATACTGAGGCTGAAGGCACGCCTCAACCTCTTCGAACAGCCTCTGCAGAAACTGAAGGACTATCCGATGTTCGCCGGAAAAGAACACAGGCAGGTGGCATACGACGGGGCGGTGGAATCGATGGTGCTGCTGAAGAACAGCGGCATACTGCCTTTAGGACAAGGTAAGCGCATACTGCTGACAGGACCGAACGCCAACTCGCTGCGCACTCTCAACGGAGGATGGACATACACATGGCAGGGGAAAGACGTTGACGAAATCTTGAAGAAGCTGCAGGACGACACCGCGACACGGAAGGCGAAACACGGCGGTCCTTTCATAAAGCCGAACACCATCTACGAGGCTCTATGCAACGTCTTCGGAAAAGAGAACGTGACGCTCGACACATCGGTCACATACAACAACGACGGCAACTATGACGAGGAGACACTCAACGACCCGACATTCGCAAAGGCGGTAGAGGCGGCTAAGCAGGCCGACGTCATAGTGGCGTGCATCGGCGAGAACTCATACACCGAGACACCGGGCAACCTCAACGACCTCACCCTCTCTGCCAACCAGCGCAACCTCGTGAAAACTCTTGCGAAAACAGGGAAACCCGTCGTGATCATACTCAACGAAGGACGGCCGCGCATCATAGCAGACATTGAGCCTCTCGCAGAAGCCGTAGTGGATATCATGCTGCCGGCGAACGCCGGAGGAGACGCACTCGCAAACCTCCTTGCCGGAAAAGAGAACTTCAGCGGGAAACTGCCGTTCAGCTATCCGAGACATATCAGTTCCTACACCTGCTACGACTACCGCGCCAGCGAGGTTGTCGGGACGATGGAAGGGTCGTACGACTACAGTGCCGACGTCTCGTTCCAATGGCCATTCGGACACGGACTGAGCTACACCACATTCGAATACGCCAACCTCCGCTGCGACAAGCAGACTTTCGCCGCCGGCGACACGCTGACAATATCTGTCGATGTGAAGAACACGGGCACGATGAAGGGAAAAGAGGCCGTGCTGCTCTTCTCGACGGATGTCGTGGCATCGCAAGTGCCGGAGGTGAGACGGTTGAGAGACTTCCAGAAAGCCGAACTCGAGCCGGGAGAGACAAAGACCGTCACTTTCCGCCTGCCGGCTTCTGCCCTCGCCTTCGTCAATCCCGACGGAGAATGGACACTCGAACCGGGCGACTTCATCATCCAGACGGGAAACCTGAAACAACGCATCGCACTGAAAGACTAACCTCATGACAACAGAGAATATGAAACTGAAACTGACATCACTGACACTACTCATGGCACTGACAGCCATGGCACAGTCGCCTGTCAAGGTTAACCAGGTGGGCTACTACCCCGACGGACCGAAAACGGCAGTCATAGAACCTGCGGCGAAGGCGAAATCCTTCACCCTGAAAGACGCACACGGCAAGACAGTGTGGCGGGGCAAGGCTACACGCACAAGTGTCTCGCCTTTCGACGGACGCGAGAGGCAGGTGGTCTGCTTCACGTCGGTGAGACAGCCCGGAACCTACACCTTGTCGGCAAAAGGCAAGAGACAGCAGGTTGTCATAGCGCAACACGCCTTCGCCGACGTAGCAGCGGCTGCGGTGAAAGCATTCTACCTGCAGCGCACCGCCACGCCTATACTGAAAGAATATGCCGGCGACTACGCACGACCGGCGGCACATCCCGACGACAAAGTCATCATACACCCGTCGGCAGCGTCGCCCCAGCGCCCTGCCGGGACGGTCATCGCATCGCCCGGAGGATGGTATGACGCGGGCGACTACAACAAATACATCGTCAACTCCGGCTTCACATGCGGCCTCATGCTTGAGAACTATATCGTCAACAAGACATACTACGATAGCATAACGCTCAACATTCCCGAGACGGGCAACGACATCCCCGACTATCTCGACGAAATCATGTACAACCTGAAATGGATGCTGACGATGCAGGACCCGTATGACGGCGGCGTGTATCACAAGCTCACCACTCCGAGCTTCGAGGGTTTTGTGATGCCCGCCGAGTGTCACCAACCACGCTATGTCGTACAGAAAAGCACGGCAGCAGCACTTGATTTCGCCGCAACGATGGCTCTCGCGGCACGCGTCTATGCTCCATACCCTGCGTGCGGACAGTTCTGCAAGGATGCCATAAAGGCAGCCGGCAAGGCATACGCATGGGCTGTGGCACATCCCGCAGTGGCATACCGGCAGGACGAGATGAACAAACGCCACAAGCCGGAGATAGTCACCGGAGCCTACGACGACGAGAGCTTCACCGACGAATTCTTCTGGGCGGCGACAGAGCTGTACCTCACAACAGGCGAAGAGAGCTATCTCCTGCAGGCGACAGCAACGATGCCGCAGCGTTTCAGCGTGCCCACATGGGGCGATGTAGCAGGCATAGGAGCCATGGCATGGCTCAACCTCGAAATCAGCGGAAAGAAGCCGGACGGCACACCGTGTACCGAACGGCTGAAGAACTCGCTGAAGACATACTGCGATTCTGTCGTCAACGCCATGCAGACATCTGCCTTCAACACGCCGAACGGCAACCGTGCCGACGACTTCTGCTGGGGAAGCAACAGCGAACGGTGTGCCGGAATGGGCATAGCACTGATGTACCAGTATGCCCTGTCGGGAGAAGAGGCATACCGCACAGCGGCAATAGCGACGTGCGACTACCTCTTCGGACGCAACGCCACAGGCTTCTGCTTCGTCACAGGCTTCGGCACACAACGTGTCATGCATCCACACCAGCGCATATCCGCCGCCGACGGACTCGAGGCTCCGCTGCCAGGATTCCTCGCCGGAGGCCCGAACATAGGACAGCAGGACAAGGAGCACACGCCGCCCTACCCATCGGCACTGCCCGACGAATCATATCTGGACCATGTGTCAAGCTACGCATCGAACGAGATTGCCATCAACTGGAACGCATACCTCGCAGTGCTGACGGCATGGATAGACGCATCCGAAAAATGAGAAACGCTGAAAGAAACAATACGCAAACAACGCTTTCATAATTTTTGTTTTTATAAGTGATAGTGATATGCAGCACATCCGTGACGGATGTGCTGTATTTTTCCGATGCAATGCAGGCGCCAAGCAAAGGGCGTTAATGAGTTTTCGTCTTGCAGGCATCCTGACATTCCGTTTCTTGCCGAATCGAAAAAAACGGCGGCGGAGTGTGTTACTGGCAACGGCAGACATCTCTCATGCGGGGTGTCGGCATAGCAGCGGATTTTTTGATATAGAACAAGGAAAGAGGTGGAAATTTACGTTTCAGCATGGAAAAGCGGCGGGAAAGACAATTTTTTTTAATAAAATGATACATTTTTGCATAATAATATCATTTACGGATAAGATTGTGTAACATCCAAATAAAAATATGTAGTAATTTTGCAACCGAAAGATGATGCAGATTGTTGTGTTGTCTCTCAAAGCTGACTTTTGATTAACCTTTTCTCTAAAAAAAGAAACCTGATCTGACATTTCTTTCCAGCCGGTGCGGAAAGACGAAGATGAAGAATATACATTATTATATATATATGCAAACATCCCGGACATTGCTGACAGAGGGTGACATACCGACGGGGCTGTGACGGGAAAGATGCGGAAAAGAAGGTGTGTAAAAACTGCGCTCCGAAAAGAAACATCATAAATTACAATCATTAATAACTAACTAAAAACTTTTTTACGCTATGAAGACTGAAAAACGTTTCAGCATTAAGTTTGCGTTGCTCGCGCTATGCATGCTCTTCTCGGCTACAGTGATGGCACAGGTCGAAGTGACCGGTGTTGTCAACGACGACTTCGGGCCTGTCCTTGGCGCAACAGTGCGTGAAAAAGGTACGCAGAACGGTGTCGCCACCGACATGGACGGAAAGTTCAAGTTGAAGGTGAAGAACGCGAACGCCACTCTGAGTATCTCGTATGTAGGTTATCAGACACAAGACGTGAATCTTGCCGGCAGGACAAACGTAGAGGTCCGGATGAAGCCGGACGCTCAGATGCTTGAAGAGACTGTCGTTGTCGGCTACGGCAAGATGAAGCGCTCGGACCTCGCCGGTGCGTCATCGACCCTTGACAGCAAGGCATTGGAAGAAGGCAACATCACAAACATCGACCAGGCGTTCCAGGGACGTGTGGCAGGTGTGACATCTATCGCCACTTCAGGTGCACCGGGTGCAAGCCAGTCGATTCGCGTGCGCGGCCAGGCAACCATCAACGCTGACGCAGAACCGCTGTATGTCATCGACGGCGTCATCTTCCAGAGCGGAGGCAAGAGCGGTGCTGACCTCGGTCTCGGCGATCGCCTCGGCAACGGCTCGGTTTCTACCATCTCTCCGCTCTCTACCATCAACCCTGCCGACATCGTCAGCATGGAGATTCTGAAAGACGCTTCTGCAACAGCCATCTACGGCGCGCAGGGCTCGAACGGTGTCGTGCTCATCACCACAAAGCGCGGCAAGAGCGGCGAGGCGAAGTTCACATACGACGGCAGCGTGACAATGGCACGCCAGATGCAGCGTCTCGACATGATGAACCTCCGCGAATTTGCGACATACTACAACTCGCTCGTTGACCAGGGCGAGATAACAGCCAACAATGCCGACCCGATGTATTCTGACCCCTCTGTGCTCGGCAAGGGCACAAACTGGCAGGATGCCATCTTCCGCACAGCATGGCAGCACAACCACCAGATTTCAGCCCAGGGCGGCACGGACAAGGTGCAGTACTACGTTTCGGGCAACTACGTGAACCAGGAAGGTACAATCATCGGCTCGAACTTTGAGCGCTACGGCCTTCGCACCAACCTCGACGCACAGCTGAAGCCATGGCTGAAGCTCGGACTGAACGCAGCCTACTCTGCAACGTCAGAGAACCTGAAGCTCGCCGATTCTGACGAGGGTATCGTGAACTACTCGCTCATCACTCCTCCAGACATACAGATCTACAACATCGACGGCGGCTACTCAAGCGTATCGAAAGAAGGCTTCACAAACCCCAACCCTATCGCGATGGCCATGCTGAACGAGATTCTGCTCGACCGTCAGAAACTCAACGGTTCTGTCTTTGCCGACGTCAACTTCCTGAAGAACCTTGTATGGCACGCAGAACTCGGCTGGGACCTCTCATGGTCGAAGGGTTCGACATACGAGCCAAAGGTTGACCTCGGCACGTGGGTGCGCGACAACAACAACAGCCGCATACAGAAGAACTCGTCAACATACTGGACAGTGAAGAACTACCTGACATGGAACGAGCAGTTCGGCAAGCACGGCGTGACAGCCATGCTCGGTCAGGAATGTTGGGAGAGCAAATGGGACCATGTATCCGTATATAACACCGGCCTGCCTTCAGATGTCGTACACAACCCGGCTCTCGGTTCGGGCAAGGCACAGATTGGCTCTGGGTTCGGATCATCGGCAATGGCATCGTTCTTCACACGTGAGACATATAACTACGACGACCGCTACCTCGCTACATATACATTCCGCTATGACGGCAGCTCGAACTTCGGTCCGAACAAACGCTGGGCACCGTTCCACTCTGTCGCCGTGGCATGGCGCTTCTCGAACGAGGCGTTCATGAAAGACATCAGCTGGCTCTCGAACGGCAAGCTGCGCCTCGGATGGGGACAGACGGGCAACGCCAACATCGGCGGCTACAAATGGGGCTCGGCAATGTCAACCATGGACACCGGCCTCGGCATGTCATACCGTCCGGCAAACATGGCGAACCTCGACATACAGTGGGAGACACAGGAGCAGCTGAACGTCGGCCTCGACCTCGGCTTCTTCAACGGCGACCTCGGACTGACCATCGACTGGTACAAGAAACTGTCGAAGAACATGCTCATGCCGATGACTCTGCCTTCTATCATGGGTACGGGCGGCAACGGCTCGTCGGCTCTCGCCGCACCATGGGGCAACTACGGCGACATCGAGAACACGGGTATCGAGTTCACAATAAACGCACACCCTGTCCACACGAAAGACTTCTCTTGGGACACAGAGCTGAACTTCTCTACGAACAAGAACAAGGTGAAGAGCCTTGCAGGCGGTGTCGCTCTCGTGGGCTACGGACAGTGGACAGACGTCGTGACACGCTCGGCTGAGGGCGAGGAGCTCTACGCCTTCTACGGCTACAAGACCGACGGCGTATATACCAGCTTCGACGACCTTGTGAACTCGCCTGTCGATATGCGCAGCAACAGCAACCCGGTTGTCACCAACGCCGACGGCACAAAGTCGTGGAGCAAGAACCCGGGCGACTACAATCCGAAGACAACGACATACGTAGGCGACGTGAAATACGTTGACGTGAACGGTGACGGCATCATCGACGAGAACGACAAGACAAAGATCGGCTCGGCAATGCCTAAGTGGACCTTCGGCTGGAACAACACGTTCCGCTACAAGAACTTCGACCTCACCGTCTTCATCAACGGCTCTATCGGCAACAAGGTGGGCAACTACATGAAGATGAAGCTCTCGCACATGAACTCGCCATGGCAGAACCAGCTTGCCGACTGCATAAACCACGCACTCCTGGCACCTGCCAACGGCGTGGCGGCAGAAAACTGGTACTACGACATCTCGAACGTCGTGGTGGCGAACCCCGACTGCGCCTACCCGCGTGCCTCTATCAACGATCCTAACGACAACGACGCATGGAGCGACCGATACATCGAGGACGGCTCGTACGTCCGCCTGAAGAGCCTCACGCTCGGCTACACCTTCGACAAGCAGCTCATCAAGAAACTCGGCCTCACCAACCTGCGCCTCACTCTCAACGCCACCAACCTGCTCACCATCACAGGCTACGACGGCTACGACCCGGAGATTGGTGCTTCTACTGCAAGCTCTAACGTATATGGTCTGGACAACGGACGCTATCCCGCACCGACATCCTTCACCTTCGGCCTGAACGTTTCTTTCTAAATCAGGCTATGCAAGAGAAAAGAGATTCAAAAAAAGAAGCACATTCATAACATCATCAATCTAAACAAAAATGAAACTCAAGAATATCAAATACTTGGCATGCGCAGCGGCTCTCGGCCTCTCGCTGACAGCTTGTAGCGACTTTCTCGACCGCCCTGTCGAGGACAACTACAACATAGACAACTTCTATGCGTCGGATGCAGCATGCTTGTCAGGTGTCAACTACCTGTACAACTCGCCCTGGTATGATTTCCAGCGCGGCTTCATCAAGATGGGCGAGGTGATGTCCGGAAACATGTATTGGGGTTCGTCACCATACCTCAACTTCTCCGTCAACGGAACAGACCAGGACCTCGTCAACATGTCCTACTCCCTCTGGGCTGAGATAGGCCACTGCAACACCGTCTATCAGGCTCTCGGCAAGGCTTCTGCCTCTGAGGCTACGATAAGGCAGTGTCAGGGCGAATGCCTCATCTGGAAGGCGATGGCATATTTCTATCTCGTCCGCTCGTTCGGTGACGTGCCCATCATACACAACACATCCGACGTGCTCGCATCGGGCGAATACAAGACCTGCAACAAGGTGGCGAAGGCCGACGTCTATGAATACATCATCCTCACACTCGAGAAGGCGATGGAACTCATGCCGAAGCAGAAACTCACCAACGGACACATGGACTACTACTGTGCCGAGGGTCTGCTCGCCAAGGTCTATCTCACCAAGGCTGGCGTGACAGGTTCGCTCAACAAGGACGACCTGCAGAAGGCTGTGGCTTACGCCAAGGACGTCATCGACAACTCCGGACGCCAGCTCATGCCGAACTACGAGGACATCTTCCGCGGCTCTAACAACGTGTCTGACGAGAGCCTCATAGCATGGCGGTGGACTGTCGGCGCACAGTGGACCTCACAGAACACCCTGCAGAGCGACCTCATGCCGGAGAACTTCGACGAGAACGGCGACTGCTGGGGCGGATGGGGCGGTCCCTCCGTTGACCTCATGGCAGCCTTCGGCGTGAAGCCGACTGACGCTCCCGCCGACCGCATCGACGTCGATATCCGCCGCAAGGCAACCATCATGATGCCGGGCGACGTATATCCCTACTTCTGGCGCGACCACAGCCTCGGAAACGGACAGAGCGGATTCGAAATCCTGCACTTCTATTTCGACAAGAACTACAACCCCGCTGCCACAGAGACATTCCAGGGTCCGTGCGGCGCACAGAACGTGAAGCACGCCTACGGCAACAACAACGACCACATAGCCGAGCTCGGCATCGCACCGGCACGTATGGCATACGCCGTGGCTACACACATCCTGCGTCTTGCCGACGTCTATCTCGTGCTGGCAGAGGCACAGGCACTCATCGACGGCGGACAGACATCAGACGCCAAGGCACTTGAGGTATTCAACGCCGTACGCGGACGCGCCGTCTCAGGCTACACGCCCAAGACATCCATAACATTCGACGATGTATGGAAAGAGCGCCGTCTCGAGTTTGCCGGCGAGGGCGACCGCTGGTACGACTTCGTGCGCCGCGCCTACTACGAGCCCGCTGCCTGCATAGCAGAGATAACGGCACAGAAGCGCAACGCATGGTGGAACCTCTCTGACGTATATAAGGTATATTTCAACACTGGCGTATGGGACGCTTCGGGCGCAGAGTACGACACAGCGACACCGGCTCCGATGGTGACAGAGAAGACTTTCTCCATTCCGTTCCCGACAGAAGACGTTTCCGTCAACCCGAACCTCGGCAGCAACGTAGAGCCTGTCAGCGTAGATGTACGTAACACATACTCATACTAAAAAATGGTCATAAACATCAAATCGAATACAGTTATGAACATCAAGAACATAAAACTGTCTCTCGGCATCACACTGCTCGCCATGGCAGGCATGACATCCTGCAGCGACCAGCCTGACGCTTACGAGACAACCGGTGGAACACCATCCATCTCATACATACGCCTTGCTGACGCCGCAAGCAAGGACTCGCTCCTCACCGGAGCCTTTCAGGACACACCGATCTGCATCGTCGGCAACAACCTCCGCAGCATCGTGGCGATGAACTTCAACGACCGTCCCGCTGTGCTCAACACGAGCTACATGACCGACAACACCATCCTGCTGACCGTGCCGAAGGACATACCCGACGTAGTGACGGACAAAATCTATATGATCACGACATCCAACGACACCGTGGCATACGATTTCAAGGTGCTCATCAATCCGCCTACGGTGCTCTCTATGGAGAACGAGCAGGCGAAAGCCGGCGAAGAAGGTGTCATCAAGGGCAACTACTTCCTCGACTATCCAGACTTCCCGCTCACCGTAGAGTTCCCCAACAACTATGTCCTCCCGCGCGAGTACATCACCAGCATCTCGATGACAGAGATACGCTTCACCGTACCGGCTGACGCTCCGGCAGGCTTCATCAAAGTGAAGACAAAGTACGGCACGACACGAAGCAACTTCCAGTTCCACGACCAGCGCGGCATCCTCTTCGACTTCGACACGCCTAACCCCGTCTCAAACGTCGTGCTCGGCAACCACGGCTGGCACGCACAGAAGATTCAGGCTGACGAGAACTCACTCTCCGGCAACTACCTCCTCCTCGGCGACACAGACATGACCGCTGACGGTGCATGGAACGACGGTGCCTTCTCGTTCGAGTACTGGGCAGGCGACTGGAACGGCGGATTCTCCGGCGACGGCGTGAAGCTCAGCGACATAGTCGATTTCACCGACTTCGAGAACATGTCCCTGAAGTTCGAGATATGCATCCCGGAGAACGGCGCATGGGCTGCAGCTCCGATGCAGTTGATCTTCGCAGGTCCGGACAAGGTGACCATCTCTACGGCAAACAACGTCTTCTTCCACGCTGACGACGGATGGGGACGCGCCATCTACGCTCCGTGGAAAGGCACAGGCGCCTACCACACTGGCGGCAAGTGGACAACGGTCACACTGCCTCTCGGCGGAGACAACGGCGTCTTCAACAAATACTGGGACGGAACGGCAGCTTCTGCCAAACCGTCAAAACCGGACGATTTCGCCTCACTGACAATATTCTGTGTCAACGGCGGAGGATATGAAGGCGAAGACTGCCATCCTATCATACGTATCGACAACATACGTGCCGTACCTAACAAATAACGGAGTAACCAAAACAAACCTTAGAAAAAAGACTCAATATGAAAAGATATAAGTCATTATTCTGGTCATTCTGCGCCCTCATGCTTGCAGGCTTGTCGCTGACAGCCTGCAGCGAGGACGACCTCGTGACCGACCAGTACGGAAACGAGATAAAACTCAATTCCTTCGGGCCATGCCCCGTTTTGCGTGGAGGCACACTGAAGTTCCTCGGCAGCAACCTCGACCAGATTACACAGGTCAACCTCCCGGGAGCCGACCCAATCACAGCCATCGACGTCAAGGCATCGGGGAAAGTGAGCGAGATATGGATTCAGGTGCCGAAAGAGAAGTGCGAGCCGGGCATCGTCACTCTCGTCACGGCAAAAGGCGGCGAACTGACGACCATCACTCCCGTCACATACGAGGAGAACATCGTGCTGAGCAGCGTCTTTGTCGGCTCTGAGGGCAACCTCAGCGGCAAGGTGGGCGACATCGTGACATTCAAGGGCGACTATCTCAACCTCATGCACGAAGTGGTGTTTGCAGATGACGTGCGTGTCGGCGAAGATGCCTTCGTCGCCCACGACCGCTACACCATCTCTGTCGCCATACCAAAGGAGGCAAGGACAGGACGCCCCATGCTGAGCGACGCCAATCCCGACGGCGAGAACCTGCTCTATGCAGATGACGCCATCACCGTCGCACTGCCGGCAGCGGCAGGCATCACTCCCGCCAAAATCAAGGCCGGAGCGACAGCGACAGTCACCGGCACATCACTCCAGCTCATCGAGAGCATAGAGATGGAAGGTGCGACAGTGGAGAACGAAGGCATCAAAACTTCAGCTGACGGCAAGTCACTCTATTTCGTCATACCGGAGACAGCGACAGACGGCGAGGTTAGCCTCGTCACCTTCTCAGGAGTGAAGATTCCGGCAGGCAAAATAGAGACTGTCGTGCCGACAGAACTCTCTGCAGCACCCGCACCGGTAAAGAACGGCGCAGACATCACCATCTCGGGCAAAGACCTCGACCTAGTCACCGGCATCGCATTCCCTAACGCAGACGGCGAAATGAAGGCTGCCGACGCATCGAAGATCGTCGCTGCCGTGCCGGAAGCTGCACAAGAGGGAGACATCACACTCTCGCTCGCCAACGGCAAACAGGTGACGGTTTCATACACTCTGGTCAAGCCGACCGTGACAGAATGTTCTCCAAGCGCGCTCATGGCAGGCAACAAGGTCATGATAAAGGGTACCGACCTCGACCTCGTGCAGAGCATCACACTCCCTGGTGACCCCGCTCAGACCGTGACAGAGTTCGTGGCACAGAACGAGAAGGCCATAGCCCTCGTCATCCCGACAGCATGCGCAGGCTCAGGCCTCACACTCAACCTGAAGAACGGCACATCAATCGAGGCATCCGGACTCACCATCCAGGCTGCAACAGAGCCAGCTGTCTCTGAGGCTCCTCAAAAGATGATTATCGGCGAGAAAGCCACTATCAAGGGCAAGAACTTCAACAACGTTGAGGCTCTCTACCTTGGAGCCGTC
>SFIS01000083.1 GCA_004555245.1 Bacteroidales bacterium
GTCTCGACAGGATTGAGGTTGACAGAATCTGCCATGAAATTGAAATACAATGCATCGCCACGCTTGCGAAGCGTGAGTGTGCCTTGTACCTCGACACGCTGGTTAGCCTGGTACTTGTGACAGTCGTTCTGCGTGCCGTTCAAAGACACGCTGACCTCGACGGTCTTGTTGATGCCAGACTTGGCAGGAAGGACTACACTCATAGGGAAGGAAACAAACGAATTGTTTTCCTTGTCGGTACGCATCTGTGCCGCACGGCTGATAGTACCATTTATTGTAACACTACACTTGATCATAACACTAAACTAATTACTGGTTCTCGGTTGACGGTTCTTCTTCCATCACAGGGGCATGGTGCAACTCGTATGCTCCAAAGACGAAACTGGTGATGGAGATTGTGGCATAGATACCTGACACTACCGCTCCAAAATAGTGGTTCAGCACCCATGCTACTATGCCAATGCCGACGAGAAGCAGACCTCCGCACATGATATTCTTGATATTATCTTTCATCGCTGTATGGTATTTGTCTGCTCCTGAGACTGACTGACAGCCTGCTCGTAGTTCTGCGAAGCCTTGCCTGAGAGAACGATGTTATCTACAAGCATGGTGATACGCTTCATCTTGGCATCCTCTTCGAGTGAGGAGTTCAAGATGTTGGAGAGGTTGTTAAGGTCAGCCTGTGACATGGCTTTCGTCATGCCGTCAACCTTCAAAATAGCCTTGCCGCCCTCCTGTATGCTGATGCTACAGTCATGGTGGTTTGGCATATATGGAGTAAGGTCGAAGGTCTTGGTGGTAGCGGATTCCGTTACCATCTGCTTCTTCTCTTCCTCCGATTTGCTATCTATCTGAACGGCTATAGCCATCAGAGCGGTGAAGGCTCCAGTCACCATCTCTACAATCGGGTCACCTACGTTCATTCCCAAATCCAGACCGCTGTCCTCGGAAGAAAGCAACTTCTTCATCCAGTCATCGGCTGACATGTTGGTATTCACCTGTGCAAGGGTGTTGCCTGTGGCAGGGTCTTGGGTCTTGTACTTGGCGAGCAAGTCCTGACCGTTGAGCAATGCCTGTTGCTGTAGGTTGCCCTTCTGCGCTATCTCTGCAAGATAGGCGGCAGGGTCTATATGACGTGCATTGCCATCAGCGGAGATCTGCTTGACACCCAGATGCAGGTGGTCACCAGTCGATTTGCCAGTAGAACCTGACACACCCAACTGCTGACCTGCACTGACAACATCTCCGACCTTGACTTTGATCTCGGAGAGGTGACAGTAGGTGACTTGTGTCTTGGAACCATCAGCACGGTCGTACTCTAGCTTCACGAAGTTGCCTCCTCCCTTGTTGTCAAAGCCAGCACCGATGACCTTACCGCCATTTTCGGTGGCAAGCAAAGCGTCATGGTTAGTCTTGATGTCTATGCCGTTGTGCATCTTATTTACATGGTCGATAGGATGCATCCTCATACCAAAGGGAGAGGTGACAAGCATGAACTCGTCACGTTTCACTGGCATGGAGTAATCACTCGACTGTGGACTGACAGTGGCAGCAGGTGTCTGCTTCTGCTGTGGATTGGCTTCCACACCGAAGGACTTGCCTTCTGCCTTCATCTGCTCCATTACCTGCCTGTCGATGTCCTGAAGGTTCAGCCGCTCGATGGTCTTGATGAGACTCGGACCATACGTGCCGGAGCTGGCATAACCTGCCTTATCCAGACCCATACACCAGCCTTTGTAGTCATCTGGAGATAACTTAAAACAGGCAGCATAGCGTTGGTTGTTCTTCAGGAACTGGCTGTGATGCTCGTAGGAGTCAACAACAGAGTTGTACTTGCAGAACTTCTCATTGGCTTTGTCATCGGTATAGACTCCATAACCGCCTCCAGCATCAAGCCACGCTTTAGTGGCTTTGATACCGAAGTGGTTATTTTCGTTAAGAGCCAACTGACTCTTACCGTTGGAACTCTCGATGATGCCTTGCGCCAATGTAACAGAGGCAGGGATGCCGTACCTGATCATCTGTTGGATTGCGGCTTCCTTGTACTTGTCTATGTACTCTTGGTTCTTTGACATTGTTCGATGGGTTTAACGGTGGAATCCTCGTGACTGGGTCTCTTCCTGCTCAGGCTTGGGTGCAGCATTCGAAGCCTTCTCCATCTCAGCACCTGGTGTTACCATTTCGCTGATGCCACGCTTGGTGGTCTGCTTCGGTGCCTCAATCTGATCACAGATGGCTACACGCTGTCCGGCACGGATGAGCTTGGGAAGATAGGTGTCGAGGGCATGGTATGGGAAACCTGCCATGGCGAGTGGTTTGCCGTCAGGATCCTTGGTCTTGCTGCTCTTGGTGAGGGTGATGCCGAGAATCTTGGATGACTTCTCTGCGTCCTGCATGTAGGTCTCGTAGAAATCGCCACAGCGGAAAAGCAAGAGTGCATCGGGATGCTTCTTCTTCAAGTCCATGAACTGTTTGAGCATCGGAGAGAGTACCTTGGTCTTCTCCTTGGCTTCCTGTTCATTTTCCTTCTGTTTCTCAGTCTCCTGGTTCTTCTTGTCCTCCTCCTGATGGTAGTCGGTATGAGCCTTCTCATCCTTCTGACCATGGGCGACATCCTGCTCTGCCTGTTGCTGCTTGTCGAACTCCTCGGATTGCTCCTTGGTCATGACACGCATCTCGCCAGCAGGGTGGAAAGCCATCTCCACAGTGCTGACAGCCTGAAAAGGTGACTCTCCCTTGTTGGGGAGGGCATTGGGATTGCGAATGCCAAAGGCAGGTGTGACATTGAACTCTACCTTGTTCTCCTCGTTGACTTCTGGAACAAAGCCGTCAGGGAAGTTCTTGTCAATAAACTCATCGACGATCTTCTGCTCTTCATCGCTCAGTCCCGATGCATCGCCGTTGACGATGTAAGGAACTGCCCACTCAGGAACCTGATGGATGGCGACGTTGTCTTCCAGACCCTGCTTCTGCTCCAGCTCAGGATGAAGGACATCCTTGAACATGTTGACAGCAAGAACGGACTTGTAGGCTTTCATGTCATCGGCGAGCCACATACGCTGCCACTGGGCTTGGGTAAGCTCGCGTGGCTTCTGCTTCTCGCCGTCAATGGTTGGCATGATGAGCAACTTGCCATCCTTGGAACGGAAGATATTAGCTTTTTCGATGCGGTCGAGATCTGCCTTTGGGGTGTCCTTGCCGAAGAGGTCGAGCTTCAGCTGTGGGTTGTTCGTTCCCATGGCATAATACTTCTGGGCAAGTTCAGCACGGAGCTTGTCGATGGCTTCCTCAGGACCATTCTTGATGGTCGTGAAGAATCGGTTCAAGTCATCGCGCTCTGGGTAGAGGTTGAAAGCTGCCTGACCTTCGGGCTTGATGTAGATAGTCCAACGGTTGTTGTCATCCTTCATCATCTGCACGTTGTCAATGGCGATCTTTCCCTTCTGACCGATGGCTTCGGCAAGTTCTGCGGTCTGCTGCTCGTTGCGGACAGAGGCATACTCTACCTTCTCGCCACGCTCTGCTTTGGCAATGACATCGAGGGCAGAATTGACATCGAGGGCTACATTGTCAAGATAGCAGGGGTTCTCCTTCATAGCCTTTGTCCACTCTGGGACGAGTGCCTGGCTTTCTGGAGTGAGTCGGGCTGTCATGCCCATCTCCTGCATCTTGATAGCTGAAGCAAGCTCAACGACCAATCGCTCTCGGTTGATAACGTCCTGCTCAGGAGCCTTGCCGTTAGGAACCTCGACACCCTGACGTGCAAGACGCTGCTGGTGTCCTGTAGAAGAGACTACCTGACGGAGAAGTTCCTGCACGTAGTCCTCATAGTTCTCAAAGCGGTTCTGGGCTGGCAACAGCACCTTATCCTTGGAAGCGTCATAGTGCGCAACGCCTGTGCTGTCACGCTGGATGCCGACAAGATTGTCACGGATGTTCAGGATGAACTGGTTAATCTTGGTGCGGTTGGAATTGTCCTCGACAGGCAAGCCGCCACGCTGTTCCAGTGAGCCATGTTCCTTGACCATTGCCTCGTAGTCTTCCTTCTTGACGGAGGACATGGTGGTCTGGTCGATATTGAACAGGACTCGGAGTTCTCGTGTAGGCTTCGGACGGTACAGGGCTTGGTCAGCCTCGCTCATGGCTTTGTATTCGTCCTTGCTGACGGTGACTTCGGGGTTCTTGATATTGGCGTAGGAATCCCATCGGGTGAACATGACAGGAATGCCATGCTGCTTCTGCTTGATGCTGACATCGGCTTTCTTGGCTTCGTTGAAAAGCGTATAAACGCCAGTCTTGTAGCCGCCTTGGTCTGCATGAAGCCCAAGAACAAGCGAGTTGAAACCGCCTGTCCTTCTACCACGAGGGAAGAGTGAAGGGGTAGGACGACGCTCGGCATTGAGGAGTATGCCATCGTTCTTGGCGGCATTCTCCAGTGCCTGGGCAATCAGCTCGACATGCTTGTCCGTGGCTTTCTGTTCTTGGTGATTCTTTGGTGTCATAGTTGTTTTACTTGAATGGTTTGGTACTTCGGATATGCCTCTGCCATGGGTTTCGTCATAGGCATATACCAGACCTCTGCCCCTACCACAGGCTTCTATCGCCGCCTTCATCGTGGCTCCAGTAGATTCCACATTGTCAACAAAGTAAAGGTCGGTGTCCTTCGGGATGTCCTTGATAAGGTGGAAGCCGAACCAGGAACTGCCGAAATTCACGTTTCCCTGTTTCTTTGCATCATAGAGGGATTGCCGTTCATTGCCTCGTAATGCGTCAATCACGGTTATATCCTTTCCCTTGCACTGGTTAAGGATTTCCTCTGCCAGCAACAAGGTGGTAGTGGAAAAGCCTTTCCTCGAAGGGATGGGTACAAGGGTGATCCTGCGATTCTCTGGTATGGAACGCTTCATCGCTCTTGCAGCGGTGATGATGGCTTGCCTGTCACCGTCCTTGATACCATGGGCAACGCTCCTTGCCTTGGCATCAAAGTAATAGCGAGTGGCAAACGTGGACTGGGGTGAGGTGTTCGTACTCATAGGCTTCATGGTCATTTGAGGACAACCTGCTGCTGTCGCTGCTGCTCCTGCAGACGCTCATAGTTGTTGTCCATAACCACCTGTCGCTGCTCGTTTCTTTCAAGGATGGTGTTTGCCAGAGTATTCAGGGGCAGTGCTCCCGAATGGTAGGCATTCACTATGTCTTCGTTCAAACGGACAGTACAGGGTACTTTGTCAATCGTAGCAATGAGCGTAGTGCCACTGATGGCGACATCGCTGATGCGTGGATTGAGGGGTTGGTCGGCATAGCGCAGATACTGAGGTCTGGTCTGCTGTTGGGGCTGTCCGTCAGCTTTCCCAAGGGCTTCATGACCTGCCTTGTTGAGAAGGTTCGCTCCTCCCATACCTATAAGAAGCATCTTAAGGATGGGGTTCTTCACAAACATGCCAGCCAGTACCGAAGCATACGGTACGAGGTTATCCTTCAGATTCAATGACTTGGTATTGCCGGTCCACATGCCTACAAGGATGTCGGGCAGCATGGAGATGATGTAGCCGAGGTTGTGGGTGATGTCACCGAAACCGTTGAGACCGACGGTCTGAAGGAACTTCTCCCAACCGAGACTGTTGTCCTGGGCGGGATTCCGGACTTCCTCCTGACCGACGGAAGACGATTGTGGTGTGGATTGGTCTGGTGACGTACCCTTTTCCAGGACATTCGCTTCATCGGATGCCGGCTGGCTTGGGGACTGTGCAGGTCTGGCGGCTTTGGACTTCTGTGCCTCCATCTCCTTGATATAGGCTTCTTCCTGACCTGGAGCGACAACCATGGGGATATTGTGCTGTTTGCGAAGCTCTTCCTGCTTTCTGGTCTGCTCGCCTGCGGCAAGGAACGGGGTGTTCTGCATGAATGATGGGGTCTTCTGGTTTTCCATCATGTCAAAAAGCATGGGTTTCATAGTGGTTATTCCCATTTTCTTTCCTAACTGGCTTTCGATTCCTTTGACATAACTGTTATCCCAGGTCTTGATGGCCTTGCCTTGCTTGCGGAGTTCGGGGAAGACGTTGCTTTTGCTTGCAAAGACAGCTTGTGAGATGCACTCCTCAACGGTCATGGCCTTCTCGCCTTTGCGCAGTCTGGCGGCGGCATACTCGATACCATCAAAGACGACCTCGGTGGCGGCGAACCTGCCGATGGAGGCCCAGGAACCGACACAGGCGGTGGAGACGACATCCATACCGAAAGAGACTCCACGGGCGGCGGCTTTCTCGGCCATAGTGGGACGATAGGCGGCTTCTGCCCTTTCGGAAATCTCATGGGCAATGGGACTTTTCTGCATGGCTGCTCCCAGACCGATGAGACTGGTGGAAGATGCTTTCTTCAGGATATAGTCGGCGGTGCTCCTTGGGGTTTCCTTATCGACAAGGTGCTGCACCATTTGCTGCTGCACCCTGTAATCGACATAGGCATAGGCCAGGTCACAGCCCAACTGCTTCGACAGCTGGTCATACTTCGTGCGGCCTATCTCTCCGATGACGGCGGCACGCCACTCAGCAGAGAGCTTTTCCAGGTCTTTCTGGATGGTCTTGTTGCCGGCAATGTCCTTCCGGCACATGTCCAAGTAGTCCTCGACGGTCTTGCTGTTCCACTCGCCGGTGACCTTGACATGGGTCTCGGCGGTGTTGAGACCGGGGACTCCATGGGAGGCATCGGCCAGATCGCTCACGATACCCGCAAAACTGGATTTGTATCGGGAATACTCCTCCAGCTGTTTGCTCGTGAGGTCCTGACGGATGCGCCCCATGACAGGGGCAAGGTTCGCCTTGAAATACTTGTCAAGGCAAAGCTCTATCTCCGCAAATCGTTGCTGATTCTTCATATCTTCTGCTGTAGGTTCTCTTCGAGGGATTGTTGCAATAGCTGTTCCCGTGTCTGCTGGATGGCATTGTGGTACATCTTCATCTGCTCGGGGAAGAACTTTTCACACCATTCGTCCTTGTCGATGTTGTCCCAGATGAACTTGATAGCCTGTTCCCTGCTTATCTCCACGCTCGGCTCTCCTTCCTCATGGTTGTTGATCCAGAGCTTTGTCCACCATCTTAGCAGGGCTCGGTCGGGATAGACACTGACGAGTCTCGGGATGTCGAAACTCTGTATCTGTACGTCCAGTCCTGCCAGTGGGTCAAGGAGCAAGCCGTCACAGATGGCTTCATCTAGAGTTTTTTTTTACTGTCAGCATCCGTTCCGCTCAGATATACCTGATTGGTGATGGCAAGGTAATTCAGGAAGTCGGCAATCAAGAGGCTCTGAATCCTGCCGATAAGGGTGGCAGCACGCTTCCACAAACCCAAAGGATTGAGCATCGAAGGGAGGGTTTCACCGTACAAGTCCTTTTCTTTCCCTATCGTAAACAGGTTCTGCATGGAGAGCTGGGTACGCTCAGGGGTGGTGTACTGTCCTCTGCCTATGGCTTCGTAGTAGTCTGCCCAATAACGCATCATCAGGCTTTCGACCTCTTCCTTCTTATCGTCGTAGTCGGTCTTGATGTCCATGTCGATGCTGTAGCACTCGTTGGTTGGCAACTTGCCTGTCTTCCTTACGACAAGGAGGTTCTGGAGTATCATAGCCAGGAATGCCATAGGGTCAAGCTCGGTGTCGTTATAGACGGTGGAGATATGAACCATATCATCGGACACGCCAACGACATTTCCTGCCTTGACTATATCGCCTACAGTAGCATAGACCTTGGAGAGGTGTGCGTAAGTGACTTCGTACTTGCCGTGCTTGATGACAACATACTGCCCATGCGTGGTGTCAAAGCCCATATCCTTGACCTTGCCATCAGCAACGGCTGACAGCAGGACTCGCTTGACGGCGAAGTCACAGCCATGGTGGAAGAACTCTTCACCTGTCTTGGGGTGCTTCTGCTTGCCGAAAGCCAACGATGGGGTCACATCGGCATCCTTATCCTCAAAGGGCATGGCATAGCCGCTTTGGGAAAGGAGTATCATTTCCTTGGAAAATCTCATGTGTTATACTTGTTTATCGGTGAATGGTTGGTACGGAGGGCTGTTGCTGGACAGGAACCTGCGGTGCAGAGGCTACTGGCCTGGCTGTTTGAGCATTCCCTTGCTGACGCTGCGGAGCCTCAGACTGCTGTTGCGTCTGGGTCTGCGATGCGCCCATGTTATTGCCAAGTATCATCATTCCCAAAAGGGCTCCTGCTATCTTTCCGAACCATCCGAAGCGTCCGAAAAGCATGAAGGCACTGGCGACGAGACCTAACAGACTCATGCCAGAAACTCTTCCGTTACCGATGTTACTGAAGAAATTGCCGATACCGTCGAGGAAATTGCCACTGCTCATGTTCTGGACAAAATTGCCGATGCCGCTCATCTTGTTCGTGGCTCCGTCAACGGACTGGGTGAGGCCGTCAAGGGTATCGATGGCCTTGCCGGGCAGCTTGGTGACGGCAGAGACGGTGTCGCTGACTCCTTCACAGGCTTCCTCGCCGATGACGGCATCACCGACTATCCTTGTCAAGGACTTGTCGGTGGTGAGCTTCTCCCAACCGACATAGCCGGCTCCTGCCCCTAAAACGGCGGTACTGGTGGTCTTGCCCATGCCGCGCAAGGTGCGCTGGGGATGAAGGACGGGGTATGCCACGATCCTTCCTATTGATTTCCATGCTCCCATTATATCGTTTTGTTTTATGTGGTTACTTGTTCCTGCCGGCACGCTTCCAACGTTGCATGGCCTGTTTGGCTATGTTGCCCTTGTCGGCGGGATCTTTGGCATTCTCGGCTATATCGTTCCAGACATCGAGCAGAGAGGTGTACTTGACGGCCAGCGTGAGGCGGGATATGGTCTTGTTCATCTTCTTCAGCTTGGGACGGATGTTGAAGACAATCTCCACACGCTCCTTCTCGGTCATCTTCACATTGCTCAGACAGACCTGACGGATGTCGTTGCAGATGTCCAGACTGGTCAGCAGGATTTCCTGATAGAGCTTGTTCCTGCGTGGCGTAAGGGCCACGGCAAGGGAATTGGAGGGATGGGCCTCCAGCTGGTCAGTCAACTTCGACATATTCGTGACAAGGCAGTCTATCTCGTGATAGAAGCCGTAGATCTGGGCGGCGAGGCACACCACATCACGGAAGGTGTCCAGATAGTCGTTGAACTTCTTCTGGATGTCGTAGGTGGCTTCCATCTCCTCTCTTATCCATATATGGCCGGTGGATTCCAGCATCATGGCTCTCTGCTGGGCTTTGAGCTCACTCTCGGCCTTTTGGGTATAGGCGTAGATCATGCCTGTAAGTGTGGGATCTATCTGAGCCCTGGCTTTAGGACCCGCAAACAGTCCTATGAGGAACAACAGGGAAAAGAATTTCATTCGCATAGCGTCAGACTTATGGGGTGACTACCTTGGCTGCCCTGCGCCAACGCCTGAAACTCTGGTCTGCAAGCTCGCCGTAGCTGTGGTCGATGATGCCGGCAGTGGCCCTGTTCCATACATCGGTCATGGTATAATACCTGATGGACAGGTACAGCTGCTGGAACTTCCTGCTCAACACATGGAGCTTGTCACTGAGCATCCATAGGGTCTGGCTGCGTTCGGCTCCCGTCAGCATGTTCTCCTTGCCGCCCTTGGCTACAGCATCCTTCAGGAGGGTGAAGACGGTGACGAGCTCGGTGGCGGTCTCGATATAGAGGTTGTTCATGGAGAGGGTGGCGACCGGGCCCTGGGGATTGTCAGAGATGGCGGCTTTCAGCTTGCCCAGCGTGATGAAGATGCGGACTCCGTCATTATAGATGGTGGTGGCGGCCTTCAGACTGGAGGCATAGCCTTCGGCGGTCTGGAGGTAGCTGCTGTACTGCTTTTCCCACTGCTTTATCTTCGTGAACTCGGCAGAAATGGTGTTCTGCAGCATGGCGGTCTTCATCTGCTTCTCGGTCTCGTCCTTGATTTCGGAGTTGACGAGGTTGTTGCCCTCGGCCAGAGCGACATACTCACCGGGGTTGGTCAGTATATACTGTGCCCTGGCCGGCTCCGCAAACGGAGAAAGGGACAAAAGGGACAGTATGACCCTAATAGCGGTTGGTGATTTCATAGACGGGCTTCTGGGTTTTGGTGTATTCGACTCTCTCACGGATGATGGCGACAAGGTCAAGGGTTTCCTTCACTCCCTGCAGACTGAGCTTGGGGGTGGTGCGGTCGCCACTGAGGATGGTGACGGTCTTCAGGCCGAAGAGCATCTGGAGGAGGTTCTTGCGCTCGGCGAAATCAACGACCCTGTAGAGCTCGATATAGTCTTCGTCTCTTGTGAAGACACCCTCGGCCTTCTTCAACTGCTCACCGCTGAGGGTATAGACGGTGCGTCTTAGCTTGATATACTTATATATAAGGTAGAGCAACAGGGCGAGTCCTGCATACACGGCCAATTCGGAGAATACACCGTCCGTGCCTCCATAGCCCAAGGCAAGGAGGCAGAGCACCAAGAGTATCAGCTCGTCAATGACGAACTGCAACGGATGGGGTCTCAGCGTGATGGTG
>SFIS01000084.1 GCA_004555245.1 Bacteroidales bacterium
GAAATCCTCGACACGCGAGAGTCTTGTGTATTCACTCTTCATCGCTTATCCTTTCTTCTCGCTTCTGAGTATCTTTGCCGTCGAAGCACCGCCGAGACGCTGGCCGACACTTTTCAGCTTTTCGTATGACATGGAGATGACACGGTATTTTCTCGTCTGACCGCTGCTTGCGTTCTCCAGCACTTCTGCGTATGGCATGGCGGCGGCGACAACCATCTCTATTCCCTTTCCGGGCTTGTATTCCGCTTCAAGGAAGTTCCTTATCTGCTCCCTGCCCCATATCTGCTGCCTGTACCATTTCCTCGGCTCGTCAGCCATAGGTGAAGATGAGAGATAGCCGCTCTTCACAAGCCTGCCCCTGACGTATATGCCGTAGCCGTAACTGTCGTAGAGGTTCATCGTGTCGTGGTTGTACTCCTTCTCGGCCTCGCATTCATCAAGGATGCGCTCGCCCTCCTTCTGCAAGAAAGCTACCATGCTGTCTATGTATCTGTCCGCAAGCCCTGCCATCGCTATATCTCCGTGCAACGTATATAGGCGTGAGCCTTGCCGAGACGTGACACGCCGACAGACACCACAAGTCCTGATACCGTGAGGCCGCTTGTGTCACACCTGAAATTCATGCCACGCTCCACAGGGACTATGCCGTCTTCCGGGATGGGGAAATACACGTCGTAGTTAGCGGTTATCGAACCCGACGCGAAACTCCTGTTGGTCTCTATCACGTCGCATTTCGTGCGTAACACCTCGACCTCGCCGCCGTCACCGCCTCCGAACAGTGAGCCGTCAGGAGGTATCATGTTCTGCCCCTTCGTGTAGAAAAGTCCGTCATAGACAAACTCCTCTCTCAGTATGTCCCTGTCTATATACGCCATGTCAATACTCTGTTATCCATTCCATCGTAGCGTCCGCACTGTCAAGCTGTTGCAGACGCTCATCCTCGCCATAACGCCCGTAAAGCATACGCAGCTCGGCCTTGATAGCCTCACGGGTCTTGTCCGTGAGCATCTGGCTGCCCGTCTGTGTCTGGTACTCGCCATGCTTGTTCGTCTGGCTCGCGCTCTGCGACGGGGCGAGGACAAGTGTCTCTAAAAGCGACATCTTGCACCTGTCTATCTGCTCGGCATCAAGCTCGTTGTACTCCCTGACCTCCGCAACGCCATTATCTAATGCGACACGGCGTAACACGGAGACATCGAAGACGTAGGCCGTCAGACCGCTCAGATAGTCTATTATGTCGAATTTAATGCTCATGGTGTTATGTCTGAGAATGGGTTATGGGTGCAGGAGCCGCCTCCCGCACCCGATGGTTTAAGCCGTTGTCTTCGATGTGTCAACGATGACGTGCTTGGTGAACTCTACGAGTGCCGGCACAGCGGAGAAGAGTATCTGCGTGTGCCACTCGTTATACATACCACTCGGAACAACAGTGTTCATCACTGTGCCAAGGCCGTTGGCGATAGGAGCGAAGGTGCGCTCCACACTGTTGCTGAGGAATGGCGCGTATGTCTCGTCAAGCACCTGCTTGCGCATGAATGTCACAGCGTCGCCGACAGGACGGAGGACTACAATGTTATCGTCCCAACCGTTGATGGCCTTCATCTCGCCCGTCTTGTTGTCCTTGCTGTACTCCTTCTCCTCGACGAGGACAATAGGTGATAGGCCGTAAGCCGCACGGACTGCCTCCCATGAGCTGTCAAACACATCCTTGTTGATGCTTGTGAATGTCGCTGCCACAAGGTCGTTTAGGACACGGTAGTCGTTGACGAGCTTCAACACCTCCTCGTTCTTGATGAACACGTTGATGAAGAATTTTCTCGTCATCTGCCACTGCATACCGCCGTCGAAGCCCCACTTGTCGCGGAAGTCACTCTCTATGCGCTGCATGTCTGTGACAATCTTTGCCGTTGTGTCCGTCCATACTGTCGCCCCGGCTGTCACAAAGTTCTCAGCAGGGATGTCTGCCTTGTGGATGGGAGCGAAGACACCGTGACCGCCATTGTAAATTATCTTACCCGTTGACATGAGCTTGCCGGTCATCCAGTTCATACCGAAGTTCATGCTCTGGCGCAGGTTGACAACCTTCGGTAGCCACTGCTCCTTGATTATGTCGGCATCTGTGCCGAGCTGGTTGAAGAGGTCTTCCTTCTGCTTGCGTGCCATTGCCTTCTCCACAATCTTGTTGGTCGTAAAGTCGGGGATGGTAGCAGAATAGCTCTTCACGCCGAGTCCCTCAACAGCGTTTGTGTCGCCAAGGGGTGCGCGGAGGTTTGGCATATCTGCCACACCTATCTCTCTCTCCATCACTGTGAAGGTTGCGAGGCCGTGCTCGTCAACAGGAGTGAACGACGGGTTCACGCTGCCCTGAGTGAGATACCACGCCTCGTTAGTGCCGACGAGCTTCTCTGCGTTCACGATGGTCTGCAACAGGGTGCGGTCGCTCGGACGGCCACCCCACAGACGTGCGTATGTCGATGTCTTAAAATCAATCTTTGCCATTGTCTTGTTCCTTTCTTTTCGTTAGAGTTTGAACCATCCCGCCACCTTGCTCTCGTTCTGTGCGAGGATACAAGCAGGTATAGGAGACATTCTTTCGATGCGGCCGTACTCGTTGCCATACATGAGGACTGGAGTGAAGAGATAGCGTGCCTTGTCAAACTCCTCGTCGCCTGTCGCCGGAGTATAAGGCATGTCGTAATCTACCTCCACGTATGCGTTGACACGTTTCACTACCATCTCTGCGTCCGTGCCTGCCTTTGTCGCCTCTACGAGGATTGTACCTACCTCCGGCGTGCCGATAGAGCCGGAGAAAGTGACCTTCCATCCCGTCTGCTTGCCTTTCTCATAGACATTCTCGACCGAGACGACTGTGACGCCAGTTCCCTTTGCGTCAACCGTAGCAGGGGCTATCATGAGTGTGTCGCCTACAAATGGGATGTGACGGAATATCTCGCCGTGTGCGTTGCTTCCGGTGGAGATAACTACCTCAGTGCCGGATGTTGCCACACTGACCTCGTAGGTCTTCAACAGCTTGCTCTCTGCACCTTTCACGCCGTCGCCCTCCGACCATTCGATAAGGTCGCCTGCGTATATCTTCGCCTCGCCCTTGAACGGGTTGGCGAGTATTCCGCCGTAAGGCGGGTACATGGGTGCCGCCTTAGGACCCGCAAGGCTCACAAACACCTTGCGGTAGCCGCCTATCTCGGCCTTTCCCTGTATCAGGACAGTGCCTGCGAATGTGCCGACCTTCTGTCCTCCTTCATAAATGTTTGCCATTGTCGTTTTCGTTTTTATATGTTTATTGTTTTGCGCTCCGCTTACTCTATATGCCGAGGTAACTCAAATCGGGCTTGCCGTTGCCGCCGCCTGTGTAGCCAGGGGTCTCATGTGACAGAGAGACGTTCTGACGGTTATACAGTTTCAAGGCATCGTCCTTCTCGCTGTCAACGTCTGTGTCTTCCGTTATGTTCAGCTTGCCGAGATAGCCCTTTATCCATTCGTTGTCGTCGATGCCTGCCTTCTTCAAGGTTGACTTCAACTCGTCACGCTTCTTGGATATTGCCGCCTTTGCCTTGGCTTCCTTCATTTCGGCTTCCATCTCCTCTACCTTTTTCAGAAGCGAGGTGATGCGCTCGTCCGTGTCTTTGTCCGTGTTGGGCTCCTTATTGGGCTCTTTGTTTGGCTCTTTCTTGTCGGGATGTTTCTCCTTCCATTCCTTCACAAAGTCCGCTCTGTCCTTGTTGTAGTTCCCTTCAAGCTCTTCAAGCTCTTCAAGGTACTCCTCGACAGATGCGTCCAACTCGGATTCCTCGTCATACTTCTCAATACGCTTGTAGATTTTTCCCACAAACTTCTTGAATGTGCGCTCGCTCATCTGCATGGGTTTTTTACCTTCTGATGTCAAGCTCTTTTTCAGTTTTTCTGAAAATTCCTCTTCTGTAAACTTCATGATTTTGCGCTTAATTTGTTTGGTTTTCCGCAAAATTAAACACTTAGATTTATAACAACAAATTGTTTGTCAGCTTTATTGGAGATATATCCAATAAACCGCATGAACAATACCAAACAAGACGTTTATATTCAGTAACTTTGCGACATATAATAGAAAATAGACACGCAATAATGGATATTCCGTCGGACATAAAAGGATTGGTCGTCAGACCGCAGGAGGGCTTTCAGTGCTCATTCGCATCTACAACAGTGGATGTCGTTTGGGGCGGTGGTATTCTCGCCGCTGGAAAGTCCTTCGCGCTCGTACTCGCTCTCGCCGAGCCACTGATGACTGACCCGCAGTTCCGCTCTCTCATATCGCGACGCTCGCTCCAGAACTTGAAGTCCGGCGGTGGCTTCGTCGAGAAGTTCAGGCAGATATTCGGGGAGTACTGCTCGATAAAGGAGTCTGACAATCCGCGCGTGTCTTTCTCGTCAGGTGCCTTCTGTGACCTTACTTATATAGATGACAGCGACATGAAGCGGTTACGGGAGCGTGCAAAGGGATGGGAGTATGACGTGATTGCCATCGACGAGATGACGGAGATGTCCTTTGAGTGCTTTACGTACATCATGACACGTAACCGTGGTAACTCTAAGACCTTCACGGGAAAGATGTTTGCCACACTCAACCCGAAACGCTCTCATTGGAGCCGCACTTTCCTCGACTGGTACATAGGTGCCGACGGATATATCATTCCCGAGCGTGACGGCATCGTGCGATATTTCTATATAAGAGGTTCGCGCGTCGAAGATGTTGTCTGGGGCGACACCAAGAGGGAGGTGTACGAGCAGTGCCGCATTGACATTGACCGCAAACTCGCTGCCGTCGGAGGAAACTACTCTTACGAAAACCTGATAAAGTCCTTCGTGTTCTATCAGGGAAAACTCTCACAGAACAAGGCTATGCTCGACGGCAACGCAGATTATATCGGTTCTGTGGCGGCTTCAGGAGGACGTATGGCGCAGGCTCTACTCGAGGGCAACTTCAACGCTGACCCAGAAGAGGACTGCACTACACCAGTCAAACCCGAAGCGGCAAGAGGAGTGTTCATACAGGACGCAAAGGCAAACGGGCAGAAATGGATTACGGCTGACCTCGCCGACTACGGCTCGGATAACGTCATCATACTCGTATGGGACGGCTTTCATGTCGTGGATATGAAAATTATCACGCATTCCAAGCCAAGGGAGAACGCCAACGCACTCATGGCAATGGCACAGGAACACGGGATTGCAGACACGCATATAATATTCGATGCAACAAACGCACGATATATCCTCGACTATATCCCCGATGCTGTGCCGTACCTCTCTGCGAGAAAGAGCTTCGGACTGTATGCACACCAAGCTCCGACAGTGAAGGATATGTGCTATCTTCGCCTCGTAAAGATGCTTAACCTTTACAAAATCTCCGTGTCTGACAAGGTGAGAACGGCGCACTACCTGCACCAAAACCTCAAAAAGTTCGTGTCCGCACAGGAGGAGTTCCTCGAAGAGTGTTCGGTGGTGAGATTCAGATTCCTGCCTAACGGAGCAAGGAAGCTGTTTACGAAAAAGGAAATGAACAGTATGCTCGGAAACGGACGCTCAATGGACTTGCTCGACAACTTCGCCATGCGTATGCTGCCATGTGCATACATACCTTACGGAGAGGAGCTTGAAGACGGATTCGCGGCGCAGGAAGCGGAAGATACAGAAGATGGAGACGGCTCTATCGACATATACGACAATAGTTTCTGGAGTTAGCCAATTTATATCATGGATAATATGGAATACGACAAGACAAGCCAGCAGGATGCTGCTTTGGGATGGATTGGCGGCGGCTCTAACGTCAACGCAGCCATTACAAAGGAGGAGAATAAGGAAGAACTCCTCAAACTCATAAAGAAGACGGAGGACGGTATGCTTAAAGGGCTCGTCCCCTACGATAAAGGATTGGCATTGATAAAGGATATTCGTGTCAGTCTTAACAACAAGTTCGAGATGGAACGCTCGGACGATAACAGGCGTATCATCGTAGTGCCGCAGAAGCATATGTATATCTGCCCGCACACTAACCGGGAATGCTCCAATATACCGCCAAAAGAGGTGTGCATGAAACACTATAACCTCATCGAACGGACAACAGAATGACACCATACAACCTACACATATACTACGACGATACGGAGGGAAACAGACTGCCTTTTCCCGACGCGAAAGAGCCTGCTGTCCTGCGGAAATGGAAATACTCCGTAGAGCGGCAGCAGGATTCCGTGCCTACCGTGGAGGCGACACTCATGTACCAAAGATGCCTCGAGGATGATTGGAACTCCCTGCGTCCGTATATTCTGCTCGAAAACGGAGAGAGACTCGATGCTGACCGTATCTTCCCCGATTCGCAGAAGACAAACGAGGACGCACGTTTCTCGCACACTATCTATTTCGTGTCACAAAGGGCGAGACTGAAAAATATTCTCTTTTTTGATGCCGTCACGACACAGGCGCAGAATGACAGGTATGCCTCCAACTCAACGGATTTCGTGTTCTCCGGGACGTTACGAGAGTTCGTTGACAGACTTGAAGCATCTCTCGTTTTTAACGGAATATCGGATTTCTCTTTCGTCATCGACGAGGGGGTGGACGATACAAAAACAGCCGAAGTGTCATTCTCTGATGCTTACATGACGGAGGCTGTCGGACATATACTATCTGACTTCAACATCAACTACTACTGGGTGGGGAACGTATGTCATATAGGAGACTTCCAGAACGACATCGAAACACCTCTCGAATACGGCAGGGGGAAAGGTCTGCTCGTTGTGAAGAAGAGCAACACGGACGAGCGTCCCGTTAATGCTGTCACTGGCTTCGGAGGCAGCACAAATATCCCGTTCTACTACCCGAACGAGGAGGAGTACGGCAAGACGCATTACAACGTCAAGAACGCCGTGGCATCTGATATTGTCATTGACTGGAGCAAGGTGTATTCCAATACTGGCACGGGGATAACTGATATTATACTCGCCAAGAAGACTGCCTCGACAAGAGACCTTTACCTCAATATTGATTTCTTCGGATCTAACGTCTGCACCGAATGGCATAACTATGATGCGGAGGACGGCTCGGGAATGGTGTCCGAAGGCTATCTGACAACGTGTGTCGTGACACTCGAACGTTCAATTAACATCATCGGACAGGTGGGTGCGTACCTCGATTTCCGCTCGGCTCTCTACTTCAAGCCTGATGCCTTCTGCAGGACAAAGGACGGACGGATATTAGAAGCTCCATCTACATTCAATTCCAAGCAGCTCTATGTCACACGGGGAGGGAACGTGACTTATCTTTCTCTCTCGGGGCAGGCTGTCTCCGTCAATCTCGACTATCCGGGACTGACAACAGTAACTTTCGAGCTGTCCTATAACGTCCGCTTCTTATACAACAATTTAGCGGATACTCCCGATTCCTTCTTCCTCAAATACTCGTCAACAAGTCCCGCACGGCTGTATTCCGGCAGTGATTCTGACCGTCAGTGGCTCATCGGTGGAAAGTTCTATTATTACAGATTGCTGGGCATATCACTGCCCGATTCATATACGAATTATGCGGACTTCCATACAGATATTGTGGATAACGGTCTGCAAGGAGCGGAACGCATATTCTCTTTCTCTGTCACAGAACAGAATAACACCAAGGCTAAAGCGGTTACAATCAACGTTACGGGACGTGACTACATACCGCCGACCGGGAAACTCGTACCTTCCATATTCCGTGAGACGAACGGAGAGGAACGCTTTTATTATGCCGTCAACCATGCCGACGGCGATTCTTGCACAGACAAGGCATCGGCACAGCACACGGCATTCGACACTGGCAACGGCTTCCTGTCTTTCGATAATGTTTACTCCACTGAGAGTGCGGTGCAGTCCGTGCAGACATTCGAGGAGAACGTGCCTACAATAAAGAATGTCACAAACGCAGCAGGACAGAAGATAGCGGAGATTGTCGATGTCGCCTTTGATGATGACGATAACGATAATGTCGATGCTGACGGAAAATACTTGCATCCTTATTTCTATATCCGTCTGAGGGTGTTTGATGGTAGTATGGGTTTTAGTCTCTTTGACCATGCCTTGCAGGGCGAGGAGGCGAAAATCTGTATGACATCATGCAACGGATGCCCCACTTGTCAATTTACAATACAGGCTTTGTATGATGCTGACGGAAAGGCGTACAACCCCGTCCTCGTCGATAGTAACGGGGATATTCTCAAAGGGGATTACACCAACAGACTGGCTAACTCATGGAAAACCTGCTCGGAGAGTAATCAGGACACGTCACTCCATTCTGTGTGGATTGCCGTAGCTAAAGAGGAGACGACGCTCGGAACGATTATGCCGTCAGCAGCGGCTAACCTCCGTCCCGTGGCAGGAGATTCATTTGTTATCACGGGCATATCTTTTCCTCTCACTTATATCCGGGCGGCAGAGAAGGCTCTCGACAAGGCTCTTGTGGATTATATGGCGCAGCGCAACAGCGGAACGTTCGAGTACGATGTTACACTGTCAAGGATATTCCTGCAAGACAATCCCGACATTGCTGGACTGATAAATGAAAACTCCCGACTGTGGCTGTCATACAACGGCAAGTCCGTGCAACTCTACATCTCCGCTTTCTCCGTCTCCGTGGATGATGACATCCTCGCAAATATAGCCATATCACTGTCTTCGGAGTTTAAGGCTTACGAGTCAAGAATTGACAAGGCTATCTCCTCTGCCGTAGCCTCGTCAAAGTCTGACATCCTCGCACAACAGAAGTCAAAGGAGCGCACTACGCCAATACTAACACGCGGTTCTGTACCCGAGCAGGAGGAGACCCCGACTGGGAATTTCCTCACTATGGAGACGGCATCCGAGAATTTCCTGCCCATCCCTACCTTCTCCGACCTCTTCGAGAAGGTCATAACCAAGGAGGCGGTGGACGAGGTGAGGGACGCAGACGGCAATATCGTCACGGAGGCGCAGCCCGCCGAGTATGCCATCAAGGCGAAGTACGACCTGTTTTCCGTCGGCGGCATATCGGCTTACGGTTTTTCCGGCACAGGGAGCGGTGGCGGCACTGCATCCGTAGATGTCACACCGATAGTGACCTCCGGCACACTGATAGCCACCATCAACGGTGTCAATATCTACGCCCCCAAAGGCGGTGCATCGTCGTGGGACGAACTGACGGGCAGACCAGGGTGGATTACTGACAAAAAACCCGCCGTATCGTATTTCGATAACGATGCAGGGTATATCACATCCGCCGCACTGTCCGGCTACGCCACCACGGAATACGTAGCGCAGAACTACGTCAAGCTGAACGACTTCAACATCTACAAGACTAAGGTGTCAAAGGCTATCTCAGACAGCGCACAGGGAGTGAAAGATTGGGTAACGGAGAAACGTTACGGCAAGTCGCTCGGAATTAACGGCAATTATATCCGTCTGCTGGACGAGGACGGTATTGAGCTAAACAAGGTCATTGCACCTTACGCAGCATACACCGAACAAGTCGGAAAGCCTTTCGGAGACCACAACGGACTGAGAACGCTGTACTGGAAAAAGAACGACAACTATGGTTACCCCACCTACCTGCTCATCTCGGAGGTGTGCAACGCCAGCGAGTGGGCGTCGTGGGGTACGGAACATCCTGTTTACGGCATCAGCGGCACAGTGTCAGGAGCGAGAACCGGAAATATGTACGGCACTGGCACGTGGCACGTCAACGCCTGCGTGTCCTACTCCACGGACTATATTCTGACCGAAACATCCAACTCGCAGTGGATGCAGCCATGCGTCGTGACATACAACGGCAAGGTATATGTCGCCCTGCGTCTGCTCGGCAGCTCGTATGACATCATCTTTGTCGGAAATTACACCAATCTCCGTGAAACTCCCATACAAATCGACTGTACAGACGCTTCCGGGACGTGCTCGGCTATCAGTGTGCTCAGAGATTACACCGGCGTACGCCTCACAGCAAAAGACCTCGATGTATCGGGCAGTCTCACCGTCAGTGGGAATGTCAACACAAACTTCGACATCTCCGCAGGTGGCAGTCTCTCCGTCACAGGCGAGAGCCGTTTCAGTGGAGCGGTGTATCTCCCCGGACAGTTCACCTTTTTCGGGCAATCCGGCATATATGTCGAGGCAGACAGAACTACTAAGCCATACGGCACGGCGGCATACATCGGCGTACACCGCAGCTTTTCGG
>SFIS01000085.1 GCA_004555245.1 Bacteroidales bacterium
CGCCGTATGCCGAACGGCACGTACGGTGGTGTGAGAGGTCGGTAAACATGAAAGTAGGAGATAAACACCTACGATTAGTGTTTACCTCCTACTCGATTTTGGCAAGACTATTGAGACAGGTATTGTCTCATTGTCTGGCTTTGGATGATTAGCCGTTAACCTTCTTCATGTGTGCGATGAGCTCGAGCACCTTGTTAGAGTAGCCAATCTCGTTGTCATACCAAGATACGACCTTAACGAAAGTGTCAGTGAGAGCGATACCAGCCTTTGCGTCGAAGATAGAAGTGCGTGTGTCACCGAGGAAGTCAGAAGAAACTACAGCATCCTCTGTGTAACCGAGCACACCCTTCAGCTCACCCTCAGAAGCCTCTTTCATTGCAGCGCAGATTTCTGCGTAGGTAGCAGGCTTAGCGAGGTTGACAGTGAGGTCAACAACAGAAACGTCAAGAGTAGGAACGCGCATTGACATACCGGTCAGCTTGCCGTTGAGTTCAGGGATAACCTTACCTACAGCCTTTGCAGCACCTGTAGAAGAAGGGATGATGTTGCCTGCAGCAGCACGGCCACCACGCCAGTCTTTCATAGAAGGACCGTCAACAGTCTTCTGTGTGGCAGTTGTAGAGTGAACAGTAGTCATGAGGCCGTCAGTGATACCGAACTTGTCGTTGAGGACCTTAGCGATAGGAGCGAGACAGTTTGTTGTACAAGAAGCGTTGGAAACGAACTGTGTGCCCTTCTCGTACTTGTCGAAGTTCACACCGCAAACGAACATTGGAGTAGCGTCCTTAGAAGGAGCTGACATAACAACGTACTTTGCACCAGCCTCGATATGAGCCTGTGCCTTCTCCTGAGTGAGGAAGAGACCTGTTGATTCTACAACATACTCTGCTTCTACCTCGTTCCACTTCAAATCAGCAGGGTTGCGCTCTGCAGTTACACGAATCTCCTGACCGTTTACGATGAGCTTTGAGTTCTCAACGTCAGCCTCGATAGTACCCTCAAACTGACCGTGCATTGTGTCATACTTCAGCATGTAAGCAAGATAGTCAACTGGGCAAAGGTCATTGATACCTACTACCTGAATGTCATCGCGGTTCATTGAAGCGCGGAAAACGAAACGGCCAATACGACCGAAACCGTTAATACCAATTTTTGTCATTTTTGTTTTATTATTAAAAAGGTAATACCTGTATGATAATTAAAAACTGTCTATCCGAAAACGTCATCTCTAAACACATAAGAATCTTCTGGATGTAAATATATTCCAATTTTCACTCGAAACACACTTTTTGTGTCTGATTTGCACGTTTGCGTTGCAAAAGTACAAAAATTATTTGATATATAATAGAAAAACATATATTTTTTTTCAAAAATGCGAATAAATTGACATAAAATTACTATCTTTGTATCAAATTTGAAAACCGCATAAGTAATATCGGGTGTTTGTTGTAGATGAACAGAATGTTTTTCCGCATAATCATCTGTCACGACATTCATTAAGAGTAGCAATTATCTCAACTGTTCAATAACAAAATCATTTATCGTTATGAGTAAATTCATGCAAGAATTCAAAGAGTTTGCAGTCAAGGGCAATGCCGTTGATATGGCTGTCGGTGTAATCATTGGCGGTGCCTTCGGCAAGATTGTGACATCCATCGTCAACGACATCATCATGCCTCCGATAGGTTATATCATAGGCGGCGTAAACTTCTCGGACTTGAAGTACGAGTTGCCTAAAGTCGTTGTTCAGGGTGTTGAGCTCGCACCGGCTACAATAAACTACGGGACATTCATCCAGACCATCCTTGACTTTATCATTGTCGCATTCTGTGTCTTCATGATGGTTAAGGGCATCAACCGCCTGTCAAGGAAGAAGGCAGAAGAGCCTGCCGCTCCTGCTCCTGAGCCTGCTCCATCAGCTGAGGAGAAACTGCTTGAAGAGATTCGTGACCTTCTGAAGAACAAATAACAAACTGTTTTCGGCAAAGATTCAGCTACACAGCGTTGCCTGAAAGCATATCGTAAACTATAATTCAAAAAGACGACGATGTCATCAGCGCATGACATCGTTAGTCTTTGCGGTAAGACGCACGGTTTCCAGACTTTTGTCACAATGTCAAATCATGACCGCGGCATCCTCTTCCGCATGGGACATCATTTTCAGGATAAGAACATCAAGGCATGGATGCTATCGACAAGATGAGCATTTCCTTGCCAAACACATCATTTTCCAATCATCATGTTTAAGCCGAAACTTGTTTCCTGTCTTAAATCCTACGACAAGAAGACATTCATGTCTGACCTCATGGCAGGCATCATCGTAGGCATTGTGGCTCTGCCACTTGCCATCGCCTTTGGTATTGCTTCTGGTGTCACACCAGAGAAGGGTATCATCACCGCCATCGTTGCCGGTCTGCTTATCTCCATATTCGGAGGTTCAAAAGTACAGATAGGCGGTCCCACCGGAGCATTTATCATCATCATCTATGGCATCATCGAGCAATACGGCATGACAGGTTTGAGCATCGCCACGCTTATGGCGGGCATATTCCTTGTCATGTTCGGCGTGCTGAGGTTAGGAACTATAATCCAGTATATCCCCTACCCTATAGTCGTCGGTTTCACATCCGGTATAGCCGTCACGATTTTCAGCACTCAGATGAAAGACTTCTTTGGCATGGACATCGCTAAAGTGCCGAGTGATTTCATCGAGAAATGGATATGCTATTTTGAGAATTTCGGCAGCATAGACCTCTGGACATTTGCGATAGGTGTCATCAGTCTTCTCACAATCGTCATTCTGCCGAGAATCAACAAGAAGATTCCGGGCTCTCTTATAGCCATCATTTTCACGACGGTATTGGCTGTTCTCCTCCGCGAGTATGCAGGCATCACTTCTATAGAGACTATCGGCGACCGTTTCTCCATCTCTGCCGAGCTTCCCGATGCGAGTGTCCCCGAGCTTTCGTGGCTGACAATCAAGGGACTTGTCCAGCCTGCCATCACGATAGCATTGTTAGGCGCAATAGAATCCCTTCTGTCCGCAACGGTGGCAGACGGTGTGATCGGCGACCGCCATCATTCAAACAACGAGCTTATCGGCCAGGGCATCGCGAACATCGTGACGCCACTTTTCGGAGGCATCCCAGCAACGGGAGCCATTGCGCGCACGATGACAAACATCAACAACGGAGGCAAGACACCGGTAGCGGGCATCATTCATGCCGCCGTTCTTTTGCTCATCTTCCTTTTCCTCATGCCACTGGCGCAATACATTCCGATGGCATGTCTTGCCGGTATTCTTATCGTGGTGAGCTACAACATGTGCGGCATACCGTCATTCATCGGCATTCTGCGTAATCCGAAATCAGACATAACCGTTCTTCTTGTCACCTTCTTCCTCACCATAATATTCGACCTTACTGTCGCGATAGAGGTTGGAATTGTCATTGCATGTCTGCTTTTCATGCGCCGGATGGCAGAAACGAGCGACGTGCATCTTGTTACAGACATCGACGTAGAAGAGGAATCAGACCTTCAGTCTCAGCACGACGAGCATCTTGAGGTGCCGGGGAACATTGAGGTTTACGAAATTAACGGCCCGTATTTCTTCGGTGCCGGCAACAAGGCGGAAGAACTCATGACCCGTTTCAGAGAGAAGCCTGACGTTCGCATCATCCGCATGAGGCATGTGCCGTTTATTGATTCCACCGGCATCCATAACCTGTCAAACATCTGCATCACATCCAAGCAGCAGGGCATCGATGTTGTTCTCTCAGGTGTCAATCCTAAAGTCCATGCCGTTCTTGAGAGGGCACACTTCTACGATCTTATCGGTGAGGACCACATCTGCCCCCATATTGACATTGCGATAGAGAAAGCCAAAGAGCTGACAAACGCAAGATAGCCCTACAGTTTTGACACAGTGACACAAAAGAGGTGTCCAAACGGATTTGCCCCTATGATGACATTCTTTATCAACAGATGACAAATCAGTTTGGACACCTCTTTTTTTTTGCGTGTCATGATTCATGGCATCGCTTTTCTCCGTAGTTTTTTCAGCCTTTCTTTACGTTGCTGGTGATATAGTCGATAATCTTCACGTTAGCATTGCATAGCTGCTCTGAGGCAAAAGCAAGATTCTTGTGGAAGACCTCCAGTGTCTCTTCACTGGTATCGAGCAGGTCAGTGACAGACTTCACAATCATACATGGCGTATGGAACAGCGAGCATACGAAAGCCACTGCAGCGGCTTCCATTTCTTTCAGTTCACCATCATTCTCCTTTATCACCGTCAGGTCGCATGGCTGCATATCGAGCGACGAGCCGGTCGTCACTTTTCCGAGTTTCAGTCCCAATGCGCGCGCAACATTTTCAGACATCTTCCACAAAGGGTAGTTTCCCAAAGTTTGTGTGCCCCATTCATCGTCACCGTACACACGTCTGTCGTGGAACATGACTGCATTTGCGATGTACACGTCACCAATGTCCGCCCCGTTCTCCTTGAACGCTCCGCATGTGCCGCTGTTGACAACGAGGTCAGGCTTCAGGAGTTCTATAGCCTTGAGCGTTGTCAGTGTCGCCGCCTCGCATCCGACGAGGCTGCTGCCGTGCTGCTGTCCGTTGACAACGACGCTCAGTGTGTCTTCGTCCGTGATCTGTTTCTGATAAAGCTGACAAGGTAGCGGTGCGAAAGCGCCTTCTATTTTCTTCACGTCATAATGTGTGATGAATGGTTCTGCCTCTTTCTGCATCGCCAGTATATAGCAAATGTTCATGTTGTGAGTTGTATATATAGGAATAATGTATATTTACAGAAAACGCACACAGATGCCTGTCCTGTCGTCCATCCATCCTTTGGTGGTTTGTCAGCAGCGCATCTGTGTGCTTTGTTGTTTATGAAATCAGTTGTCAATAGTCGCTGTTAGTGTCATATCCGAGTTTCTCCATCTCGAGTGTAGCCCAGATGAAGGGGCCAATGCCTTTTGCGTCGTTGTCGCGTATCGGCTCAGACATGTAATACTCGAACGTTCCGTCGCGGTGTGGCGACTTCTCCGGTCCGAGTCCGCTGACAGAGCAGCATCTTGTAAGAGATATTGTCTTGTCAGGGTTCACCTTGATGAAATTGTTGATGATGCCCTTGTATGCCTTTATACCCGCTTCGCGGAAGCTCTCGTCGAGATATCCGAGGCGTGCGCCTTTCAGCATACAATAGGCGAACATGCACGATGCCGTGGCTTCGAGATAGTTGCGCGGGTCTTTCACGTCCATCACGTCATACCATACGCCGGATGCCTTGTCCTGATAGTCGATGCATGATTTCAGCGTCCGGTTGAGCATGTCGATAACCTCGCTTCTGCGTGCATAGTCCTGCGGCAGATAGTCGAGAATCTCTATCTGTGCCATGGTGAACCATCCGAGTGCCCTCGCCCATGTGTGCTTTGAGCGTCCTGTCTCTTTGTCTGCCCAGAACATTCCGTGTTTTGAATCCCATGCGTGTTTCCAGAGATTGGTGGCTTTGTCGTATGTTCTCTCGTCGGTCATCGTTATCTGGTGCAGAATGTCGTCGTAGTAGCTGTTGAGCTCTTTCTGCTGCTGTTTCTTCGAGAGTCTCGCATTCTTGCGCGGCAGGCCTTTCGATTTCACTGTCATGCCTGCAGCCACCATCTCCGGTGCGGCGATTGTCTTGTATGGCAGTCCCATATAAATGCCGTCGAGCCAAACCTGGTCGTGGTAAATCTGTTTGTGCCAGTAAACGCCTTCGTCCGTACGCGGCTGGTTGATGAGTTGTCTGAAATATGTCTTCAGGGCTTTGTCATAACCATCTCTCGGGGCCAGTTTCGAGATTCTGTAGATGAAGCGTGCCGTTCTTACGTTGTCGAGGTTGAAGTCTTCGTATTTGTATCCTGTCGTGACGCCGTCAGCGGTTATCATCTGCTGTGGATAGCGGTTGACATACTCGAAGATGTCGTCTCCTCCGTGTGCGAGGTAAGTGTCGAGCATACCCTCGAGTTCTATGCCCATCACGTACGACCATTTCCCCTTCGGGTGTTTCTTTGCGTCAGTGAAGTCAAGGTAGATTGGATTGTCAACCCTTTTCATCTCCGAGCGCGTGAGCCATTCTGCATAGCTCTTGTACGGTTTCTCGGTGAGGAGCAGCGAGCCGTTTACGGAGAGGTTGTCGAAGTTGATGTTGTGCATACGGTTCTCTCTGACGAAATGCTTTCCTGTCACCCCGTTGAACGTGCAGTTCTTCACATTGATGTCATACACGGCGTCAGCCTCGGTTATGCCGTTGATGATGACGGCGTGGCGTGATTTGTTGCAGGTGACATTCTCCATCCACACATTGTGTACGTATGGTATGTGTCCGCGTTCCGCCTTTTCTTTAGGCTGGTAGTTGATATTGATTCTGAGTACAGCCTCTTTACACTCGCCCACCTTTACGTTCCGCATGAAGACATTCTTTGTCTCTCCTCCGCGGCATGTGTTAGTCTTTATGCGCAGCACGCGGTCGAGGTTAGGCGAGTCCATCTCGCAATTCTCGGCGAATACATTCTCGCAACCGCCTGATATTTCCGAGCCTATGACAACTCCGCCGTGTCCGTCAGCCATCTTGCATCCTCTGATGATGATGTTCTTCGACGGTCTGCCGTCACGCCGTCCGTCTCCGTTTCGTCCAGACTTGATGGCTATGCAGTCGTCGCCAGTATCGAAGACGCAGTTCTCGATAAGCACATTCTCGCACGATTCCGGGTCGCATCCGTCGCCGTTGGGGCCTTCGTTGAAGACCTTCACGTTTCTCACTGTGATATTTTTCGAGAAGAGCGGGTGCATCACCCAGAAAGGCGAGTTGAGCAATGTCACACCCTCGATGAGTATATTCTCCGAGTTCACGATGTTGACGAGCTGCATTCTCAGTCCCTTTCCCATGCCGAAGATTCGCTGTTCTACAGGGACGTTGTCCTCGCACATCTTCTGCAGTATGTCGCGATAGCCCATTGTCTCTCCGTTTTTCGGGTATTTGCAGTCTTCTGTTGTTACGCCTTTCTTATATCCGAAATACTCCACTCCGGTCCACTGCCAGAAAGTGTCGTTAGCACCGTTGCCGTCAATCGTTCCGTTTCCGGTGATGGCGATGTTCTTCGCCCCGTTGGCGTAGATGCATGGCGAATAGTTGTAAAGGTCAAGTCCTTCGTAGCGTGTATATACAAGGGGGTAGAGCTCCGGTTCGTATGCGAACCTTATCGTTGCTCCTTCCTGGACGACAAGGTTCACGTTGTCCTGCAGCGTGATGGCTCCGGTCATATACGTGCCTTTCGGAATGACGACCGAACCTCCTCCGGCCTTCGATGCCTTGAGTATGGTCTTGTTTATGGCTTTCTGGTTTTTCGCCGCAGAATTTGTTTCTTTCACTGCAGGTTTGTACACCTTGTCCCTGAAGACAGGGGCTTTGATCTGGCTTTCAATCTGCCTGTACAATGCCTCGTCCCATCCTTCGGCAAAAGATGCCGAAACGAAGAGTGCGAGGGCGAAGATGAATGATAATCTCTTGATCATATTTTGAATAATGTTAGGTTCTGTTATTTTTCTGTGGATTTATTTCCGCCGTCATGTCTTCTGACAGCCAATGCTTTCCGCCATGTCGCAGAAATGGAGATTCCACACTGTCTGTCTCACTTTATCTTGGCCGTCACCGTGACATTTTCAAGCGTAATGTCTTTCACCAGTCCAGTCTTGTACAAGGGCTCGGCCTGAAGTCCTTCAAATGTGCAGTTCTTCACATTGATGTTGTATATCTGAGGTGTCTTTGAATCCTTTTCCGTGAGGCCGTTCAGAAGGATTCCGTATTTCGACTTCTTGCATCTGATATTCTCCACAAAGACATTGCGCACAGTGGGAATATGTCCGCGTTCGGCGATTTCCTTTGGCTCATACACGAGGTTTATTCTCATCACTGCCTCGCGGCATTCGCCTACCCTGATGTTCCTCACATATATGTTTTCGTTTATGCCGCCGCGGCATGTGTTAGTCTTTATTCTCACGACACGGTCGAGGTTGGGGGAATCCATGTCGCAGTCTTCGGCGAAGATATTGCTGCATCCGCCGCTTATCTCCGACCCTATCACGACGCCGCCATGTCCGTCCGCCATTTTGCAGCCACGTATGATGATGTTCTTGCATGGAACGTTGGCACGCAGTCCGTCGGCATTTCTTCCAGACTTCAGGGCTATGCAGTCGTCTCCGGTGTGGAAGGTGCATCCTTCAATCAGTACGTCCTCGCACGATTCCGGGTCACATCCGTCGCCGTTGGGTCCTTCGTTGAATATCGTGACGTTTCTGACGGTGAGGTTCTTTACGAACAGCGGATGAATCACCCAGAAGGGAGAATCGCGCAGTTCAACGTCCTCAATCACCGCATTCTGACATCTGACGAAATTGATTAGCTGCGGACGCAGGCCTTTTCCCATACCGAAGACACGCTCGCTGACCGGCACATTGTTGTCCGCCATCTTCAGGAGTGTGGCGCGCGTACCTGTTTTGTCCGTGCCCTGCCATTCATCTACGCCTTCATGGTATCCGTGTTCCTTATGTCCTTTCATATACCACCATCTCTCGTTCGAGCCGTTTCCGTTTATGATACCCTTTCCGGAGATGCCGATGTTCTGTGCGTCGATGGCATAGATGCAAGGCTGGTAGTTGATGACGTCGAGGCCTTCCCATCGAGTGACGACATTTGGATAGAGTTTCCGGTCGAATGCGAAGACAAGTTCCGCGCCTTCTGAGATGACGAGGTTGACATTTGAGCGTAAAGTGATGGCGCCGGTCATATACCTGCCTTTCGGCACGACAACCTTTCCTCCGCCCGCCTTGCTGCATTTCAGGATTGCGGCATTGATGAGCTTCTGGTTCTTGGCAGCCGTATAGGTCGTTTTAACTTTCGGGCTGTAAGTCTTGTTCTTGAACGTCGGAGCCACGATGCGTGATTCAATCTCTTTGTACGTTGTTTTCCAGGCATCGTCTGCCATAACGTTTAGCGTAGCGAACAACAGCGCTACAAGCACAAGGGCTTTTTTTCTCATAATAAACAGGAATATAGATTTATGGTTAGTTAATTAATCATTGATGCATGAGATTATGGTACGGATTTCAGTCTTTCTGCAAAAGTACAAAATATTTCCCGAACAAAACAATATACCATATATGGATTAAGTTTTTTTAAGGACGGCAAGAGGGCAAGTGGTGTTTTATGTGTCCGAAGGAAGCGTGTCTGGCACATATTGCGGGGCCTTTCCCCGTTTGCGGAATACTGATGACAACCCATGCGAAACGGAGAGTTGGCTCTGCCCTACCCTATCCTCAGAGCATAATGCGCAAATCGCCGGCAACGAATGGAGCCCGTAGCAGTCACGATGTCTGCCTGCAGCTCTACCGAATGCCGTCCGCAGTTTCAACGATTAGGGCGGTTGTGTTACGTGACGGGGCTTGTCAGGCAAGAACTTGCTGTTGAAGACTGCAATGGTATAGACTTAGAATAGTATCATGGAGACATAGCGGCTTACACTTTCCTGCACCATCTGTCATACACGAAAATCATGTCTCGGGGACGGGAAAAAGCGTTTCCGGATGGCGTATGCTGCCTCTTTTAGGGTCATTTTGAGTAATCTGGACTGCAAAACAGTCAAAGTGACGCTGCAAAACAGTCAAAGTGAGACCGCAAGATTGACTTGATGACGAGCCAATATTGACTATCTTGGAACGGTTTGGCACGGTTTTTCACAAGAAGAAGTGACCGGAAGACTTTAGAAAATTGCATATCCTGCTGAATATCAAGAATATACGAAAAGTATAAGTAAACACCGAAAAACAGGCTTAAAACTGGCAGATGGATGTCGGAGAGGATTTTACGGCAGAATTTCTATGTCAAAAAAGTATCATACACGTCTCTGTCCGGGCAGCGGCTGATACTATTTTATCATTGTTGCAGAAATATCGGCTCAGTAGAAAATCAGTGGGGATTATAGTTAGTTTATGAAATTATGATTATCTTTGCATCATGGAAAATGTTTTTCTCAAAGCAATAGCAAATGTA
>SFIS01000086.1 GCA_004555245.1 Bacteroidales bacterium
TACATTTGCTATTGCTTTGAGAAAAACATTTTCCATGATGCAAAGATAATCATAATTTCATAAACTAACTATAATCCCCACTGATTTTCTACTGAGCCGCGAGATACCCGCCATCGGCTCGCTCAATTCGTCGTTTGTCCTGCGCGAAGTGAAGAACACGCATGTCCTTCCGCTGAAACAGCATTGAGTTTCTGCCATGCCCGCGGCGGCAGAAGCATACTGACATCGGATAACAAAAAAGCCGGAATCCCTGTGAAGAAGGATTCCGGCTGGAATTGTTGCGGAGATACGACTCGAACGTATGACCTCCAGGTTATGAGCCTGGCGAGCTACCAACTGCTCCACTCCGCGATATAAACAAGATGTCTGAAAGGTGTCTTGTTTCAAAAGCGAGTGCAAAGGTACTGCAATTTTTTCATATATGCAAGTTTTCTTGTAAGTTTTTTCGGATAATATACGTTTTTCGTCCTTTTTTTCTTATTTTAACCATTGAATGTTCGTATATAACTGAAAAAATGATTACTTTTGCACATTATAATTTCATGTGCATCTTTTTCTATCGTTATTATCTATGTCAGTATCCAAAACAAGACAGAACTTTGTTGATGTGGCGCGCCAGCTCTTTGCGAAGAACGGGTTGGAAAACACCACCATGAATGATATCGCCCGTGCGTCAGGCAAGGGCAGGAGAACTCTCTATACATATTTCGAGAGTAAGGAGGAAGTGTATTCTGCTGTCATAGAATATGAGCTTGAGCGGCTGTCGGACAAGCTCGACGAGGTGTCGGAGATGCGTATGCGTCCGCAGGACAAGATTATCGAGCTTATCTACACGCATCTGAACATGATAAAGGAGACGGTGGTGAGAAACGGCAACCTGCGTGCCGAGTTCTTCCGCAACATCTGGATGGTGGAGAAGGTGCGCAAGAATTTTGACGAGGATGAGATTGAGCTGTTTCGCAAGGTGTATGCCGCAGGCAAGGCGAGCGGAGAGTTTGACATCGACAACATCGACCTTGTAGCCGCCATCACCCACTACTGCATCAAGGGGCTTGAGGTGCCGTACATCTACGGACGCCTCGGCAGGGGCATCACAGACATCAGCACGCGCCCTATGGTGGCGCGATTCGTGTATGGCGCACTTGGAAAGCTCCGCACATGACATATATATATATATATATTATATAATGTGTAGCACGGACATGACGTGCCGCGCGGCGGAGGCTTCAGGACAATGAACAATTCATAAACATAAACATAAAAACGAGAAGCCGGGGCGATGCTCTGACTTCGTACCAATCACAATTTAACAAAAACAAGAAATGGGATTATTAACAGGTAAGACAGCACTCATCACTGGTGCTGCACGCGGTATCGGAAAGGCTATCGCATTGAGATTTGCAGAAGAAGGCGCAAACATCGCATTCACAGATCTTGTACTGAATGACGAAATGGCGGCAGGGCTTGAGGCCACCCGCAAGGAGATAGAAGCCGTAGGCGTCACTTGCCGTGCATACGCCGGCAACGCCGCTGACTTTGAGCAGACGGAGCAGACTGTGAAGCAGGTGAAAGATGACTTCGGCTCGATTGACATCCTGGTCAACAATGCCGGCATCACAAAAGACGGCTTGATGCTCCGTATGTCTGAGGCCCAGTGGGATGCTGTCATCAATGTCAACCTGAAGTCGGCCTTCAACTTCATTCACGCCTGCACACCAATCATGATGCGCCAGAAGGGCGGCTCGATCATCAACATGGCGTCTGTTGTCGGAGTTCACGGCAACGCCGGCCAGTGCAACTATGCAGCATCGAAGGCCGGTCTGATAGCTCTCGCCAAATCCATAGCACAGGAGATGGGACCGAAGGGCATACGCGCCAACGCCATTGCGCCGGGCTTCATCGAGACAGCCATGACAGCCGCTCTCTCTGAAGATGTGCGCAAGGAGTGGGCAAAGAAGATTCCGCTGCGTCGTGCCGGACAGGTTGACGATATCGCCAACACGGCAGTGTATCTCGCTTCTGACCTCTCAAGCTATGTCAGCGGTCAGGTGATACAGGTTGACGGCGGCATGAACATGTAAGTCCCGTCGCCTTACGCGTGATTCTATCATACGACAACAAAGACAACTGATGCAATCATACTGATTTACGTTTAACTTGTTGTCTTTGTTGTCGTTCGTTTTAGCTGATGCTCATGCTATGACTGTAGTTTACGAAGACAACCATGTCATCATCGTCAACAAGCGGAGCGGTGAGATTGTACAAGGGGACAAGACCGGCGACACACCGCTATCGGAAACGGTGAAAGACTATATAAAGCAGAAATACTCGAAGCCGGGGAATGTCTTTCTCGGTGTCGTACACAGACTTGACAGACCCGTCAACGGACTCGTGGTGTTCGCAAGGACATCAAAGGCGCTCGAACGCCTGAACCGTATGTTCCGCACACACGAGGTGAAGAAGACCTATTGGGCAATCACCGCATCTTGCCCGAAAGAGCCGCAAGGCACGCTCAGACACTGGATTGTGCGGAACGAGAAACAGAACAAGAGCTACTGCTACGACCATGAGGTGCCGGGCAGCAAGCTCGCCGTGCTCGACTACAGGCTTGTCGCAAGCAGCGAGAGATATTTTCTCTTGGAAATCGACCTGCATACGGGCAGGCATCACCAGATAAGATGCCAGCTCGCAAAAATCGGATGCTGCATAAAGGGCGACCTGAAATACGGCGCGCCGAGAAGCAACCCCGACGGCTCGATATCATTGTTGAGCAGGAGGGTGGAGTTTGTCCATCCCGTGTCGAAGATGCTTGTCTCGGCAGAAGCTCCGCTTCCTGACGACAACCTCTGGAGAGCTTTCCGCGTCTGAAAGCCTCCTGAACTATACCGGAAAATTTGCAAAACCGTTGTGAATGAAGACTGACGTGGCGAACATAAGATGGCCCCGATGGTGTCTCGGAGCACTCCTCACACCCTTTGTGCTCTTCGTCTTGCTGACACTGCTCATCTACTGCCCTCCTGTTCAGAGATGGGCGGCAGGTGTCGCCATGCGTTACGCTTCCGAGGCTACAGGGATGGAGATAACCGTACATGACGTGTCGTTGCGCTTCCCTCTCGACGTACAGCTCAACGGCATATCGGCACTGAAGCGCAACGACAGCATACCGCAGCGGAAAGACACCCTTCTGCTTGCGCGCAGTGTGGTGTGCGACATACGGATGATGCCTCTGCTCAGGGGAAAGGTTGAAGTCGATGTGCTACAGCTTGACGGAGTGAGGCTGAACACAATGGACATGATTGCAGACTGCCGTGTCGATGGCAGGGTAGGGCAGGCCGTGGTGGAGATACACCCTCTGGACCTGAAACATGATTCCGTAATCGTCAATACAGCCAGCCTGACAGACGCCGACCTCGACATCTGCCTCTCGGACACGGCGCAGAAAGACACTGCAGAATCCAGTACGCCGTGGGTCGTGGCTGTCGCGAAGGCATCCGTCTCCAGATCAAGGGTGATGCTGCATCTGCCGGGCGATACCCTCAACATTGAAGGCAGGATAGGGGACATCGTCGTTGACAACGCTCTGCTCGACCTGGCAGAAGGGGTGTATTCTGTCAGTGACATAGACATAAGAAGGTGTGGGGTGAGATACGACAACCGTTTTGAGCCGCGGACGAAAGGCATGGACTACAACCATCTGGCGTTCACGGAGATGAATGTCGGTGTCGATTCCCTATATTATTCCCCAGACGGCATGAAAGTCCGCCTCAGGGCTTGCAACATGAAGGAGAAATCGGGCTTCGCCCTCAGTTCGCTGACCTTTGTGGCATCGATGGATGCCGACCGTCTGCACGTCCACGGCTTCAATCTTCTCACGCCGTACTCCACTGTCAGCGCTGACGTTGACATGGATTTCACAACGTTCGACAAGACGAATCCAGGCAAGGCGAGAGCAGCCTTCAAAGCCAGTGTCGGGGCTGACGACGTTCTGCTGCTTGCCGGCGAGATGCTGCCGCGCGAGCTGAAACGGCAGTTGCCGAAGCAGCCCGTGACACTGCAGGCACGGCTTGAAGGCAACACCCGGCACTGCCATCTGACCGACGTCTATGCCGATGTCCCGTCACTCGTCCGTCTCACTCTCGAGGGCGATGTCTGTCATCTTGACAACCCGGACAAACTGACTGCCGATGTCAGCCTCGACGCCAGCGTCTTCGGCAACGGCGGCAGGCTCTCCGGCACAGCGCGCTTCTCGGCTGATGGCATGGCATACGATGCCGCCATGCAGGCAAGCGGCATCAATGTAAACCGTTTCATGCCAGGCTACGGCATGAAGAATTTCTCCGGCAGGCTGAACGTCTCCGGCAGGGGAACGGACATCTTCTCGCCCGCGACACGCATCGATGCCGATGTGGCGGTTGCCAACCTGAACTACAAGCAATGGAACTTTGCGGGAGCAACGGCAGAATGCAGCATACGCAACGGCAGGGTGCAGGCATCGCTGCATTCCGATGCTGACATACTGAGCTGCAACATGTCGCTCGATGCGCTGCTCAGCACGAAACGCCTCGCTGCCACTCTTGCAGCTGACATACGTAACATCGACCTGCATGCGCTACGCCTTACACCGTCGCCACTCTCAACCGGCATCTGCTGTCATGTTGACATCGACACCGACCTTGGCGACAACATCCTTCTGAACGGACATCTCTCCGACATACGCATCACGGACTCTGCACAGGTCTTCCATCCCGACGACATAGCGCTGGATGTCCTGACGCGCCGTGACACCACCCATGCGGTAATGAACTGCGGCGACTTCCACCTGCGTGCAGACGCCGGCGGAGGCTACCGCCGTCTGATGCGTTTCACCGGCGACATGGCGAAAGAAATGAAGCGGCAGATGGACGAGCGCATTATCGACGAACTTGCGCTGCGCAGGAAACTGCCCGAAGCAAGACTCTATCTCTCGTCCGGCATGGAGAATCCCTTGGCACGTCTGCTCTCGCGCTTCGGATACGAATTTTCCAACGTCTATGCCAACATCTCGTCGTCGCCCGTACGAGGTCTGGACGGCATAGTGCAGATAGACACACTGAAGACACCGTCTGTGCAGCTTGACGAAATAAGATTTGACGTCAGTTCGGACATTGACAATACAAGCTATGAACTTAAGGTTGCCAACGGCAAGGACAACCCGCAATACAGCTTCACCGCCCGGCTTGCAGGAGAGATGTTGGCAAACGGATCGTCGGCAACGCTCACCATTGACGACAAAGACGGAAGGCGGGGCATAGACATCGGGCTGTCTGCACTGATGGAGGCTGACGGAATAAGGATGAAGATAGCCGAACGCGAGCAGATTCTCGGATACCGTGCATTCATGCCGAACGAAGGCAACTATGTATTCTTCGGAAAGGGCATGCGCGTGTCGGCTGACCTGAAACTCCAGGCGGACGACGGAACCGGCGTCCAGATATATACAAACGACGACAACCTCGAGGCATTGCAGGACATCACGCTTTCGCTACACAAGCTCGACCTCGCCGGACTGCTCTCTGTCGTGCCATACACACCCGACATAACCGGCGTGCTCGACGGTGACTTCCATGCCATCATATCAGGGAAAGACATGTCGATATCTTCTGACATACGCCTGCAGAACCTCTGCTACGAAGGCTGTCTGATGGGAAACATATCGTCCGAGATTGTCTATATGCCACAGGCTGACGGCTCGCATCATGTCGATGGCATACTGTATAAGGACGAGAAAGAGGTGGCAAGCATCGTCGGTACGTACTATTTCAGGGACGAAGACTATATCGACGCGGAAATAAGCCTCGACGACCTGCCAATGAATCTCGTCAACGGTTTTGTCCCGGACCAGATTGTCGGAATGGACGGATACGGCAACGGCACACTCTCGATAAAGGGAAAAGTCTCTGAGCCTGTCGTAGATGGTACGATAGACCTCAGCAAGGCGGCGTTCGTCTCTGTGCCATACGGCGTGACGATGACAATCGACGAAGACCCCGTGAAGATTGTAGGCTCTAATGTGCTGTTCGACAATTTCTCGTTCTATGACAAGAACAAGCGCCCGATGGTGATGAACGGATATTGCGACTTCTCGCAGCTGGACAATATCATGGTGAACCTAAGCATCAAGGGCGAGGACATACTGCTGATAGATGCGAAGGAGACACGACGCTCGGAAGCCTACGGCAAGGCTTTCGTCAATTTCTATGCTCTCGTCAGCGGTTATCTCGACCGCCTCGACGTCAAGGCGCGCCTCGATGTCCTGCCCTCAACCAACCTGTATTATATTCTCAAGGATTCGCCCATCACCACTGACAACCGCCTGAAAGAACTCGTTGAGTTCACCGACTTCCGGAATGAGGATTACGTCCCGAAAGAGTTGCCGAAGGTTGACGGTATGGCTGTAGATTTCAGAATAGGCATACGCGAGGGAGCGCACATCACTTGCTGGCTCAACACCAACCACTCTAACTACCTCGACATCATGGGCAGCGGTGACCTGCGCATGATATATGCCGACGACGCACTCTCGATGACGGGACGATACACCATATCCCAAGGCGAGATGAAATATTCACTGCCCGTCATCCCGCTCAAGACGTTCTCCATTTCTGAAGACAGCTACATCGAGTTTGTCGGAGACATAATGAACCCGCGCCTCAACATCACAGCCACAGAGAAGATGCGCTCAAGCGTCAGCCAGAACGGCGAGAGCCGGACAGTGGAATTTACGTGTGGCGTGGTCATCACAAAGACATTGCAGGACATGGGACTGCAGTTCGTCATCGACGCACCGGAAGACCAGCAGACCGCCGACGCCCTGAACACCATGTCGGTGGAGGAGAGGGGCAAGGTGGCGGTCACTATGCTCACCACCGGAATGTATCTCTCGGATGCCAACACGTCGAACATCACCATGAACTCGGCTCTCAGCTCTTTCCTCCAACAGGAAATCAACAACATTGCCGGTACGGCACTCCGCACGCTCGACCTCTCTGTCGGACTGGAGAACACCACAAATGCCGACGGCACGACATCGATGGACTACAGCTTCAAGTTTGCGAAACGCTTCTGGAACAACCGCGTCTCCGTCTCTCTCGGTGGCAGGATATCAACAGGCAGCTCGGCATCGGGAAAGACACCGTCGTTCTTCGACAATGTCGAGGTGCAGTACAGATTGTCGGACACTTCCAACCAGTATCTGCGCCTATTCTACAAACACGATGTCTATGACTATCTTGAAGGCTATCTCGACCAATACGGTGCCGGATATATGTGGAAGAGAAAGCTCCAGAATTTCAAGGACATCTTCAGCTTCGGTGAAAAAACAAATACGAAAACAAGAAAGCCGGCAGAGCCGGGCACAAGGCAAGACACCCTGTCGCTGATGCCTGACGACACCCTGAACCGTCACTCCGCCCCGCAAAGCCGGCCTTAACACACTGTCTGAAATTGAACAAACGCGTAAGACATATCGTCTCCCTCCTGCCGGCAATGGCCCTCGTCATTGTCTGCATGTCATGTTCATCCACTTCGTCGCTCGAAGCGGACGAACAGCTATATACCGGCATAAAGAAGATAGATTACGGCAGCCATGATGGCGGAGAACACTTCCTCCAGACACAGGCGGAGATAGAGGCTGCACTTGCCTGCGCCCCCAACGGCGCACTCTTCGGCTCCTCGTTCTATCGCACACCCGTCCCCTATGGCCTGTGGATATGGAACGCCTTCTCCGACAGGCAGGACGCTTTCTCTAAATGGGTCACGAAGACATTCGGCAAGGCTCCCGTCCTCATGTCTGACGTCAATCCCGAACTGCGTGTCTCCGTCGCAGAGACCGTGCTGCAGAACTACGGCTATTTCCGGGGACAGATAAACTATCATGTGGAGGAAGGCAAGGCCGGCACTACAAGGACAGACAGCATCCCGCGCCCGCTCACCGCCAAGCTCTCTTACGATGTCAATGTCGGTCCCCTCTTCACATTGGACAGTATCGCATACGTCGGGTTCTCTGACGACGAGCTCGCCATTGCCGGCCGCGAAAAGTCCCTTCTCCGTAAAGGAGACCCCTTCAGCATATCTGTCCTCGATGCAGAACGCAAGCGCATCTACGACGCCTTCCGCAACAACGGCTACTACTATTTCAGACAGTCATATCTCACCTTCCGTGCCGACACCGTGCAGGTGCCGTGCAAGGTGCAGCTGCAGATATGCAAGATGGATTCTCTGCCCGCAGAGGCGACACGCCGGTGGGCTGTCCGCAACACCGTCATCCGCACACGCCGCACCGTCATGGAGGAGATGACGGACACTGTCCGCTTCCGTCGTCTCGTCGTGCAGTATGCCGGCAAGAAGCCGCCCCTCCGTCCGAGAGTGCTGCTGCAGGACATGCGCATCCGCCCCGGCGACACGTTCTCGCAGGCTGCCCTCGACGAATCTCTCACACGCCTCACGTCGCAAGGCATATTCTCTGCCGTGAACATAAACATGAAGCCGGAGAACGACTCCCTGTCCATGCAGATCGACTGTACGCTCGACAAACCGTACGATTTCTCCATGCTCGCAAACTATACGCACAAGACATCCGGCAGAGGAGGTCCCGGTGTCGGCATAGGCTTTGCCAAACGCAACGCCTTCAGGGGAGGCGAGGTGCTCAGCTTCAACATCAGCGGCAACGCTGATTTCGCCATAGGCAAGACAGCGGGCGACGCTGCCACAAACTATGACATCACCGCAGATGTCGCACTTGAGATGCCGCGCCTGCTGCTGCCCGATTTCATGCGTCCGCGACGCAGATGGTACAACCCGCCGTCCACTATCTTCCGCGTCTCGTTCGAGACAATCAACCGCACCGGCTTCTTCCGCCGGAACATCATGTCGGCAGAGATGCTCTATAACCTGCAACCCACATCCCGCATCCGCCACACCTTCTCGCCCCTCACACTCGACTACAGCTACCTTGCCAGCATGGACAGCGCATACGCCGAGATTATCTCACAGTCGGCCTACATGACGATGGCAAGCCGCGACATCTTCATCCCGAAGATGCGCTACACCTTCAACTATTCCACTGACAACAAGTCCAACCCGATGTCTCTTACACTCACCGCGACAGAGGGAGGCTCTGTCACCAATCTCATCAAGACCATAGCGGGAGAGGGGTGGAACACAAAAGACAAGACGATGTTCAAGACTGCCTATTCGCAGTTCGTCAAGCTTGAGGCTGAATGGCGCAAGCGGTGGATGGTTACACCTTTCTCGTCCCTCGTCGCCCATGCCTTCTGCGGATATATACGTCCCTTCGGCAATTCAGACTGCTCTCCTTTTTCCGAACGCTATTATATGGGCGGAGCCAACGACCTGCGCGGCTTCTCCACGCGCTCCGTCGGTCCGGGAAGTCTGCACTACGAAGACAAAGAGCTGATGTATATCCTCTCCAACGGCGATTTCAAGATGCTCTTCAACCTTGAATACCGCCCGCGCCTCTTCGGCTCGCTCTACGGCGCCCTCTTCCTCGATGCCGGAAACGTATGGGACCTTTATAGCGGATATGGCGACGAAGCCTCTCTCAGGATTGGCCGCCTCGCCGACGACATCGCACTCTCCGCAGGGGCGGGCATACGCTACGACCTCGATTTCTTTGTCATACGCCTCGACTGGGGCTTCATTCTTCATGCACCCTACGACACGGGCAAGTCGGGATATTTCAACACCCCGTCGTTCAAGAATGCACAGTGCATCAATTTCGCCATAGGCTATCCCTTCTGACCGCCCTGCAAAAGAATACCTTTCCTCCCCGCCTGCGTCCCAAAACGCAGGCGGTTGTCGTCATCGGCAACAGTACGTCAGGCGGATAGGGTGTACAGCTTGATGTACCCAAAATGGAACTGTTCCTGATTTACCCAGAGTGTCGCTACGCTTTACCCTGGGCTGTGCGCTCGTTGGGCTTTGCCTTTCCTTTCAGCCGGCGACCTTTGGTTCAGCGCGACAAACGTAAAAGTTGGGTCAAGTGGCAACCAGCCTTTAGGCTGG
>SFIS01000087.1 GCA_004555245.1 Bacteroidales bacterium
CAGAGATTAACAACATCTGCATAAATCAACGAATTTGAATTTATTAACTAAATATATTTTGAAAATTTCATAGGAAGCACATCAAACTGTACACCCTAAAAAAACAAACAACCCGTCAGAAACAAAAACCACAAAAAAACAAACAATCATGGCACTGATAAAACAATACAAAGGCATCGCCCCGAAATGGGGCAAGGAATGCTATTTCTCTGAGAATGCGACATTAGTAGGCGACGTCACGCTCGGCGACGAATGTTCCGTATGGTTCAACGCCGTCTTGCGCGGCGATGTCGCACGCGTCACGCTCGGCAACCGTTGCAACGTCCAGGACGGCTCCTGTCTCCATGTCACAAACTTCGGCGGAGCAGAACGACCGACCGAGGACTTCGTCAACGGCCACGACCTCCTGCTTGAAGACGATGTCACCGTGGGACACAACGCCACGTTGCACGCCTGTCATGTCAAGCGCGGAGCGCTCATCGGAATGGGCGCCACCATCCTCGACAACGCCGTCATTGGCGAAGGCGCCGTCATTGCAGCTGGCGCTCTCGTACTCGGAGGTTCTCAGGTGGGCGACCACGAGCTCTGGGCGGGAGTGCCGGCGAAGATGATGAAGAAGACACGCCCCGACCAGGCGGAGAGCTTCGCACGACACTACGTGGAATACAGCAAGGAATATCTCGCAGAACAGAAACAGCTGTAAAACCCCTCACCCGCTCTACAAGCCACACACTACTGACACATAACCATCTCACACACGACAGACAGAATTTGCCTTGTGCGACATGCCGCAGCGGGGTAAATTCTGTTTTATTTTGGGGTGTAATCACCTTTTTCTTTTATAAAGAAATTAAAAAACGACGTTTTTCCTTTGCCGTTTGACGCAAAAAAACTAATTTTGCAGTCACATAGATATTGAAACCTGAACTAACCTGAATCAAACTAACAACAAAATCACTATGCGTAGAATCCTGTTCACACTCTGTGTGGTGATGTCGTCTGTCATGGCATCAGCCCAATTCAGTTATCCGCCCGCCTTCCCAGGCGCAGAAGGCTACGGCCGTTACGCTACCGGCGGCCGCGGAGGCACCGTCTATCATGTCACGTCGCTCGACGACGATGCCGCTAATCCTGCCGAAGGCACGCTGCGCTATTATATCACAAAGAAAAGCGGACCGCGTATCATCGTCTTCGACGTCGCGGGAACAATAGAATTGCAGGCACAGCTGAAGATTGCAAAGGGAGACCTGACCATACTCGGACAGACTGCTCCCGGAAACGGTATCTGCCTGAAGAACTATCCGCTCTGCATCAACGCCGACAACGTCATAGTGCGCTTCATACGCTGCCGACTGGGCGATGTCGCTGATGATGACGCCATGTCGGCGTCACACCATGACGACGCCGTCTGCCGTAACATCATCATCGACCACTGCTCGCTCTCATGGTGTACCGACGAGGTGGGCTCGTTCTACGGCAACGAGAATTTCACGCTGCAGTGGTGCATACTGTCAGAGAGTCTGAAAGACAATGCGGCGAAAGGCACAAGTCACGGATACGGAGGCATCTGGGGAGGCAAGAAGGCGTCGTTCCATCACAATCTCCTCGCACACAACGATTCGCGTATGCCACGTTTCGACCACGGCTACGTCTCAACTCTCGCCGGTCCCGTGGACTATGTGAACAATGTAGTCTATAACTGGGGCGGCAACTCCACCTACGGAGGTGAGAACAAAGAGGGCTGCGAATCGAAGAAGATCAACATGATCAACAACTACTACAAGCCCGGAGCGGCGACAAAGAGCTCTGCAACAACACGCTTCCTCAACCCGACGACAGCATGTGGCAACTGTGACGGCACGGATGTCCCAGCGACATTCTATATCTCGGGCAACTACATGTACGGTTCTGCCGAGGCGACAGCCACAAACGTCTCGTCATCTACGATAAAGATGGACACCAGTTCGCCTATTTCGTACGACTATTGGAAGAACAACTATGTTGTCTCTGCACCTTTCAAGACAACCGACGCCGAGTTCCAGTACAACACCATAAACATGCAGACTCCCGAAACGGCTTTCGAGAAGGTGGTGGCAACGGCAGGTGCGTCGTTCTCGCGTGACGCCGTAGATACCCGCGTGGCTCAGGAGACAAAAGACGGCACATGGTCGTGCAGGGGCAGCAACGGCTCGACAAACGGTCTGATTGACGCTGCAAGCGACGCCGGAGGATGGCCTGCGCTCACGGGAACGCCGAAGAAAGACACCGACAACGACGGCATGCCAGACGAGTGGGAGATTGCAAACGGTCTCAATCCTAATGTCAACGATGCCAATCGCTACAACCTCGACTCCCGCCGCTATTATACTAACATCGAAGTCTATGCCCACTCTCTCGTTGAGAACATCATCAAGTCTGAGCGTCAGAATGCCGTAGATGGCTTCGAAGAGTATTATCCCGACATGCGGAACGGAGAGACCGAAGACCGGCAGATATACTATGTCACCAAGGGTGAAGCTCCGTCTGAGACCGCTGACGGCCACAGCTGCTACAATTTCGCAGACTATGCCAGCGTCATAATGTCCGGAAGACTTGCAACCGATAAGAAATATGCTGCCGGAACATCTATCACATACAACGGCAAGAAAGATGCCTACTACGCCATAAAAGTCTCCAACGGCGCGGAGAACAAGTTCGTAGCACCTGCCGGAAAGTATGTCTCGTCCGTCAAGATTGTCAGCTACATCAACAACGCCACCGGCACGCGCACTACCTACTGGCGTGAGGTGGGCGGACATAAGTTTGCCACTGAGGAAACCGACGCTGAAGGCAAAGTCACCTATACGCCGACAGCCGATGCACAGATTCACGCCAGCCGCTCCGGCTCTGAGCCTGACGTATGCACCTTTAACATCGGCGGCAAGTCCGAGTTCACCTTCACAAACATAGGCGAACAGGTGGCGTTCATCCTCGATGTCACATACGGACAGGCGGCAGGCATCACATCCGTCAACGCCGACCGCCCCGCTTCTGCAGGCGCGACATACAACATCATGGGCCAGCGTGTGCAGGACAACGCACGGGGCATAGTAATACGCGGCGGAAAGAAATATGTCGTGAAATGAAGCTGCGCTGTATGAGTGGATATCATCATAACTACTTGCTAATCTATATTGATTTATGAAAAAAGTATTATTTCTCCTGACGGCGCTGCTTCTCTCACTTGCCGCCGACGCACAGTTTGACAGTGCGCCCGCCTTCCCCGGCGCGGAAGGCTTCGGACGTTACACCACCGGCGGACGCGGCGGGGCAGTCTATCACGTCACACGTCTCGACGACGACACCAAACCCGGTTCGTTCCGCTATGCCTGCAACCAAAGCGGAAAGCGCACAATAGTCTTCGACGTCTCAGGAACCATCTACCTGACAAGCGAACTGCAGCTGAAGAACGGCAACGTCTCCATTCTCGGACAGACGGCACCCGGCGACGGCATCTGCATCGCTGACTATCCCTTCACCATCAGTTCGAGCAATGTCATCATACGCTATATGCGTTTCCGCCTCGGCAATCGTAAGGTCGCATACCACGAGGGAGACGGCCTCGGCGGTATGGACCAGGCGAACATCATCATCGACCACTGCTCCGTGTCGTGGAGCGTAGATGAGTGTCTCTCCGTATATGGGTCGAAGAACATCACCGTGCAGTGGTGTTTCGTAGATCAGAGTATGGTCAACAGCGGACACTCTAAAGGCAGTCACGGCTACGGAGGCAACTGGGGAGGCTCCGGGGCGTCATACCACCACAACCTCATTGCACACCACACCTCGCGCACACCGCGTCTCGGCCCACGCCCATCGACACAGACCGACGAGCGGATGGACATGCGCAACAACGTCATCTATAACTGGGGTGGAAACGGATGCTACGGAGGAGAAGGCATGAATGTCAACATCGTCAACAACTTCTACAAGCCCGGCCCCGGTTCTCCTGAGGGTACAAAGGGCATGCGCATCGCAGCCGTCGGCATACGTACGTCGGCATACACCCATCACGACACTTCGCCGAACGAATGGGATGCCATGTGGCACGTATGGGGAAAATATTATGTCACTGGAAATGTCAACTCAAAATACGACGAGGTGACCACCGACAACTGGACATACGGAATGTATAACCAGGTTGACGCCTCCGGCAACGACGGCACCTATACCGAAGTGACCAAGGACACCATGCGCATCAAACAGCCCATACCCTACGGCTTTGTCACTACACACAAGGCTCTCAGGGCTTTCGAGAAGGTGCTGGCTTACGGCGGTGCGTCGTACAAACGCGATAGCCACGACACAGACATCGCAGATGATGTCAATAACGGCACTGCAAAATACACCGGCTCGGGCAACAAGCCCGGTTTCATAAACTCCCAGGACGATGCTGGCGGATGGCCTGTGCTCAACAGCGAGACTGCCCCGGCTGACTCGGACGGCGACGGTATGCCCGACGCATGGGAGACTGAACACGGACTGAACCCCAACGCCAACGACGCCAACCTCTACAACCTCGACTCGAAACGCTACTACACCAACCTCGAGGTGTATTGCAACTCGCTTGTCGAGCATATCGTGAAGGCACAGAATGCCGATGCCGACGCTTCTGTCGATGGAACATTCACCGAATACTTCCCCGACATGAAGAACGGAGAATCTGAAGTCTCTACGGAAAACTGCCTGTATTCCCATCCTGGCAACGGAAGTGCCAACCTCATTACCTTTGAAGACGGCGCAACGCTTCAGATAACAGGCAACCTCAGCAAGAACCTTGACTCAGCTTCTGACATCACAATTGGCGTTGAGGCTCACAAGAGCATAAAACTGTCCAACGGTGCGGAGATGACATTCACCTGCCCTACAGGGAAATATGCCGTCGGCGTGACGTTCTACAGCTATATCAATAAGGAAGAGGGGGCGACGAACCGAACATCATTCTGGGCATCGGTAGATGGACAGACCTATACCGCCGACAACGCCACAATCCTCAAGTCATATAAGGACGGGGAGAACCCGGACAAGGTAAGCTTCACCATCGGCGGAAAACCGGCGTTCAAGTTCTGCAACTCCGGCGACCAGCTCTGCTTCCTCATGGATGTAGCATACGGCAACCCGGCTGGCATCACTGCCATAGAGAACGACGTACAGCCTGACCGCACGACCTACAACATCATGGGTCAGCGAGTGACGGATAGCACACGCGGCATCGTCATACGCAACGGAAAGAAATACATCGTAAGATAAGCCGGCATACAACCAGTCTGGAAGGCTATCCCCCCTCACGTTTTCGACAACAGAGACAACAACGACAACAGAGACAACAATAGCAACAACAACAAAGACAATAACAACAATTACAACCGAAACAACTTTTCAGTTGCAGAAGTAATCTCAGTTGTCTGTGTTGTATGTCACTTTGTGACATCCGCAGTTGCGCCCGTTCTTCCCGTTGTCATTGTTGTCTGTGTTGTCTTTTAAAACAGTACGAGGATGTGTTGTCGTCTAAAGAATTCCGTAACTTTGCAGAAGAAAAAGATTATGAATACACAGAACACAACCTACCTATGAAGAAAACTTTACTCACTACCTTGTCCCTGTTCGCCGTCTTCGCTACGGCGATGGCGCAGACCGACCTGAACAAGCCGTTCGGCTGGACAAACTGCACGTCGCTAACATCAGGCGACGACTACACTACAAAGGGCGGCAACGCTGTAGCCTCTCCAAAGACCGTCACGCTGAAAGCCACCGGCGGCGACGACAAGAACAACATCGCCAATGCCATCAAAAACAACCAGATTATCATCCTCGACGGAACGAACGGCGATTTCACCGTCTCCTCGACAGTCGGCATGAGCGGCATGAGCAACAAGACCATCGTAGGCATCAACGGCGCGAAGATATGCACGAAGTTCTATCTCACAGAGGAGATGAGACGCGCACTTGATGACGCAAACGTGAAGAGCGCGAGCACATCGAGCGGCACGGGAGGCACGCTGTCCAACGGACAGAGCGTCAGCGAAAAGCGGGAACTCCTCACCAGACAGACGCTTATCGATTTAACGAAAGACAACTCGGAGACCTACCGCACCGCGGGAGTGCTCAAAATATCGTCATGCACAAACATCATCATACGCAACATAAAGTTCGTGGGACCCGGACCGTGTGACGTCGGAGGCTCTGACCTCATCACAGCCACGGGCAATGTGCATCTGTGGGTGGACCACTGCGACTTCACTGACGGACAGGACGGCAACTTCGACCTCACTAACGGCTGCAACTTCTGCACCGTCTCATGGTGTACGTTCAGCTACACCGAACGAGCCTACGACCACGCCAACAGCAACCTCGTAGGCTCCAGCGACAGCAACACCTCTGACGAGGACAAGCTGAACATCACTTTCGCATACAACCTCTGGGGCACGAAATGTAACCAGCGTATGCCGATGGCACGCTTCGGCACCATACACCTGCTCAACAACTACTACAACTGCCCCGGCGCTTCGCTATGCGTCAATCCACGCATAAACTCCGAGTTCCTCATACAAGGCAACTATTTTGAGGAGGGCGTGACGAAACCTTTCTCCGAGAGCAGCTCAAAGGCATACACCTTCGACGGCAACTACTACGTCTCATGGTCGTCGCAGCCCGCCAACAAAGGCACGGTAAGCCTGCCATATACCTACACCGCCATCTCCGCAGACGAAGCGAAGGCCGCCGTCTCGCAGCTTGCCGGAGCAACGCTCTCCGATCCGCTTGACATCACAGGCATCTCTACCGCCGTCTCACATACCGTAGTCGATGTGCAGCCCGCTGCCCCGTCAGCAGCCTACAACATTCTCGGGCAGCGTGTCGCTGACAACGCAAGGGGACTGGTAATCGTCAACGGAAGGAAAATACTGAGACAGTAAACATATACCAACCCCTTTTTCCTGTGCGCGACATATCCTGCCTTATTTTGACGAATATGTCGCGCATTATCTTTATATTTATGAACTAAATTGAACTTCTTAACATCTTTTATCTAACAAAACGACTAATTTGTCACGGAAATTGACTAATTTTGCACAAAAGTTGTCGGAATATCGGCAACTTAACTACATTTTTTATTATTACTAACTAATCAAAATCAAACGTATGAAAAAAATCTTTACTCTTATCGCAGCCGCTTTCGTGGCTGTAAGTGTTAGTGCGCAGACCGCTACTAAAGATATAACACAAACCGAAGTGTTCTTACCAAGTGCTCAGAACTTAGCTGAAGCATTCTCTGCAGGATGGATAACATCAGCTGACACGAGTGCTGATCCTCCTTATGTAACTAACAAAAAAGGTAGCAATCTTGATCCTACAACAGGAGAGACCTTAGAGACTGCTGGTAAGTATGAAGGCTTCTTGGTAAAAGACTCTAAAACAAAGCTCGTCACAATAAAGTTTAAAGGCGCAGATGAACTTGTTGTTTACGGTGTTAGTTCAAGCTCTTCTGCTACTCGCACTCTTAGCGTAACCCTTATTGACAGCAGTGAGAATTCAACAGAACAAAAAGCCTCTACAGAACCAAATGTAGGATGTTCTGTAAAGTTCTCTTCTTTGGCTAAGGAATCAGAATATACAGCTGTATTGAAAGGCTTTGAAGGTGAGAAGGCTGGTGATGTGCTTGTTTACGGAATTAAGTTCGTTGTTAGTGGCACATCCGGCATCACATCAGTAGAGAATGAAGTGTCAGCTGACGCTGCAACATATAACGTAGCAGGTCAGCGCGTCAATGCGAACGCCAAGGGACTTGTAATCAAGAACGGTAAGAAGTTTGTCAATCGTTAAGAGCGGCATTGTCCGGCTTCCCTGACGGAGGTCGTGACAATACATAATATAACACAAAGAGGATGAATCCGTGCGGGTTCATCCTCTTTGTGTTTTGCCGTATGTGTGGTGGAGTATATATATAAAGGAAACATACGTTCAGCCTGAAAGGCTGTACTAAGCGAGATTTGTCCTTGGACCCACTGACCGAAGGGAGGTAATGCGTTCGTAACATGGTCACAGTCCCTGGTTACAAATGGCAGGACAAACCTCCGGCTGGTAGTCACTTCGCTTAGTACAGCCATTATTCGCGCATTGTCTGTTATCAATTGTAATTAATCTGCGGTATCTGCGAAATTTGCGAGAAAGAATCTTCAAGGGGTTATATTGGTTTTTGTGAGTCGAACTTACACAGGGTTTTACTGGTGCCCCTGCATATTTACAACTTTTTCGCCGCAATTAGTTGTCCAGCCCTGAAAGAAGTCTCAAAGTTTAACCTTCTATGACACGTTTGAATTTTCAATCAGCCATTTCCAGACCGGAATGACTTCAATTTTCACATCGTCAGCATATATCGTGTCTTCAGTCTCCATTGTGATAATCAGAGGATTGCTGATATTGTCCATATATTTGCATAGACCTGCAAGCGATGCCGTCTCACGGCTTTTTGTGGATGACAATTCCAAGTCGTATGCTACCTGAATAGCCAGCGACTGCCGTGGCACCACAAAGTCCACCTCTACATTCCTGCGATAATAAAACACCTCGTCTTCGCCATATTTCCTTACAAGTGACAGCGCGACAATGTTTTCGAGCAGTTTTGCCTCTGGCTGAAACAAGAAGAGGTTAAGTATTCCGTTGTCATAGAAATAGTGTTTTCTTGTGCCTTCCCTCTCTTTGATGCCATCTGAATAGTTTGCCAAAGAGAAGGTGAGGTATGCGTCATGCAGATATTTCAGGAATGCAGTGACAGTCTCTCTTGTCACTTTCTCTCCTATGCCCGTAAGCATGTCTTGCAGGCGTTTGACAGATGTCGGTTGCAGTACACTGTCGGCAAGTTTCTTTACCAGCAGGCTGAGTGCCTTGTCGTTTCTGATGCGGTTGCGCATCACTACGTCAGAATACAACACCTTTTGGTATAGCGTAGTGAGCCAGCCACGTTTGTCCTTCAACGGGAAAACCTCTGAGATGCCGCCATAACAGATGTAGTCATCAAACATGCGTCTCACTGTCTGTCTCGCAGAACCATATTCCCATGTCTTGTCTATCGCCACGCCGTGCCACTTGAGATATTCCATAAAGCTGAAAGGATATATTTCTCGTATCTGATATCTGCCGCCAAGTGTGGAGGCTATCTCACGGCTAAGCATGTAGGCGTTGCTTCCGGTGACAAATACCTTGTATTTCTCATCGGCAAGTCTTCGTGCAAAATGTTCCCACCCGTCTATGTTCTGAACCTCGTCGAGAAATACAATAGGCTTGGTGTCATACAGTTCACCGTATGCCTCAAGTATTTCATGAAGCTCTTCTTTGCAGATGCCGTTGATGCGTTCATCTTCAAAGTTCACAAACAAGATTTCTTCTTTTTTGTGCCCCTCGTTCAGCAGATGTCTGATGGTCTGATAAAGCATGTATGTCTTGCCTGCCCGGCGGAGGCCGACGAGCACATAATTGACAGTCGCTTCAATAGTCAATGGCCTTTCAATGAAATCTACATTACAGACCAATTCCTGTTGCCGTACGATGATGCTCTTTAAAATCTTTTTCTCCATGACTTATATGTAATCTTTGTCCGACGGCAAAATTACAACAAAAAAACGGATTTTACAAGTATTTAATAAAAATATGTCTTCTATAGACTGCATATTTCGGTAAATTTATGCTTTCTATAGAAGACATATATTCCTGTTTACAATGCGGGGCAGCATGCTTCTCCTATTCCAGTTCTGCGAGATGTCGTTCAATCGGTATGCCACGGAACTTGTCCTGACTGTCCTTGTTGATGTTGATGAGACGTCTGACGCTGCGCATCGCCCTTGCGGTGCTGTCGATGAGCGGCACGTCTTTCAGCAGATGGCCTATGACGATGGCGGAGAAGATGTCGCCCGTGCCGCAATAAAAGCATTTTCGATGTTCTTCACTTGTCTTGACCCTTTTTTCTTTCCGCCCACCTCGAAAGTGTATTCCCCAATCATGAAATCAGATGCTTTAGATGATTTCACGGGTAGTGTGAGACGTGTCTGGTTGTAGAAGAACGTTTCACGCACATTGCCTTCGTTTGCATTCTCAGCTGCCATGGCATAAATGAGATTCGTGTTGTCAAGATACACTTTCTCTGTCTTGCCCAATCCCCGCATGCCGCCTGTCTGGTCGCGCAGCTGACCTATCATCCCCGCCTTTTCCATATATAACAGAAAAGTCGGTATGTCGTTCCGACTCACTTTCAGCTCGTTGGCAAGAGCTGTCGCTTCTGGCTTGTACGGGACATTGGAGGAGATGATTCCAAGCATCCGATGGAGCTTCTTTCCCGTGGCAGGCGTCATATTGGCAAACCGTGGTATGTCTGTCTCCATAGTCAGACGCACAACTTGCTGGAGGCGTTGTTGGAAATATCCTTCTTTCGAGAATGGATAATATCCCTCATGAAGATACATCTCAAACAGCGGCAGTGGATGCAGCAGCCCTTCTATCTGTATGTCGCCTTTCAACACATCGTCCAGACTTCTGACCGGCGATTTTATGCCATGGAACATTTCGAGATATTCACGGAAAGAGAGCCCCTGCATATCAAAGAGCAGTACCCTTCTGCTCAGGTCTGCCTCGCCTTCCAGTATGTCAAGAACTGATGAGCCTGTGAAGAAGACATGCAGTTCAGGATGACTGTCATAAATCTGTTTAAGCTCTATCGACCAGTTTTCATACTTGTGTACCTCGTCGATATACATCCACAAGCCGCCCTCACGCACAAACTGTGCAGCAGTCTCTTCGAGAGTGTGTGTGAGAAAATAGCTGTGGTCGGCAGATACATAAATGCTTTTTCTGAGCCTCTCCTTGTCCTGCTCTTTCAGATGCTGCAACACCATAGTTGACTTGCCTACGCCACGAGGACCTGTCAATCCTACAAGACGAGCATCCCATGGGAGTTTGTCGTACATATATCTTTTGAACTCCGATTTCACCCACCGAAGCTGTTCTTGCATGTAATTTGTAAGTAGGATATCCATGATAAAATATAATAAATGCACCATGAAAAGTGCATATCTTATGCGATTGTGCACTTTCTATGGTGCAAATTTACAACTTTTTCGCTATAAGTAGTCAGCCAACCCTGAAAAATACTCAAAGTTTAACATTCTATGACGCTTGTGTCATATACATTAATAATAATGTTAGGGTTTACAGTTTGATGTGCAAAAATGGAACTGTTCCTGATTTACTCTGTTGTCGTAAAACGTGAGGGGGGATAGCCTGGAGACTTGTCCTTCGGACCCACTGACCGCAGGGAGGTAATGGCTATACTAAGCGAAGCGGTCGTAACCGGGGGCGAAGCCCTCGGGTAGTCGTGCGGATACAGCTGCCTGTAAGGCAGTACCTTGTTACCTTGTTACATCTCCGCTGATGGCGAGGTACTGTCTTACAGACAGTTGCCTCTGTGTTTATACCCCCGGGACTGCGTCCCGGGTTACGACCGCTTCGCTTAGTACAGCCTTACAGGCTGGTCGAAGCTTGAGACATACAACACAGACATTACGGAATTCTTTTTAAACAACAACACAGACAACAATGACAACG
>SFIS01000019.1 GCA_004555245.1 Bacteroidales bacterium
ATTTTTTGACGAGTTTTTTGCTTGCGGGTTTTGGAAGACAACAGAGATGTAATAACAACAATAACAACAGAGACAACTTTTCTGTTGCAGAAGTAATCTTAGTTGTCTGTGTTGTAAGTCACTTCGTGACATCCCCAGTTGCGCCCGTTCTTCCCGTTGTCATTGTTGTCTGTGTTGTCGTAAAACGTGAGGGGGGATAGCCTGTAAGGCTATACTAAGCGAAGCGGTCGGATTCGCTTGCGATCTGACCCGAAGGCGAAGAACACCGGGACATAGTCCCGGGTCTCAAGAAGTATAACAACTGTCTGAAAGACAGTACCTTGTTATGTCGCAACTGATGGCGAGGTACTGCCTTACAGGCAGCCGCATGGGCACGACTTATCCGAGGGCTTCGCCCCCGGTTACGACCGCTTCGCTTAGTATAGCCTTACAGGCTATTCCCCCATACCCCCACCTCCCGCCGGCAAACAAAAAGGGCAGCGCATTTGCGCTGCCCTTTTTGTTTGTTCGCGGGATGCGGGGTCTTATCTTATTGCGGTCTTGTAGGTCTTGCCGTTGCGGCGTATGATGTTCAGACCCTTCTGCGACTTGTTCATGCGGATGCCCTGGATGTTGTAGTACTCTGCGCCTGCCGCGTCAGCGTCAACATTCTCGATGCCTACCGAGTTGAGGTCCGTGACGATGAGGACATTCTCTGCAGGTTTGAATTTCACTTCATACTTGCCTGCCGGGATTTCCCAACCGAAGTTTGAACCGAGAACTACGGGGTTCTGTGTCTTGCCGTCCGTAACAAGTTTTTGGTTTCCTGCCGGTGCGCCGAACGAACCTGCGTTGAGTGTCTCCCAGTCATCTTCTGTCTCTGCCGGTGTCGCTGTCAGATAGAAGTAGTTTTTCTGACCGCCTGCCTTCTCAGCTACTATGAGTTCGGGGATCTGGTAGATTACTTTGTCGTTGTCCGTTTTCTGAATGAGCTGTCTGCAAACGTTAGGCTTCCAACCCTCCGTATCGGCTGTCATGTCGCCGATGAGATAGATGTCAGAGCTGTAGTTGCGGTCAGCGACGTTGTCGATGGCGGGTCCGTGGTTTGTGCCGTCGTTGAACTCGACCTTGTCGTATGTGTTGTTTACCTCGCAGCGTATGAAGCCCGTGTTGTCTTTCTTGTCTGCTACGATGATAGGCTCGCCCGGCCATTCTGCATTTGCTACGTTACCGCTACGTGTGACAGGCTCTGAAGACTTGTAGGCGTAGAGATAAACTTTCTGTTCGTCAGCTTTCGGCTTGTAGTAGATGGTGTTTGTCTCTGAGTTGGCCTTGACGGAGATTTTCAGGTTCTCGAAATCGAATGTGATGTCGTAGATGCCTGGCGCGAGGGTCCAGTTGTTTATGCCTTTCATAACCTGTGTCTCAACCTCGTTCACGATAGGAGTGTTAGAAGCCACCGCGCCATATTGTTTGGCCTTCACCTCATCCCAAACCGTTGATGCCTTAGTGCTGAGACAGAAGTAAGCCACTTCCTCCCTTCCAGAAAGCTCAAACTTCACGCCGTTGATGTGGTATTTGCCGTCGTTCTCCATTATCATCTTCGCGCCCGTGTAGTCCGGTTTCCAGTGGTGTTTGCTGATGTTGCCGAGGACATAGACTTTATCCGGCCATGTCATCTGCTCGATATACATCGTGTTGTTGATGAGGTTCACAACGATGTTGTATTTGCCCGGAGCGGTCTTGAAGGTATTAGGATTTACCAGATCCTGCTTTACGAGTGTCTTCGTTGCTGGGAGGTTTGTTATATAGATATCATTTTCGTCGGTTGCGCCATACGCATATTTATAATAATCGCCGGTGTTATCTGAAGAGAAGAGAATAACTCCGACCTCATCAACTGTCACGTGGTCGATGCGGAAGATTCCGTCTTCAACCTTTGTCATCTCGATGCCCGTTCCTGCCTTAAAGCCACCATTGGTGCTGACATTGCTAAAGATATACATCTTCTCCGGATATACAACTGTCGGAGTGACAGCCGTTGCCACGAAGGTCATTGCTTCGAGGTCAACAACCATCTTGTATGTGCCGGCAGGAATCTTCCAGGCAGTATCAGTCCAATCATACTTTATCATCGCTGTGGCATCGCCTACAGTAACCTCAGTGCCGTCAGTTTCCGGTCCATAGCGATGACCGTTATTCGCAGACCAGTCATCACCGTTTGCTCCCAATTGGTCAACGAAGCAGAAATATCCGTAGCCTTGGTTAGTATCGCTTATAGTCACCTCTTCGATGACATACTTGCCATCATTGTTCTTTACGAGCGGAGCCTTGTCTGAAGTCGGATCCCAGATTGCGCCGGGGATGGTGCCAAGCATATAGATTTTGTCCTCTGGTTCTGGTTCCGTGGCGATGGTGTAGGTGGCAGTGGCTTCCTCGCTGCGGATGAAATCTGTCTCGTCCATGCCTGCGGACGTCACGCTTGGCATAGCCACCACAGCAGTCACTGTCGTTGCCGCGTCGATTGTGATTGGTTGGGTATTTATATACTGCCAGAAGCCTTCGTCATCAATTCTTTTCACGAAGACAGCTGCGCCTTCAGGAGCATCTTCAGGCAGATTGACAAACAGTGATGTGCCGGCTGCAATCTCGCCTGACGCTGGTGTGATGACAGGAGCAGAGCTTACGCGCACCTGATATTTCATTGCGACAGCGTCGCTGAGTATGCCATCGAGTTCGGCAATAGCTCTGAGAGTGGTGTTCTTGTTGATAGCGATAGGCCCGGTGTATTCAGTGTATGCCTCGCTCTCGCCGTTGATCTGATATTTCACTGTTGCGCCGTCCGGACCGGTGAGAGCAACCGTTGTGCCTTTCGCCACTATGCCCTCTTGTACGCTGAATGTCGGAGCGGCAGGAGCAACCTTTGATTCAACCGGGGTGATTTGATAGGTTTTTTTACTATCTTTCATATATATAGACACAAAGCCGCGTACAACGACCTTCTCGCCCGTTGTGACGGTGATGTCTTTAGATGAGGTATAGATAGCCGCTGTGCCTGTGTCGTCGGTGAGGGTGTAGTTGCGCGTTTTTCCTTCGTCAAGCGTCACCTTTCCCCTCAGCTCAACATAGCTGTTGAGAGGGGTGCTGTCGAGAGTGTTGGCTGCAATCTTTTGCGGTTGCACGGCATCAACAGTTTCTGTTTCTTTTGTTTTGTCGAAGCCGCGAATCGGGTCTGCCAGTTCGGGCAGACCGTAGTTTGCTGACCTACAGCCGCCATATAAAGCAGGGATTACATCACCGTTATTGTATGTCACGCCACCAAGGTCGCCAAAGACGAGCATCCAGCCAGAGTTGTCCTTTATCCAGAGATTCTTGCCCTGCTGTGCTACGGCGACGGCGGTGTTTTCAACATAAGCCTTTGTGCCGCCGATGAGATTGCCAAATTCACCGAGGTCTTTAACAAGAGTCCATTCAGTGGCAGTGAGGCTCATCTGTTTTTCGTTGAGGTCAAAAGTGATGTCATAGACACCGGCAGCAATGTTCCAACATGCCGTGCCTTCGCCTTGATATACAGCTACATCGTAATTCGTGCCGCACTCAATATCCACGTTATTTTCCGGGCGGTAGATATCCTCTGTTGTCCCATCAGACGCAACGCTGAAATAGAATCCATAGTTCGCATTTCCTTGTGACATCAAACTCATGATGACTTCGCTGGCAGTGTAAACGCCTGACGTTGTCTGTGTCAACTCAACCCTTTTCTGATCTGAATAAGAAACCATAAACACTTTCTCTGGCTTCAGAGGGGTTGGGGCTTCGGCTACTTCTTTGTAGAGGTAGCCGTCAAATATTGTAGTAGATGTACTATTATAACATGAGAAACGAGGTTTGTTGTTATTATTATTATACCTTAATTGGAAATTATCACCTCCGCTTTTACTTCTATTGAACGTAATCGAAGCTTGATAGTTATCAGCATTTATAGATATCGATGTCTTTGCATAATCATTTGATTCTGTAGTAAGCCCTATGTTATTACTTGAGCCAGAGTTTGGATAAAGGTAGCCAAGTTCTCCATCTTTTAACAAATAAGGATAATTTGTGTTCCCAGTTCCATTTTCAAGTGTAATAGGACTTACTGCCTCGTTAGATATACTAATTATACCATTATTGGCAGCAGAAACCTTTATAACATCACGATAGTTGTTAGAACCAGTTTTTGCACCCATAGCATACGTTGTACTGTTGTATTCAGCAACAACAATATACTTTGCGCCCACTTCAAGCTGCGAGACATCCGTCACCAGCTTGTAGTCCGTGGCAAACGAGGTCAAGCCCGTCAGCACGGCAAGAAGAAAAAGTAGAAATCTCTTCATAATTGTTGGTTTTAGTTAATGATTTATAGATAATTGTATAGAATTTAGTCAAAATGAATAGTTTCAGATAGCATTGATTCAGAATCTCTTCTACCGTGTTAGTTTGGCAAAGATAGACATTTTTCTTGAAACGACAAAAGAAAATGTAGTTTTTTTATCGAAAACCGGTGTTTTTCATTAAAATATCACATTTTCCTTTGCCATTCAGACTATTCCCCCCTCACTCGCCACACATCCCTCCCTCAGTTGTGTCTGCTGATGTCGCCGAGGACATAGACATTCTCCGGCGTTTCCATCTGCTCGATATACATCGTGTTGTCGATGAGGTTCACAACGATGTTGTATCTGCCCGCAGGGATAGAGAAGTCCGTGTAACTCTTGATAAGCACTTTCGTTGCCGGAAGGTCTGCAGCAGTGATAGCAGCACTATTCGGGTTCTCTGCGCCATATCTGTTATTGTTGATCTCATCCCAATTTTTTGTCGCTGACGAGAATGTGACAAATCCGACACCATGGCCGTTGTCCTGAATAGTGGCGTGGTCGATACGGAAGATGCCATCCGAAACCTTTGTCATCTGAACGCCGTTTTCTGTCCAGTTATTATCGTTGACATTGCCGTAGATATACATCTGCTCAGGAAGCACGGCAGTCGGTGTGATAGCCGTTGCGACGAATGTCATTGCTTCGACCCACGTCTCTGTGGCTGCAACGCCTGTTATAACTGTGAACAGGCTCAGAAGAAAAAGTAGAAATCTCTTCATAATTGTTGGTTTTTTGGTTAGTGGATATAGTATTATTAGTGATAATGTGCCTAAACGAATAGTTCCAGAGAGAAAGATACATTTTCTCGTCAGTTCTCTTATCATTGGCAAAGATAATTTTTTTTCCCAAACGATAAAAGAAAATGTTGTTTTTTTATCGTAAAACCGGTGTTTTTCATTAAAATATCACATTTTCCTTTGCCATTCGGGATAATATCGTTACTTTTGCAAATGTAATTCAGTTTACAGCTGACGGTATCCGGGTGGTGAGTTCCTATAATAAAAAATGTGAGGGGGAATAGCCTGGAAGGCTATACTAAGCGAAGCGGTCGTAACCCGGGACATAGTCCCGGGTTATAAATGACAGGGTGACTGTCTGTAAGACAGTACCTCGCCATCAGCAGAGATGTAACAAGGTACTGCCTTCCAGGCAGCCGTATCGGCACGACATTACCGAGGGCTTCGCCCCCGTGTTCTTCGCCTTCGGGTCAGATCGCAAGCGAATCCGACCGCATTACCTCCCTTCGGTCAGTGGGTCCAAGGACAAATCTCGCTTAGTACAGCCTTCCAGGCTGGACATACAAATTGCAAGATAGTCAAAGTGAGGAGGCAAAATAGTCAAAGTGAGGAGGCAAAATAGTCAAAGTGAGGAGGCAAAATAGTCAAAGTGAGGAGGCAAAATAGTCAAAGTTGGACGACGTCCTTTTCCTTATTGTCTGCTGCTGCGAATAACAAATAGTGACCCTCAAAGTCATTGAAAAAAAAAACTGTCAACCAAAACAATCTATGAAACATACACTCATTCTCTCTCTTCTTTGCTCCTTGGCTGTGTCGGCATCCGCAGGCGGAGCCTACACCGACTGCAGCCACGCCGGCACCCGGTGGTGGTGGTTAGGGTCTGCCGTGACCGCGGAGGGCATCACGTGGCAGTTGCACGACCTCGCCTCGCACGGCATCCGCACTGTGGAGATCACCCCGCTGTACGGCGTTCAGGGCAACGAACAGAACGACATTCCCTTCCTCTCGCCCCGCTGGATGGAGATGCTGCGCCACACCGTAGATGAGGGTCGCCGCATCGGCGTGGAGGTGGATATGAACCTCGGCACGGGATGGCCCTTCGGCGGCCCTACGGTGCCTCTCGACGAGGCGGCGTGCAAGCTCGTCGTCGTTGACACCATTGTCAGCCGTCATGTGGCGGATACCGTCAGTCTGCCGCCGCCGGAGAAGGAGCGGCGCTATGCCCGGCAGATAGTGCGGCGCACATACAAGACAGGCGACAGCGGCAAGCGCCGCGTCATCGTGCTCTACGAGAGCCGCACGCGGCAGAAGGTGAAGCGTGCCGCGCCGGGAGGCGAGGGGTGGGTGATGGACCATTTCGATTCCACCGCCGTGGCGCACTATCTTGAACGCTTCGAGAAGGCGTTTGCCGGCTATCCGAAAGGGAGCATGCCCGCCGTCTTCTTCAACGACAGCTACGAGGTGTATAACGCCGACTGGACCCCGACGCTGCTCGAGGAGTTCCGCCGCCGCCGCGGCTACGCTCTGGAAGACCGCCTGCCGGAGTTTCTCGACGGCGATGCGGAGGTGACGAGCGACTACCGCGAGACGCTGGCGGAGCTGCTGCTGCAGAACTTCACGGAGCAGTGGACGGCATGGAGCCACCGCCACGGCGTGAAGGTGCGTAACCAGGCGCACGGCTCGCCCGCCAACCTCATCGATGTCTATGCCGCCGTCGATATCCCGGAGATCGAGAGCTTCGGCTTGACCGACTTCGGCATCCGTGGGCTGCGCACCGACCCCGGCTTCACGCGCCGCAACTACTCTGACCTCACGATGCTGAAATACGCGTCGAGTGCGGCGCACATCACGGGTAAGCCGCTGACCTCGAGCGAGACGTTCACCTGGCTGACGGAGCATTTCCGCACCTCTCTGTCGCAGATGAAGCCCGACCTCGACCTGATGTTCTGCTCGGGCGTGAACCGCATCATGCTGCACGGCACCTGCTACTCGCCGCCCGGCGAGGCGTGGCCCGGCTGGAAATTCTACGCCTCGGTGGATATGTCGCACACGAACACGATATGGCGCGACGCGCCGGAGCTGATGCGCTATGTGGCGACGTGCCAGAGGCGCCTGCAGTCGGGGCTGCCCGACAACGACTTCCTCGTCATGCTGCCCATCCGCAACATCTGGCGCGAGAACTGCGCGAAGCGTCTCATGACCTTCGACATACACCATATCGACCGCCTTGCGCCCGACTTCATACGCACCGTCCTCGCCATCGATTCGCTCGGCTACAGCAGCGACTACATCTCCGAACGCTATCTCCTCGGCACCACGGCAGTCACGATGGTCAACCGCGAGGGCAGGGCAGAGACACTGCTGCGCACCGCCGCCGGCACACGCTACAAGGCTCTTGTCATGCCGGAGGGCTGCCTGCTCTCGCCTGAATGCCAGCGGCACGTGAAGAGGCTGAAGCGGCAGGGCGCGCGCATCATAACGGGCATCGACGCAGGGGCGATGGCAGAGGCGGCAAATGCCGAACCGATGCGTAGGGACCTCGGGCTGAACATGATACGGCGGAGGACACCCGACGGATGGATGTATTTCGTGGCGAACCTCACGCCGCGCGACATCGTGGCGCAAACGACACTGGGAGCGACGCAGCAGACGGCAGCGGTGAGGCTGCGCAGCGGCGAGAGCTGCTTCTACAACGCGCGTCAGGGCCAGGCACCCGAGACGTTCTATCCCATCGACGCCACAAGGGGCGCACGGCCCGCACTGCCCCTCATAGACCTTACGGAGCAGCCGTGGACCCTGCATTTCACCGACGCGCAGCCCGCCGTGGGCGACACCTTGCGCCTGCCCCGCCTGACGACATGGGAGACACTGCCCGCCGACAGCCTTGACGAACTCGCGGGGACGGGCGTCTATGAGACGACGTTCGACATCGCGAGGCGCGACACGACGGCGACGATGCGCCTCGAACTGGGCGACGTGCGAGAATCGGCGAGGGTGTTTCTAAACGGAGTGCCCCTTGGCGTGGCATGGTGCGCCCCCTTCGCCATCGACTTCTCAGGCGAGCTGCTTGCAGAAGGGAAGAACACACTGCGCATAGAGGTGACAAACCTGCCCGCAAACCGCATCGCGGCATACGACAGAAGGAAGGTGGCGTGGAGGAAGTTCAAGGAGATAAACATCGTGGACATAAACTACAAGAAGACGACATACGACGGCTGGCAGCCTGTGCCGTCGGGACTGAAAGGCAGGGTGAGGCTGCTGAGAATGTGAAAGAAAAAGTAAAGGACGTTACGGACGTTATGAACGACATGAACGTTAATAACGATACGAACGATATGAACGCCAATAACGTCCGTAACGAAAATAATTGAAAAAGCTATGAAACAAACCTTTCTTGCCGCCCTTGCGATACTTTTCGCGACGGCACCCTGCCTTGGCAGGACAACGAAGCCGTTGCAGTGGCCTGACGGCACAGTGGTGGACAGATGGTTCGCCGACACGACGACAGTGAGACTCCAGGATCTCGGACGGCAGTATGTCATCACCGACTATGGCGTGGCGCGCGATTCCTCTATAGTGCAGACGGCAGCCATACAGGCTGTCATAGACCGCTGTGCGCAGGAAGGCGGCGGCGTGGTGGTGGTGCCGCAGGGCACGTTCTGCTCCGGGTCGCTGTTCTTTAAGGAGGGCACACACCTTTATTTAAAGGGCAGGCTGAAAGGGTCGGAGCGCATCCGCGACTTCCGCCTGATGACGACGCGCATGGAGGGGCAGACCATCAAATACTTCGCCGCCCTCATCAACGCCGACAACCTCGACGGCTTCACCATCATGGGCGACGGAGCCTACACCACCGCGCCGGCAAAGGAGGGGAAGCGGATTCCGGAGACGGGCTTCACGACGGAGCGCAGCTGTCTCGACGGCAACGGCGCTCTCTACTGGGAGGAGTTCTGGATAAGGAGGCTCTACAACCCGCAGTGTACGAACCTCGAGGCGATGCGCCCGAGATTAGTGTATATCTCCAACAGCCGCAACGTGACGGTGCAGAACGTCAACCTCGTCAACTCGCCCTTCTGGACCAACCATCTCTACCGGTCGGAGAGGGTGAGGTATCTCAACTGCTTCATCTACGCCCCCACACGCGGCATACGCCCCGAGGGCGACAAGAAGGAGCACGGCGGCCCCTCGACAGACGCGATAGACATCGACGTGTGCCGTGACGTGCTGATAGACAACTGCTTCATGCAGGTGAACGACGACGCCGTGGTGATAAAGGGCGGCAAGGGCACATGGGCTGACAAGGACAGCCGCAACGGCGAGGTGAGCCATGTGCTGGTGAGGGGATGCAACTACGGCGTGGTGCACGGCTGCCTCACGGTGGGGTCGGAGAGCCTGCACGACTGGAACATCGTGGTGAAAGACTGCTTCGCCGACAACGCCAACCGCGTGCTGTGGCTGAAGATGCGCCCCGACACGCCGCAGCACTACGAGCATATCACGGTGGAGGGGATGACGGGCAAGTGCCGCAGCTTCCTCGTCGTGAAGCCCTGGACACAGTTCTACAAGCCCGAGGAACGCGCCGACATGCCGCGCTCGAGATGTCACAACATCACGATACGCGGGTGCAGGATGGAGTGCGGAAAATTCTTTGACGTCGGCACGAGCGAGAAATACGACCTCTCGCGCTTCTCTTTCATAGACAACGACATAACGGACGCCTCCAATTCGTTCAGACCGGAGATTATACCCGACAGCCGGGTGGAGAAGATGCGGATAAGGTGAGAGACCCCGCCGTCGTGAACAGAACAAAAAAATATCCCTGCGCCATCAGACGATGGGCAGGGATATTCCGTTGATTTTCTGATATACGTCGAGGGCGTAGATGTCTGTCATGCCCGAGATATAGTCTATGACGGCGAGGAGACGCGTCTCGAGGTCGGGCGACTGGATGTCGTACTGCGAGGAGACGCGCCGTATGAGCTGTTGCGAATAGAAGCGGTCGGGGTACATCGCAGCCTCTGTCATGCGCTCCATCAGCGTCTCCATAATCTTGTAGCCCGACAGTTCGATGTCGAGAACGGGCTTGCTGTTGTAGATTCTCTCTGCCGAGAGCTGCTGGCAGCGCCTGTAGGCATTGTGCTGCATGGGCGGTATGACGTCGATGAGCGAACGGGCGAAGGTGCCGGAGAGGATGGCTGCCTCGTTCTCCACAAAGGCGGCGGCGCAGAGATTCTCCAGCTTCCCGATGACGCAGGCACGCATGTAGATCACCTTCTCGTTGTCGTCGGTGATGCCCTCGTCAACGATGCGCTGCAGGATGTGGCGCTGTGTGTCGTCGTCGAAGAAGCCGAGGAGCAGCGAACTCGTCTCGTCGAACGACAGCAGCTTCAGCTTGTGCGCGTCTTCGATGTCCATAATCTCGTAGCAGATGTCGTCTGCCGCCTCTACGAGATAGACAAGGGGATGGCGGGCGAAGGCCACGGGAGTGAAGGGGTCGGAGCAGTCTCCGGGCGAGAGCTGCGGGATGCCGAGCTCGCGGGCGATGCGCAGGTATATCTCACGGTCGTCGTAGAAGAAGCCGAACTTCCCTTTCCTGCCCGCCGCCCCGCTCTGACACGGATATTTCACGATAGAGGCGAGGGTGGTGTAGGTCATGACGAAGCCGCCCTCGCGCCGCCCCTTGAAACGGTGGGCGAGGAGGCGGAAGGCATTGGCGTTGCCCTCGAAATGCGTGAGGTCTGACCACAGCTCGGCGGTGAGCAGGTCCTGGAGATACGCACCCTGCCCCTCGGTGAAGAACGTCTGGATGGCTTTCTCGCCCGAATGGCCGAAGGGAGGGTTGCCCATGTCGTGGGCGAGGCACGCCGTAGAGACAATGGTGCCAATCTCGCCCAGCAGCGTGGACGACAGCTCCGGACGGCGGCGGATGAGCTCGCGGGCCACATCACAGCCCAGAGACATGCCTACGCTCGCCACCTCGAGAGAGTGGGTCAGACGGTTGTGGACGAAGATGCTGCCCGGAAGGGGGAAGACCTGCGTCTTGTTCTGCATACGCCGGAAAGGCGCGGAGAAGATGAGGCGGTCGTAGTCGCGCTTGAACTCCGAACGCTCGTCGTGACGCTCAAGGTGCCGGCTTTCCTGCCCAAGGCGTTTCGTGGATATGAGTTGCTCCCAGTTCATTGTATCAGCTATTGTAATTGCAAAAGTAAGGTAATTTTTTATAATAAACAAACTTTTTCCGCCAATTTTGCAAATATATGAATATAAATGCGTATTTTTGCATTTTGATAAGAAACCAACGTCGTTACGAACGTCATGAACGCTATGAACGTTACGAACGACACTAACGTCAGTAACGACAGTTACGATTCCAAGCAAAACCCTTTACCCATGACAGAAATAAAGATAGTGAACCGCGGCCACCAGCCCCTTCCGGCTTACGCCACTGCCCAGAGTGCAGGCATGGACCTGCGTGCCAACCTCGATGCGCCCGTCGTGCTGCGCCCCCTGCAGCGCGCGATGATAAAGACGGGGCTGCACATCGCACTGCCCGAAGGCTACGAGGCGCAGGTGAGGCCGCGCTCCGGACTGGCGTTCAAGCACGGCGTGACGGTGATCAACTCACCCGGGACAATCGACGCCGACTACCGCGGAGAGATAGGCGTGCTGCTCGTAAACCTCGGCAGCGAGGACTTCGTGGTGAACGACGGAGAACGCATAGCGCAGATGGTGGTGGCACGACACGAGAAAGTGGAGTTCACGCTCGTGGAGACACTCGACGAGACAGAGCGCGGAGAAGGCGGATTCGGACATACGGGAAAGAAATAGCTGTAGGCGACAAGGCAATGACAAGGCAACGACAGAACAGAAGACACCCGGGCGGAACGGCTATTGCCGTGCTGCTCGCTTTCTTGTGCGCTATACCTGCAGCCACGGTACAGGCTACGGACAAGGCGGACGCAACGGACAGCACAAGCCGCGACACGCTCTACGTCATGCAGAACGACACGCTATATACCCTCCGCAACGACAGCGTATGCCCTATGCAGACCGACGCACAGAGATACGACTACATCTTCCTCACCGCCATGGCGAAATTCAACGCAGGCGACGACAGCGCAGCCGTCATGCTGCTCGACAGCTGCAGCAGGATGATGCCGGACAGGTCGGAGGCGTATTTCTACCTCTCGAAACATTATGACAGGCAGGGGAACGACTCGCTCAAGACGGAGATGATGCGCAAGGCGGCGCAGCTCGACCCGGACAACATCACATACAAGGAGGCGATGCTGCCCGAATATATCAACGCCAACGACATGGAGAAAGCCATCGGCGTGATGGAAGACATTCTCGACACCGACCCCGAACGCACAGAGCTGCTGCTCTTCATGCTGCAGATATACGAGTATCAGAAAGACTACGGCAAATGTATTGAGACCATACAGCGCATCGAGACGAAGGACGGGGAGAGCGAAGACCTCACGCTCATGAAGATTCAGGCATACACCGCCATGGGCGACGACAAGAAGGTGATGAAAGAGTTTCAGAGCCTCATAAAGAGCCATCCGCTCGACAGCGAATACAAGACGATGCTCGGAAACTATCTCTTGCAGAAAAACAAACGGAAAGAAGCCCTCAGACTGTACAGCGAGGTGCTGACAGAAGAGCCGGAGAACGAGACGGCGCTAATCTCGATGATGGACTACTACCGCGCCGTGGGAAACGATTCGCTCGCCGCCGAACAGCGCAACCGCCTGCTTTTCAGCCCGAAGACACAGGACGACACGAAGCAGCTGCTGCTCAGACAGTTCATACGTGAGAGCGAACAGGCATCGACAGATTCAACACAGGTCATCGCCCTCTTCGACCGCATGCTGCAGCAGCCGCAGACAGACACATCCATCCTCGAGACAAAGATAGCCTACATGCAGATGAAGCAGATGCCGGCAGACACGATAAAGACGGCACTCGCCGCACTCCTCGAACGTGCGCCGGAAAACGTACAGGCACGCCTGCAGCTCATACAGATGGCGTGGGAGAAGAAAGACGGCAACGAGATTGTGCGCCTCGCGAAGCCCGCGGTGGAATACAACGCCGACGAATGGTCGTTCCTGTACTTCCTCGGAATAGGATATTTCCTCAACGACGACTTCGAAAGCTGCGTGAAGGTGCTGACAGAAGCCACCACACGCTTTGACGAGAAGAACGACAAGGCAATGGCGGTGGAGATATACGAGATGCTGGGCGACGCTCTCTACAGCCTCGACAGGAAGGCGGAGGCGTTCGAGGCTTACGATAAATGCCTCAAACTCGACCCCGACAAAATATCGTGCCTGAACAACTACGCATACTACATCGCAGAAGAAGGCGGAGACATCGAACGAGCCGCGGAGATGAGCCTGAAAACCGTGAAGGCCGAGCCGAACAACGCAACATACCTCGACACGTACGCATGGATTCTCTTCAAGCTGCACAGATACGAAGAGGCGAAGATATACATCGACCTCGCCCTCAAGAACCTCAACAAGGAACTCGACAACAGCGTCATCATAGAACACGGGAAACAAATCGAGACACACCTAAAGAAACAATGAAAATACATAACCTTACTCTCTCAATCCTTGCCGCACTCCTCGTCACGGCGTGCGGATCGTCGCGCAAAATCAGCGACATCGGGCAGACACCATCTGCAAACGCTCCGTCCTCAAAGCCGGTAACGACAAAGCCGGCAACGACACAGCCTGCGACAAAGCAGCAGCAGCCTGCCGTGAAACAGTTCATGTCTGACATCGACCTCACCGTAGGCATGGGGAAAGACCACTACAACCTCGGAGGAAAAGTGGCGATGAAACGAGGGCAGGTGGTCAGACTCAACCTCACGTTCATGGGATTCATAGAAGTGGGCGTCATAGAGTTTACGCCTGAATATATCCTCGTCGTCAACCGTATGGGCAAGGAATACACCAAGGCTACATACGACAGCATCGAAGAACTGCGGAAAAACAACGTCACCTTCAGCAGAATAGAAGAGACGGCATGGCAGAACCTGTATGCCGAGAACGGCAAGGCGGCAGCGGAAGATATGGACACGATGCTCGAACAACTCATCAACTCGAACATGAAGGACGGGAAGAAAGTTTCTATCGACATCGCCGTCGGCATGCCAGACACACAACGGCAGTTTGAAACCTACACCACCGTGAAATCATCTTACACCGAAGTGCCGGTGCAGGTGCTCATGGCACGCCTGATGAGCTTCGCAAAATAACAACGACACGACACACCCTCCAATGAACAGAATTTTCTATATCACCATCCTACTCCTCTCCCTTTCTCTGACGCTGCCCGCACAGACACAGCGACAGAGAAAGGGAGCTGCCGTTTCCGGAAAGACAACGTCGGCAAAGAAAAAGTCGTCCGCAAAGAAGAAAACTTCGCGGACGACAAAAGCCAAGACAAAGACAAAACCTACCAACGCATCCATCAAAGGCCTCGAGAAACAGCGAACAGCCCTGCGGAAACAGATGCAAGAACAGGAGGCGGCGCTAAGAAAAAACAAGGCGGACGTGAAAAACCGCCTGCAGAACCTTATGATTCTTAACGGAGACATAGAATCGCAGCGCAGGTCGATAGACAGCATAAACTCTGACATACGCATCATACAGAACGACATAGAGATTCTCGAAAGCCAGATAGCGACGCTGAACAGCCAGCTCGCCGACCGAAAGAAGCGTTATGTGCGCGCACTGCGCTCGATGAACCGGCGCAACTCCATACAGGACCAGCTGATGTTCATCTTCTCCGCACAGTCTTTCAGGCAGATGTACAGACGTATGCGCTTCCTGCGTGAGTATGCCTCGTTCCAGAAAGCTCAGGGCGAACAGGTGAAGGCAAAGCAGGAAGAGGTGATGAGGAAGCAGGAGCAGCTGAAGGCGGCGAAGGGCGAGAAACACGTCATGCTGAACAAGGGACGACAGCACCAGGCGGCACTCCAGGGAAAACAGGCGGAGCAGCAGCAGATGGTGACGAAACTGCAGAAACAGCAGAAGACAATACAGGCTATCATCAGCGAACAGAAGAAAAAGGACGCCGCACTCAACTCGCTTATCGAACAGGAGATAGCGAAGGAGGTGGAGCGCGCCAGACTGAGGGCGGAAGCCGAAGCGAAACGAAGGGCGGAGCAGGAAGCCCTCGCCAGAAAGAAAGCCGAAGAAGAGCTGGCACGCAAACGTGCAGAGGCACAACGGCGCGCGGAAGAGAACGCAAAACGCATAGCGGCAGCGAAAGCCGCAGAGGAGAAAGCGAAGGCTGAAGCGGCGGCAGCGGCAAAACGCAACGCCGAAGAGAGGGAAAGGGCGGAACAGAAGGCACGAGAAGCGGAAGCGGAACGTGTGGCGGCGGAGAGAAAAGCCATCGCCGAGAAGAAACGCGACGACAAGGCGGTGGCTGAGGCTCGAAGGAAGACGGAACCCGACATGCGCCTCTCGGCGAACGACCGTATGCTCAGCGGAGGCTTCGAGCAGAACCGCGGCAGGCTGCCCATGCCTATCACCGGCTCTTACCGTGTCGTCTCGCACTTCGGACAGTATTCTGTAGAAGGACTGCCCAACGTGCATCTCGACAACAAGGGCATCAACATCCTCGGCTCGCCCGGATGCGCCGCACGTGCCATATACGACGGCGAGGTCAGCGCAATATTCGGCTACGACGGACAGAGGGTGGTGATGGTGCGACACGGACAGTATATCTCCGTATATTGCAACCTCCGCAGCGTCAGCGTGGCACGCGGACAGAAGGTGTCAACACGCCAGCAGCTCGGCATCGTAGGCAACGACAACATCCTGCAGTTCCAGCTCCGTAAAGGCACCGCGAAGCTCAACCCCGAAGCCTGGATAGGCAGATAGAAAAGGCAAGGCGGGGCGGGGTGCATCGCGCCCCGCCCCGCCTTGCGTGTCCGCTCGCCGTTTGCCCCCGCCTGCCGTTTGCCCCGCCCGTATTCTTCGACCAGGTCGAAGAACACCGCTTGCGCCCCCGGCTTGTGCCCCCGGCCTGCGCCCACCCTGTGCGCCATTCATAAACACAAACAGATGTTACACATACTACAGAAATTAAGCCGCTGGTTAGGCGACTACACATCCCCCTTCATCATCGCCGTTGCGGTGCTGACATTCTTCTTCCCGCACATCTTCGACTGGGTGCGCGGCACGACACAGACCGTCATCCTCGGCATCATCATGCTCACCATGGGCCTCACGCTCACCACGCAGGACTTCCGAATCCTCGCCCGCCGTCCCCTCGATGTCCTTGTCGGCGCCGCCGCACAGTTCGTCATCATGCCCGGCGTGGCTTTTCTCCTCGTCAACGTGTGGCATCTCGACCCCGCCCTCGCCCTCGGCATACTACTCGTGGGCTGCTGTCCCGGAGGCGTGTCGAGCAATATCATGAGCTACCTCTGCCACGGAGACGTAGCCTTCTCTGTCGGCATGACGTGCGCCTCCACCATCCTCGCACCCGTGATGACACCGCTTCTCATGCAGATCACCGCCGGCGAGATTATCGAGATTGACACCGTCGGAATGTTCACCAACATCCTCATCGTCACCATCATCCCCGTCGGCATCGGCTGTCTGCTCAACTACATCTACGGCCGACGCGAGAGCTTCCCTGTCATACAGAGCCTCATGCCCGGTGTCAGCGTGACGTCACTGGCGTGTATCGTAGGCGGTGTCATCTCCACCGTCCACGACGACCTTGTCGCCCGAGGCATGACACTCTTCCTCTGGACCTTCGCCGTCGTCCTCTGCCATAACACGCTGGGCTACGCCCTGGGCTGGACCGCCGGCACCCTCGCCCGCTTCTCCACCGCAAAGCGCCGCACCATCTCCATCGAGGTGGGCATGCAGAACGCCGGACTTGCCACCGTCCTCGCCGCCACCTTCTTCGCCGCGCAGCCCCTCGCCGTCCTTCCGTGCGCCATCAGCTGCGCATGGCACAGCATCTCCGGCACTATCCTCGCCGGCATCTTCATGCACTACGACCGCCGTCATGCCCGCCCACGCAGCTGAGAATGGCGGCGTGCGTGGGACTGTGCCGTTCGACCTGGTCGAACGGTACGCCGTGCTGAGGGAGGACAGAGGCGTCTGAAGCGGCGTTATTCTCTCTTCGCATACTGTGACGGCGTGACGCCGCTGACGTTGCGGAAGGCGCGGACGAAGCCGGTGTAGTCGTTGAAGCCGCAGCGGTCTGCCACCTCGCGCAGACTCATCTCGGGGTTGCGTTCGAGCATCCTTTGGGCGCGCTTCACCTTTATGCGCTGTATGTACTGTGCCGGAGTGCTGTCAGTGATGGCAGAGAACTTGCGGTAGAACTGGCTGTAGCTCATGCACATCTTTGACGCGACGGCGTTGACGTCAGCCTGACCGGAGGTGTTGAGCATGACAAACACCGTGTCGGTGACCTTGACAAGAAATTCCTCGTCTTTCGGAGTGAGAGTGGCTGACGGCTGCTGCAGCACTCCTTCGACAGGCGTCTTGTCGGTGGAATCGGCTTTTTTTGTATCTTTTGTCTCCATCTCCTCCTTTGTTACAGGCAGGCTGCCGGCGATGGAGAACTTCTTGCGCAGAGCCTGCCGCAGTTCGAGCAGCTTCTTGATTCTCATTCTCAGCTCTTCGGTGCTGAACGGTTTTGTGAGGTAGGCGTCAGCTCCTGCCTCCACACCCTTGATTCTGTCCTCCTCCGTCACCTTCGCCGTGAGGATGATGACCGGTATGTGGCTTGTCAGACAGTCAGTGCGTATGTTGCGGCACATCTCCAGTCCGCCCATCGCCGGCATCATGAGGTCGGAGACTATGAGGTCAGGGATGAGCTGCCGGGCACGCTCCAGTCCCTCGACGCCGTTGCGTGCGTAATAGACGGCGTAGTCGTTGCAGAGCAGCGACCCGATATATTCCGCCACGTCGTGGTTGTCCTCCACAATCAGTATGCGCTTCTCGTCGTTGCCCTTCGCCGTGTCGTCAGGAGCGTCGGCGGTTGCCGGCAGCGTGCCGACGGGCTGAGTGACGGCAGTATGCTCACTCTCTGTCTCGACCTTACGGTCTTTGTATTGCAGGCTGACAGGTACGGAGATGTGGAATGTCGTGCCATGTCCCGGCTCGCTCTCCACCGACACTTCTCCTCCGACCGAATCGATGATTTGCTTCACGAGAGCCAGTCCGAGGCCGGTGCCGATATGCTGCGATTCCGTTTCTGCCTGGTAGAAGGGTTCGAAGATACGGGAGAGGGTCTGCTTGTCCATACCTTCGCCCGTGTCCGCCACATCGGCGTGCAGCGTCCCGGCGCTCTCCCATATCTTCACGCCGACTTTTCCGTATTCGGGTGTGAACTTCAGTGCGTTCGACAAGAGGTTGCTCATCACCTTTTCAACATAGTCCGGCACAAAGTCCGTCACGGTCTTCGTGTCAGCGACGAAAGTCAGTTCGATGTTCCGGCTGCGGGCATAGTCGCGGTATGTATCGACAATCATGGATATGAATGTAGTGATGTCTCCGCATCTCCAGTCGGCATTTCCCACCGCCGACTTTATTTTTGCTATGTCGAGCAGCTGGTTGATGAGGGCGAGCAGGCGGTTGCCCTGCCGGTGTATGGTGTGCGCCTTCTCCGCCACGTCAGAGGCTTTCTGCCTGCCGTGCTCCAGTTCTTCGCTCAGTCCGAGGATGACGGTGAGCGGCGTGCGGAACTCGTGCGTGATGTTAGTGTAGAACGTCTCGCGCATCGAGCTGAGCTTCTTCAGCGCCTCGTGGCTGCGTGCCTTCACGCGTTGCGTGTAGATTGTCATAAGGAATAGCGCGAGAACGAGCAGAAGAATGATGGCGAAGACGGCGATGCTGATGTTACGCACCTGTTTCTCTTGCGACAGTTCGTTCTGTGCCGTCTGCACGAGTTGCTCCTGCCGTTGCTGTTCGATGCTGAGGCTCGTGCTCTGCATACGGTTGACATCCTCCATGTTGATGATGCCGTCCTTTAGTTCTGTCGCCTTCTCGTGATATGCGAGAGCCGCCGCGTTGTCTCCCCTGCGTTTCGAGAGATTGTAGTGCAGCCTGTATATATCCGCGAGGTGTTCGTTGCTCTCGATGTCCTTTGCTATCTTCTCCGCCTTGGCGAGATAGTTTTCCGCCATTTCATCGTCGTTTTTCGCATAGTATATGCCAACGAGAGCGATGAGGGCGTTGAGTGTGTGCCAGTCGTCTATCGATGCCGACATGATGTCGTACGCCTTCTCGTATTCTGCGAGGGCTTTGTCGTACATCTTCTGTTTCTCGTACATTCCTCCGAAGAAGGTGTGGCAGAGGGCTATGCCGAGCAGGTTTCCGGCGTTTGTGTTGTACCGCATCGAGCGTTCGTAGTAGATTTGTGCGCTGTCCATCCTGCCTTTCTTCTCGAAAATCGCGCCGATGTTTGCGTAGTTTATCGCCAGTCCGATGTCGCTTCCGAGAGACTTCTCCCCAGCGAGAGCGAGGCGCAGGATGCTGTCGGCGCGCTCGTAGTTGCCGAGTGTGAGATAGACGTTAGCCAGACCGTTGAGCGAGATGACGATGTTCTTCCGTGCGACATACGCCGTGTCGGTGTTGTCTCTCGCCATGACGAGAGCCCTCTGGTGGTATTCGTGCGCCATCGGCAGAATGCCCATGCGCCTGTAGTCCGTGCCGATGTTGTTCAGCGCCTGCACCCATTCGACGCTGTCGCTCAGCCCCTGTGCCAGCTTCAGCGCGGCGTCGTGTTTCTTCAACGCCTCGTCATAGTGGCAGCTGTTGCGTTTCGCGTCGCCCCAGAGCCTTAGTGTCATCACCTCCCCGAGGGTGTTGCCCTCTTCCTTCATCCGTTTCTGCATGGCGGAGAAGGCGGCGTCGTCGGTGGCAGTGCGCACGATGCTGTCAGTCTGCTGTCGTTCGGCATGGCTGATGCCGTTGCCTTTCTCTTCGCCGCAGGAGGCGAGAATCAGCGTCATGCAGAACAAGGCGGCAGTGAGCAGGGACGCGCCTCTCTGTTTGCTAATGTGATGTGTCATCTGATATGTTGGTATTTTCGGTTTGTCATCTGCAAAATTACAGATTTTATTTCATATTACATAACATTATGTATTATTTTTTTAGGGTGTACAGTTTGATGTGCGAAAATCAGTAATAACGCCCTGAAGGGGCAACCTGCGCATAGCCCAGGGTAGAGCGAAGCGGCACCTCGTACTTTTTAAACGACAACACAGACAACAATGACAACGGGAAGAACGGGCGCAACTGGGGATGTCACGAAGTGACATACAACACAGACAACTGAGATTACTTCAACGTGAGGGGGGATAGCCTGTAAGGCTATACTAAGCGAAGCGGTCGTAACCCGGGACACAGTCCCGGGTCCCCAAGCAGCAGGGCGACTGTCTGTAAGACAGTACCTTGTTATGTCGCAACTGATGGCGAGGTACTGCCTTACAGGCAGCCGCATGGACACGACTTATCCGAGGGCTTCGCCCCCGGTTACGACCGCTTCGCTTAGTACAGCCTTACAGGCTGGTCTTTAATTACATGCGAACGAGAATAAAACGTAAAAGTTGGCTCAAGTGGCAACCAGCCTTTAGGCTGGTAAAAGTTGTTTTTGTTGTTGTCAACAGACAACATAGAGTTCACAATCAGACCGTTCGTAAAAACCAAAGTGCAAAAGCGTGGATGCCACAGGTTTTTGTCTTAACGTTGCACAAAGTGCTTTCACGGTTTTTGTTTTCATAAAAAAGCATTCTTGCACTTCCTTACATGTCTGACAACGCAAAAATCACCGATTCCATCGACAATTCTCCTGATGTCTTGAAAGAAAATGCAAGGCTCGAAAATGAAAAAAGAAAGATTTTGCAAGAATTTTGAAAGAAAATGCAAGGGGTGTTTTACAGATAATCCATAATTTTGCAACCGTAAACGACAGACGGCATGCAGCAGCCTTCACTGCCGCCCGCTTCCGCGCCCTGCGATGCAAGAGACACAAGATGGTGGCGCAAGAGGTACAGGATAGTGATGCAAGAGGTACAAGGTGGTGATGCCAAACACTGCATATCGTGAGCGTATGATTGCTGTCAAAAGTTCTTCTCATTGCTGTCGAACGTAAAAACAACGCATTATTAGTCATCAAAAACCATAGAATTATGAAGATTTCCGACCACATCCTCTCTATCGCAGTCATTGCATTGGTGATGACGACAGCAGGCGCAGGCACTGCCAGCGCACAGTTCGGTAGCCTCGGCAAGAAGCTGAAGCAGAGCGTGAAGACAAAAGTCGATGACGCTGCACGCAACGCGAAGATCGACGCTAAGAACAAGGCTAACGACCAAGTGAAAGACGCAACGGGCTACGACAACGAGACCCGCACCTATCATCCAGAAGGCGACGCGCCCGTCAACTACAAGAAGACGTACACCCCGAGCGCCGAGGCGAAGGCTGCCGACCCGCTCGCCACCAGCACCGAGGTGCAGAACGGCTTCACCAAGAGCCGCGGCGAGATTCACGCCTTTTACGAGAACCTGCCCGACGAAATCGTCATCAGCTATTTCAAACCTTATTATAAAGAGGAGAACAAGAAATGGTACGACCTCGACGACACTTGGCACGACCGCCACATGTACGCTTTCATGAATCTTTTTGAGAAGAACCTCGCTGCCACGGAAGACTACCGTCATGTCTTCGCAGACTATTTCGAGGTGGCGCCGGGCGTGAAGATTCCTGCCGACCAGACTTTCCAGAACGCATGGACGCTGCAGTACATCGCCGACCCGACATCCTCTTCCGCCTTCGTCTTCTATCTCTATGCCTACGCCTACAGCCGGATGGAGAACCACATCTGGACGACATGGGAGCAGCCGAAAGGTTCTGTCCTGCCTGCGGACTACAATAAGATTCTCTTTGCGCGAAACAGCATGGCTTTCGAACTTGCCACCACCGTTCTGCCTTACAGCGTACTGAACCATTGGGCAGACTTCTTCATCGCCGACATTGAGAAGAAGAGCGATGTTTACGGCAAATACTTCTCTTGGATTATGGCAAACACAATCCTCAAAAACATTATGCCTAAGCACGAAAAGCATAACACCAGCGACGATGCTTACAGAGTGAAACTGTCTCAGTTTGAAGCGAAATATGAGAATGTTGACTTTGGCAGGCAACTCGGTCTCTCCAAGAAAGCCGCCGTCGATGAGCCGAAGGGCGTGACTGTCTCTGCCGAGATAAAAGCCATCGGCAACAAGGCGGGCAAGGAAATCACCTACGGCGAGTTCGAGAAGCTCATCTATCACGCGTCGAAATGGAGCGAACTGAAAGAGCAGAAATACCCTTACCGCACCACCGGCTACGGCATCTCCGTCTCCATCGTCTTCAAGACAGGCGGCAAGCGCTACGTCCTGCCAGGACAACTCGTCAAAGCCACACAGGGCAACAACGCTTTCATACAGAACGCCGACCCGTCGATGGCTAAGCCGCTGAAGTAGTTTTCTCCCAACCGGATTTCACGACAACAGAGACAACAATGTTGTCGTGAAACACTCGTCAGCTTGTCAACTTGAGAAATACTTAACCACTAACACTCAACCACATGACACATCCATACACCACAACCACGGGCTGCACCGCCCGCCTGAAGAACTCTCTCTGCGCCATCGCCGCGCTGCTCGTCGCGCTCTTCGCCCTGCCGCAGCAGGCAAAGGCGCAAACGAACACCGTCACCATCGACGGCGTGAAGAAGACAATCCTCTCTACAGAATTCATAGCAGGCTCTGGCGACGACAACGCCTTCTCCGTCTATCTCTACCTCTCTGCCGACCAGCAGGAGTATGTGAGAATTGGAGGCAACAAGGATTTGCACGCCACCTACGACTATATCAGTCTCAACAAAAAAGAGACTGCGCACGCGGGGCAATGGTATTGGGGCGTAACTTACAAGAAAGGGAGCCCAGTGTTCTCCACCAGCGGCAATCCAACCATCAATTACGTTACGTTCACAAAGGGCGACTTGCGTATCTGCGGCGACCCGCGCGTCTCACGCAAGGTCTGCGGCATCGGCCTTCGCAATGGCGAGGTCACAGACAGCCGGCACGGCGACGGGCAGAAGCACACCATCACCATCGACTACAAATACGAGCGCACTAACCCCACGGCAGGCAATCTCACCGTAGGCACTGTGACAGACAACAGCATCTCTCTCTCCTGGACACATGCCTCTGACAAAACCACGTGGCAAGCTAACCTTTTCTATAAAGTGGAATATAAGGCGAAAGACGAATCAATCTGGACGATGCCAAAAGTCGGCAACACTACATCTTACTACATCAACGGCCTGAAACCCAGCACTCAATATCTGGTGGATCTCTGCGTGTACGACGAATCGGGCAACTACGTCAGATATGGCGAGCAGACCGTCACCACGAAAGCCGAGACCTACCCGCTCAAAGTCTGCGGCGTGGCAGTGACATCCGACAACTGCGACGACCTCTCCGTCATTTCCGGCGTGAGCGGAACGGCAAGATACTACCCGGCTACACGGACGCTGAATCTCACGAATGCCAACATAACCGCCAGCACAGCATCCGTGCTGGAAGTGGCAAGGACCACATATAGCGGCGAATGCTACACCATCGAACTCTCCGGCACCAACACGTTGAAAACCACAAACGGACACGGCATGCGCTTTGTCAGCGTAGATTTGGACATCAAAGGCACTGGCAAGCTGACAGTGACCAGCGACAAGGCCATTGGCCTCTGTCTCGCAAAGGGCAAGACGACAATCTCTGGCGGCTGCGATGTCGCTGTCAAAGGTTCAAATGGCATCCATGGATGGTCAACCGCGACATTAGAAGTAGCCAGCTCTACTCTCACTGCCGAGTGTACCGGCACTGATGAAGACAACGGATCTATCCGTTCTCTGAAATCACTCACTCTCACAGGCGCTGCAATCACCACACCTGCCGGAGCGAAATACGACTCATCGCTCATGGGCGTGGCATTGAACGGAGCCATTGTGAAGACAAAGGTGGTGATTGCGCCACAGGTCAAGGAGGCATACGTCGTCGAGAACGGCAGCACCCTCACATTCTACTACGACGCCAACAAGGCAACACGCACCGGAACTGTATATGGTATCAACCAAAAGCTGGAGAATACGACGAATAAACCTGCCTGGGCGGGAGGAAACTATTATAATCCCAATAAACGAACCACTAAGGTCGTATTCGACAGCTCGTTCAAAAACTACAAGCCGACTACTACAGCATTTTGGTTCAACTATTGCACGAAACTCGAAACCATAGAGGGCATGGAGAACCTGAACACGGAACAGGTGACTGATATGATCTATATGTTCTGCGGATGCTCAGCTCTGACCACATTAGACCTTTCAAACTTCAACACGGCGAAGGTGACAGACATGAGAAATATGTTCCAATACTGTGAAGTCTTAAACTCTTTGGACTTAACTAATTTCAATACATCGAACGTGACATACATGAATTCCATGTTCGAGGGATGCAACGCAATGCCTTCTGTTGATGTCAGCAGCTTCAACACGGCGAAGGTGACTGACATGAGTTATATGTTCACCGAATGCAAAGCCCTAACCTTGCTCGATTTATCGAACTTTAACACAGAAAAAGTGACCGACATGAGCTTTATGTTCATCTCTTGCAAAGCCCTAACCTCATTAGACGTATCGAGATTCAACACGTCGAACGTGACCAACATGGAACACATGTTCCATTCTTGCTCAGGCTTAACCTCATTAGACCTTTCAAATTTCAACACGTCGAATGTCACCGACATGAGCAGTATGTTCTACTGTTGCTCCTCCCTGACCACATTAGACCTTTCAAATTTCAACACTTCGAATGTGACAAAAATGGAATTAATGTTCTACTGTTGCACATCCCTGACCACAATAGACGCATCTAATTTCAACACGGCAAAGGTAAATAACATGACCTACATGTTCAACAGTTGCTCCGCCCTGACAACCATATACTGCAATGATGACTGGAAAAGTGATGTAGAGAAACAAAGTAGTAGTATGTTCGGTGATTGCACAAAGCTCAAGGGCGCAGTGGCTTACGATGAAAGCAAGACAGACATATCGATGGCAAACCCCACCACGGGTTACTTCACGAAGAAGGGCGGCACGGGCATTGAGACACCAATCGCTGACGTGCCGGCTGCACGGCGCGGCATCTACACTCTCAGCGGCGTGCGCCTCAACACCTCGCCCGGCAACCTCCCTGCCGGCATCTATGTCATAGACGGACGCAAGGTGATGAAGAGATAAAAACCATCAACTCGTCAACTTGTCAACTTAAGAAATACATAACCACTAACACTTAATCAAATGGCTTACACAGAAACCACTACCACGGGCTACGGCACACGTCTGAAGAACTCTCTCGGCGGCATCGGCGCAGGCTTCGTGATGTTCCTCGGCGCCACCTGCCTCCTCTGGTGGAATGAAGGGCGCGCAGTGAAAACGGCAAAGATGCTCGACGAGGCGCAAGGCAACTATGTCGAGATGGAAGACATCAAGAATGTCGATCCCGACCTTGACGGATGTCTCGTACACGCCACGGGCGAAGCTACGACGACGGACACCGTGCGCGACGACATGTTCGGCGTGAAAGACCTTGCCATCGGCATGACACGCACCGTGGAATACTACCAGTGGGTAGAGAATAGCAAATCCACTACTCGAGACAAGCTGGGCGGCGGCGAAGAGACCGTCACCACCTACACCTACGAGCGCAAATGGGTCAGCAAACCTGTTGAATCGGATGAGTTCCACGACCCGCAGTACCAGAACGCCAACAAGCAGTTGGTGACTGTAGAGGACCAGCGTTTCAACGCCACCGCCGTAGCCTTCGGAGCCTACGAGCTGAGCGAGAACCAGATAGCCGCCCTGCCATGCCGCACGAATGTCAGCGTCAGCATACCCGACGAGACGCTCCGCGCTCTCGACCGTGACATTACGACAACCTATGTCCGCCTGAACGGCAGGAATCCCGTCCGTCCCGAGGCTGTGGAACCGGCTGCCGCAGCGCCTGCCGTCAACGACACCGCCGCGGCGGAGCAGCAGCAGAAGCGCGAAGCATACCGCGCCCTACTCGTGCATCAGCAGACAAACTCCATATATGTCGGAACAAACCCCGGCGTGCCGGAGATTGGCGACGTACGCATAACATATAAGAAGGCGAAGCCCGGAAAGGTGTCGCTCATCGCGAAAGTCAACGGAAACTCATTCGGCAAATACGTAGCGAAGAACGGCAAGACACTCTCTGTCATCCGAACCGGCACACATCCTGCCGACGAGATGTTCCAGGCTGAGAAAGACAGCAACAGCGCACTCACCTGGGGGCTGCGAATCCTCGGTCTCATACTCGTCATCATGGGTCTGAGAAGCGTCTTCGGCATTCTTGAGACACTCCTGAAAGTCGTGCCGTTCCTCGCAAACATCATGGGCTTCGGCATCAGCATGATATGCGGCATCGTAGGCTTCGTATGGTCGGTGCTCGTCATCGCCGTCGCATGGATTGTCTATCGCCCCGTGCTCGGCATCACGCTCCTTGTCATCGCCGCCCTCGTCATCTTCGCCTTCTCGTCTAAAGGCAAGGCATTGATAAAGCAGCAGATAGCTGCAAGGACCCAGGCACAGCCGAAAGAATAATCCCGATCTTCCCCCGGAAGCCGCCACACGCCTTCCGGGGGATGGCACAGACCCTTTTCTCCATAGCCACACACACCACATGCAATCACCCGCTCCACATACCGACGAACGCAAAAGCATCAGTCTCATCGAACAGCGTCTGCAGCTGCTCGAAACCATCCGTGAGATTGTCGATAGCGAGCTGGAGCGGCGCGAGAGACAGCAGGGCCTTAATGCCGCAGCCTCTCCATCCCTTGCGACACGGCTGCGCGAGATATGCAGGAGTGTGGGAAAAAACGTGGCGAGAGCGTTAGGAATATAGGTAGGTTGACAGGCTTTATCTGCTTTCAGATCAAAACTCGTCACTTGAGCACTTGTCAACGAAAGACAAAAACAGTATAAACCCTTTGATATAAGAGGCACATCTTTTGTTATTCGTAACTGACACAGGGTTTTATGAGAAGCGCAATAAACTAATTCAAAACAAATACAAAATGAAAAGACGGTTTTATTTTCTCGTCATGAGCATCCTCTCTTTCTGTCTCAGCGCGGCGGGACAGACAGACACACGCATAAAGGTGACCTCCATCACAGGCACATCGAACATTGCGGATGTCATGGTCGAAGGCAACCCATCCCAACTACCTACCTTCACGACAAGCGAAGGCTGTATCGCAAATTACGATAACGCCACGGTCATAATAGATAAGAAAAATGACGCAGACGAATGGAAGATTTTCAACGAGACAACATATACAGCGGGTACATATAGAGTACGCGTACAGGCGAGAGTTGATGGCATATACGGCAGTACACACGTACTCGCAAAGGGATGGACTGCCACTGTCGATGGACAAGCATGGACGACAAACACCCAATATTTTACAGTTTGCGACACCTATTCTTATGACTATGCAATTTCGCCGGATATCGTAATTGGAAAGGGAGAAGTGTCTTTGATCTTCAACTACAACGACAAATATAAAATCTATGAGAACTATGTGGGTAGAGCCATAGAATCATTTTCTGTAGTTGATGGCGTGATAGGCGGTGAGAAGCCTTACACTTTCAGCAAGACATCGGGCCCGGACTGGATCAGCGTCACGACAGACGGCACTGTCAGCGGTATGCCCGATGTTGACGGAAAGAATGCAGATCTTGTTGTCAGAGTGACGGACAGCAAATCAGAATGTAAGGAAATCAGCATCCCTGTAGGATATACATACATCAACCCTGCCAACCGAGAAGATGTGACATCCATTACGGGCACATCAAATATTGCAGAAGTCATGGTCGAAGGCAATACATTCATAGCACCGACCATCACGGCAAGCGAAGGCTCTGTAGCGTATTTCGAAAAAACACAGATTTTAGTATATAAGAAAGATGACGCAGACGTATGGAGAATATACTCTGAACCAACTTACACCCCCGGGATATATAGTGTGCGGGCACAGGTGAGAGTGGATGGCGCGAGTGGCCACACGCACAAGCTCGCTGAGGGATGGACTGCCACTGTTGACGGACAGGCATGGTCAACAGGTTCCGTTTTCTTTGTTGACGACCAATATTCTTGCGACTTGGCTATCTCGCCCGAGATCCAGTTGAAGAAAGATACAGGCATTGAACAGTTAGCGACAGACAACCGCGTCACTGACATCCACACCATTAGCGGTGTGCGTGTGAAGCGTAATGCCACAACCGACAACCTCAAAACCTTGCCAGCAGGCATCTATATCATCGGAAACCGTAAGGTGATGGTGAAATGATATACACATAAACAATCTTTAACGGCAACAGAGACATAATCCATGTAACATACACCTACCATCATGAAGACAACCATACGACACGCGGCGGGCGTCATGCTGCTTGCACTTCTCACGCTCTCCTGCTCGGGAAAGTCCGGCAGAGGGGCTGACACGGGCAACGATGCCGATTCTGCCGCTATGGCACAGACCGCCGGCGACAAGGCCGCTGACGACGCGACAGCGGCGGCAGAGGTGCCGGCTGACCTGAAACCCTATGTCCAAGAACTCGAAACGGCGGTACGGACACTGGTCGGGACATACCCGGAACTGGATGATGACTTCTTTTGCATAAGCGCGGCAGTAGAGGGGAAAAGCCATGCTGAAGCCCTGCAGAGCGTGGGCTACACACTGCTCGACATCGACCAAAACGGCACGCAGGAGCTTGTCATAGCCAGCAACGCCAAGCCCAGCGACTATCCCTCGTGCAAGGGGAACATGATTTTCCTTATCTACGACCTCCACGACGGCAAGCCCCGCAAGATTGTCAGCGGGCACTACCGCAACGCATGGTTTCTCTCGCGCCCCGACCGCGAGCTGCTTAACATCGGCAGCGTGAGCGCAGCCTGCTCCATACACGCTCTCTACGACTACATCAACGGCGAGCTGACGTGCCGCGACTGCTGGTACAGCGGGCTGAACGAAGAGGGCGACCACATCTTCTACCACAGCTATGAGGCAACAACCGACCCTGCTAAGGGCGAGCAGCTGTCATTCACGATGGACGACTTCATCAGCCACGAGGACGAACTCGCGGCTGAGACACGCCGCATAAAGCTCACGCCGTTCGCCGACCTGCGCCCCGTCACCGTGCGACAGGAAGGAACGGACATGGTGTTCGCCGTCACGGCGGCGGTGCGGGACTTCACCACCGTGAAGCTTTCCAACCCTCACTACGCCGACAACGGAGTGACATTCGACGAGAAGACGTTGCAGGCATACGGCACTCTCCTGCCCGGAAAGACCGTCAGGGAGAAGATGCCCGTCAACGGCGACACGCCGGAATACGCCGTCTCATTCACCGACCTGCTCGGCAGGAAAGTGAAGATGCACATCTCAATAAGCGGAGAAGACGGCTCCGTAGAGCTAAGACAATACTAATGTAACCCAAGCCCCGATTCATGAGACGCTTATCCCTTCTCTTCTCCGCCATCGCCTCTGCGGCGGTGATGACATTCGCCGGCACCGTAGGGCAGACCCCGGGCATATCCTTCCAGATGCTTGAAGGCACATGGGAGACGTACGACGCATCAGCCACAGGCAGGCAGGTGACGCTCTCCTTTAATGACGACGGCACGATGCAGGTATGCCGTGTCACGTCGGGTGACATCACCGGAGAGTTGCCCGCGGTATCATATAGCGGCACATACAAGATATGCCCGGAAGGTGTTGTGACATACAGTCTCAAAGAGACAATGGCACTGGGGACACACTGTGAGGGCTCTTTCAGCATTACGCCCGCAGGCAACAGCATCGACGTGACGTTGAACAAGAAGCTCGAAGGTGTAGGTGAAAAAGGCTTCTCCATACACATGTTCAATACGGCAGAGTGCCATCACGTCTCTCTCGCTGCAAAACCAGACGTCTTGCAGCTCTTCAGCGCTGCACTGCCATATACTTTCAACCCTATGCTGAAGGATGCGGAAAAGCTGCTTGTGCATGGCAGACAGCCAGCCGGCGGTCTGACGGGAAAATGTGTGAAAGACCTGCGCAACGGCTTTGTCTCCTACACGGGAGAAGGTGCGCCGCCAAGCGGAATGGAGGCGTGCATCTGGCGATGCACCGACGGCACCACGTTGCTCGCCGTCAACTGTCTCGGAGAGGGAGTTGACGTGCAACCTACGGTGCAGCTCTATTTCTTCAGATACGACCCCAAGACCCGGACGCTGACACGACTCGACAGAATGAGCGAGACGGTATGCCCTGTGGCTGTGACAAGGCGGATAAACCTGACGGTGAAGCTGCCGCGACAGGGGAAGGACATAAAACTTGTGACACACTCATACGAGGGAGAGGTGACCGAGACGGAGACAGTGACATGGAAAGGAAACGGATTCTGAAACCTTAACGAAAACTATAATACGACGATGAAGATATCTTTAAGACATATCACGCTATGCACTGCCGTAACGGCATCGATAGTGACAGGCTGTGCGTGGACAGGGAAGACGGCTGACACCGACGTGCTGGACACTGCCGCAAAAGTGGCGGAGAATGCTCCCGAGGCTGAAAAGGCAGAGACTGGCATCACTGAGGCGGACGAGGACAACGGACTTTATACGGCGCGTATCAATGCTGACGGTGGCGTGCAACTGGCTTTCGACATGAAGAAATGTACCGACTTTGCCCGTCAGAACGGTGGAGATTTCAGACTGGGACAGATGGCGAAGGTGGAGAACATTCCTGGGAAATGTGTTGAGATAAAGGCGGTGAACCTCGGAAACAGCGAGGACCCGTATCTCATCTTGCGCACGGAGAAGAACGGTGTGGCTCTGCTCAGCATCACCGACGCGCTGCTTACGGGCGACATGGAATGCAGCGGGACACTGCCGGAAACGGAAGGGGCGCAATTCATAGAGGTGCAGAAAGACAAATATGGCGTAAGGGCGTTCGCCGTAATCTCCGGCGACCTGTGGATAGACATCAACCCGAGCACGAGTGTGGCGGGATATTATAAAATCGACGGAATGGAGATTACGCTGACAAGAGACTGGGGCGTACACATACAGGACGTGAACATCGACTACATCCGCCACGGCACGTTCGCCCATTATTTCCCCGAAGACGATAGCTGGCCCGAAGCGGAACGCCTTGTCTTCAGATTCGCGGAAGAGGAGGTGAAGGTCCAGATGTTCGGCGAGGGCGGCAACCGGAAGATGGTGTTCCGTGCCGGCAGGGACTTCCCTCTCGTCACGGGCGAGCCGTTGGACGTGCAGTATGGCAGCTCGCCGTTTATGGCGCAATAGCATTTGAAGTTGAATTGGGGAGAGAGAAAGCCGTCCCGGCTGAGGGTTAGCTGGTTGTGAAAGCAACAATGCCGCCCTTGTCGGGGCGGCATTGTGTTTATGGGTGGAGCCGTTCGACCAAGTCGAACGGAACAGGACAGAGGCGGGGCCACCTTGTAATGTACCTTCCCAAGCACCAATAACACCAATTGCAAGGCCAGCCTCTGCACTAACACCTTTTTTTGCGGCAATATATCCGATTCCAGCCCATGCTTGAGTTTCCTTTACCTCTTTTTCATTCACTATGCAAGCAGTACCAAATGACATTAAGAATACTACAACCATAGCCGAAATAATAGAATGTAGATTTTCAATATGATTATCGATGGCAAAGTTATATATAATTTTTTGCATAATGAAAGTTTGTTGTATTTTTTTTAACTTCTAAATAATGAATAGGAAAGGGGTTGGAATGGTGTTCAACCATAGGATTCTGACCACATGCAATGCGACTTTGAAAGGCACAAATAGGTTTTTCGCTGCCTATTCTTTTCGGATTTACTCTTTTTTCGATACTTATTTTAGTCATTTTCTTTCGTTTTTTGATTGTGTTTTCAGAATTTAATCGTAACTTTGTACTCAAATCATTTCTAAACGGCAATCATATTATACAGATGACCTATTTCAAAAGACACATAGACGACAAATTGCGTGAGTGGAAAACCGAAGCTCGGCGCAAGCCGTTGCTGATACGGGGTGCCCGTCAGGTGGGCAAGTCCACTGCCGTAAGAGAACTCGGAAAGCAATTCCGCTACTTTGTGGAGGTGAACCTTGAAAAGCAACCCGGTCTGCGGCAGCTGTTCACGGAGAACATCAACGTGAAGACTACGTGCGAGAAACTCAGCGGTACGCTTGCCATCCCCATCATACCGGGCGAGACGCTCCTCTTCATTGACGAAATTCAGGTAAGCAAGGAGGCTGTCATGGCGCTGCGCTACTTCAAGGAGGACTATCCCGAACTGCATGTCATTGCTGCCGGCTCGCTGCTGGAGTTTGCCTTGGAGGAACTGCCGTCGTTTGGCGTGGGAAGGATACGTTCGTTGTATATGTACCCTTTCTCATTCGACGAGTTTCTCATGGCTCAGGGGCTTGGACTCACCGTTGATTTCAAACGGAAAGCAACGTCCGATGCTCCTCTTACGGAATCGGCACACAAAGCCTTGATAGAACAGCTCCGCTCATTCTATCTTGTAGGAGGAATGCCGGCAGCCGTGACGGAATGGGTGGAAACACGTAGCTATATAGAGGTGTCGCATATCCACAATGAAATTATCGACACATACAGCGACGACTTTTCCAAATACAAGAAACGGTTCTCGCCTGTTCTACTTAGGCAGGTGCTGCGCTCGACGGCATTGCAGACAGGAAAGAAATTCGTTTATGCCACAGCCGCACGCGACACGAAATCCACGGTGGTGAAAGAAGCCCTGCACCTGCTCACGCTTGCCGGACTTGTAACCCCTGTGAAGCATACGGATGCACACGGAATCCCACTCGGAGCAGAGGAAAATGAAAGCTACGTGAAGTATCTTTTCTTTGACTTGGGTGTCATGCAGACTATGCTCAACATTCCTGCGGGAGACATTCTTATGGCTACCGAGGTGGATTTTGTGAACAAGGGAGGTGCGTCCGAGATGTTTGCCGGATTGGAGATGATGAAATACGGTGATTGCTTTATGAAACCCGACCTGCATTACTGGCAGAATCATGCCAGGAATAGTCAGGCGGAAGTGGATTACCTCAAAGTGAGCAATGGCAAGATACTTCCCATAGAGGTTAAAGCCAGCACGCAAGGGAGCATGCAGAGCCTTTGGATTTTCATGCGTAAACGCAGGATCTTCGATGGTATCCGCACATCACTTGAGAATTTCGGACATCTTTCTTACTATGACAAGCTGGATGACAATGCCGAGCGACACGTAAATATAGTACCCTTGTATGCCTTGAGCAACTTATTTATAACAACCCATGAACAATTCTAAGTCATCACCTATATGCAACACTATAAGCATGCCCGCAAAAACCCTTTACAGCCTCACTATGAGCCGTTTGATATTATGGGGGGGGGATAAGCGCTACCGCTTGATTCTAAGCGTGTTATCAGCATTTACAGCAGGCCAAAGCCGTCCCGACTGAGGGTTGGCAGGTTGTGAAAGCAACAATGCCGCCCTTGTCGGGGCGGCATTGTGTTTATGGGTGGAGCCGTTCGACCAAGTCGAACGGAACAGGACTGAGGCAAGCGGTGTTCTTCGACCTGGTCGAAGAATACAGGCGGGGCGGAACAGACAGAGGCGGGACAGGATGGCTGGCGGCGGCGCGGGTGATGAATAGCGGGGCGGGGGCGGCGTCAGTCGGCTTTTATCATGTCGAGGATGGCTTGCCATGCCTTCTCCTTGTCTGTGAGGTCGAGGGTGGTGTCGGGCTCAAGTGTCTTGTCGTCAACGTGTGCGGTGTCGGGACGGGCGAAGAACTTGCAGCTGACGCTGCCTACAACGCCGGTGTTGGGCAGACGGAAGGGCAGCACCTCGCCGTAGTGCGACGGGGTGTAGGTGGATGTGGAGCCGACGATGGTGCCGATGTTGTTGTCGCGGGCAAGTGTCATGAGCATTCCGGCACTGCTGAATGTCTTTGCGCCCTGTACGAAGATGACTTTTCCGCCGAACAGCTCTGGCTGTACGAACTGCGGAGGTGTCTTGCCCGAGGGTATGGTGTAGAGTTCGTCGATGTGACCCTGGCTCTCCCATGCCGTCTTGGCTGCTGCGATGCGCGGGTTGTAGGCTGCCATGAGACGTGAGAAGCGCAGTGCGGTAGAGAAATTCCTGAGTTCGGCGTAGGGACGCAGACGCACGAGGAGTTCGTCGCAGAGACTGCTGCTGCCGCCGTTGTTGTATTGTGCATCGACGACGAGAGTGGTGATGCCGTCGTTCTTCATCTTCGAGAACATCTCGTCGAGCAGCTTGTCCCAGCGTGGCAGCGACGTGTCGCGCATCGTGCGTGCGTCCATGCAGCGGTTGAACTGCAGGTAGCAGACCTTAGCTTCTGGCACGATGACGTAGTGGAAGAGGTCGCCCTTGTATGCCATCAAGGCGTCAGAGAGTGTGTCAGCCTGTGCCTCTGCCTTCTCTGCCGCCGCCTGCCGGACTGCCTTCAGCTGCTGCATGTCGATGATGTCGGTGTGTTTGTCGCGCAGGTCGCCCAGTGTGTTGCGGAGCAGGGAGACAAAGGCGGTGTCGCTGCCGCAGGCGGCGCAAGCCTTCAGAAGGTCGTCCTGACGGGCGAAGAGAATGTCGCGGCGTTCTTTCTTTATATAATACGGGTGCGTGTCGGCGAGCATATCGACGAAGAGCATGGCGTCGCGCTGATAGCGGTTGCCGTTCTGATAGGCAGGGGTGGAGGCGAAGAGAGAATCGTCGAGCTGCTTGAACTGGCTGACGTCCTGTGCCGTCATCACTGCCGAAGAGAGGATGGCGGTGAGCGAGAGAAGAATCTTTTTCATAGATACGTTGTTTTTGTTTGCAGTAATGATATAATGTATAATGCAAGGGAGAAGTCCCGTAGTGTGCTGCAAAAATACGTAAATCTCTCGTCATCTGCAATTCTTTTGCGCGGAATTTATGTGAAATCCGTCGATAAAGTATGCATAACGACAAAATATTTTACACCAAGTAGGTGTGCAGTCCTCTCGCTGGCAGCCGTCCGCATTACAGGTTTCTTGCCTCTGCCCTCATTCCACAACGATATAGTTCTTGCCGTCAGGCACGAGCAGCAGCCGCCGGTGTGATGCGAGCGAATCTCCGAACACGGACCATTGCGGCTTGCTGTACTGCGCCGAGAGCGAGATGTCCGCCATGTCGCATAGAGAGTAAAACACGTTGTCGGCATTCACGGGCGATGTCCTGTGCCTTTTCAGGTTAGACAGTTTTCTGCCGTTGCTCCCGCACCATACATCGTTCATCCATACGAAGAAGGGCACATGATATTCCGCCTTGCGCGGGTTGCAGTTGCCACCGTGGTCAGATACCCCCGTGTCGTAGTCTGCCCCGTGGTCAGAGAGGAACATCAGTGCGGCGAGAGTAGCGGGTCGGTCTATCGCCTTTATGACATCATACACCACCTTGTCCGTCAGCCGCATCGTGTTGTCGTACGCATTCACCATTGCCTCGTGGCTGTCCCACGACACCTTGTCGCTCACGGGGTTAGGATGATAGATATCCTGCTCTTTCCCGAAGTTGACATACGGGCCGTGGTTGCCCTGCGGATGGAGTATGACGAACAGCTTGTCGTTATGCGAGGCAAGAGAATCTACCATGCCGCCCATTCTTGCGTCTTCCGTGGCCGGAAGGCGTATTATGCCGTCACATCCGGCTGTCAGGTGCGGTGTGGTTGCCATGATGTTGCTTCCGATGACAAAGACCTTGAAGCCGCACTCCTTGAACGGCTTCACGATGCTCCTCTCCTTGTACGAGAGGTTGTAGTTGTCGGGGGTGGCGCGTGTGACAATCTGCGGCACGGAATACATCGTAAGGTTTGCCGTCGTGTAGTAGTCGGTGTAGAGCACGAGGTTGTCCAACGAGGCGAGGAGTGGTGTGGTGTCGCGGTGGTAGCCGCTGACGGTGAGGTTCTCGTAGCGCACCGATTCGCCGATATAAAGCACATAGATTTCCTTTCTCTTCTCCTCTGCCGTCCGTTTTGCCCCAAACGACATTCCCTCTGCTTCTTTTATCATTCTCTCTGCCATTTTCTGCCTTATGGCATTGTCCGCCTGGAAGAAGATGTTGTACGGCGGTCTGCCCAGTACGTTCTGCTCTATGTAGAAGCGGGGCGTGATATTACCCCCCCATCTTACCTCAAGCTGGTAGGTCAGGAATCCGGCTACAAACAGCAGCGAGACCACGCCGGAGACGGCATTCTGCCTGACGGGGACAGCATTGCGGTGAAGCAAAATGGGCGTGATGCCGATGATGAGCAGGGGGATGATGTATGGCAGTCTGGAGATGTTGCCTGCGATGAAGCCGCCGCCTTCCGCCGCGTTGGTGTTGACGACAGAGAGAATGTTGCCGGCGGTGATGTAGTTGTCGTACATCGCCACCATCAGCATCTCGACGCACGAGAAGAGGAGAAAGACCGAAACGACGAGAGAAAAAAGCCATCTGCGCCTTATGCTTGCGATGAAGAGGCAAAGCGGGAGGGCGTAGATGACTGACGAGGCTATGCGCATCAGCGAGACGCTGTCGCCTGACAATTCCTTGTATGCTGTCGGGCAGACAGCGACAAAAAGCAATGCCAGCACAATGGCGAGGTTGCGGCAGAATGCGGGTGCATCAGTGAGAAGTTTCATGTTCAGGATGTCTGTTTTTTTTGTCTGTCGGGGCTGTGTGTGTCTTGTAATAGTTTACCGTTTCTCTCTTATGATGTCCATGATGTCGAAGTCTTCGCGGTAGTCGATGCGTATGTTTCTGAATCCGAGTTGCCTCAGTTGCGGTATGAGGATGTCTGTCGCGCTGACCTTCGCAGTCTCAATGATGTTTGTCTGGTCGTCGATGGACAGTTCTTCCCACGCCTCGTCTTTCGCTTTGCGTACGAGGCTCTGGTATTGTTCGTAGGTGAGCGACTTGGCGAGCCATTGCTTCTTCATCTTCTCCTTGTCGTGGTCGATGGCTACTGCGGTCTCCACGATGACGGGGTCGGGTAGGGTGATGGCGATTGCCGTGTCGCCCGAGACTTGGAAGTCTGAGGCGGTGACACGTTCGAGGTCGATGTACGCCTTGTATGTCACGATGACTGGGATGGTGGCTTCTGTCCTTCCGAGCGGCAGTTTGATGTCTTTCTCGATGCCTGCAATCTTCACCTTGAAGGTGTTGTCAGAGGTGTAGGTGATGGTTTTCCGGCTCTTTGCCTCTGCTGTGTATAGGCGCGAGTGTCGGTTGATGACGGCGCGTATGGTGCTGTCCCTTTGTTCGCGCCGCATCTCTTCAGCCTGCTTCTGTGCCTGATAGCTGTTGCATCTGCGCACGCCCCATAGCACGGCGCCGGCGATGGCGACGAGGGTGAGGATGATGACGATGCGTTTCAGTTTATTTCCAGATGTTGCCCCATTCATAACTTCCGGGTTTTAGAGTGATGTGAATGTCAGGTTGCTTGTTGTCGGACGCGGAGTATAGAGGTTTGCACCTCACCACGCCCGGCGCTATCTCGTCGGTGACTGAGAGCGTGTGCCACGGCATGCGTCGCAGGATGGCGAATGCTGTCGCCCCGCCTTCTATTACGAGTTCGTCCGGCAGTGCTGTGTCGAGCAGCGTCCGGCACGCCTCCGCCATTGTCTCCCTCAGATAGACGGCGACCTCCCTGCCCTTGCGCAGCTCTTTCTCGCCAATGGCAATCACCATGCCGCGCCTGCCCCGGCGTTGCATCTGCCTGCGGTAGATGTCTGCCAGCGGCGTTGTCCACTCATGCAGTGGCGACGTGGCGTTGAAGACACCGTAGGGCATATCGCTGACGGGAATGCCGAGGTCGGCACAGCGGCTGAGCGTAGAGCCGCGCACGACAATCATCGAAGCCTCGCGGGGGAGGCCGGCGAAGGGTGCGGGCGTGGCGTGGGGCAGGCTGAAGGTCTGCTCGACGAGGGCGGTGAAGAGGTCGGCGGCTCCTGCCAGCAGCACCGTGCTGCGGCGTGTGGCGTCGGAGAGGTGCCGGCTGACGATGGCTTCGACATCTTCTGTGGTGACGGCATCGGCTGTCGTGATGCCCGGGAAGCGCTCGCTGACGTTGTCGGTGAGAGCCGGAAACTCGGGGTCGGAGCTGAAGGGCGTGGCTGTGATGGGCACGCCGTCGATGCGGTAGATGCCGTCGCGTATGGTGCGGCGCTTCGAGGGGTTGGCGGGCATGTAGAGCGCAGAGGCGTACGGGCTGTTCTCTGTCATGGCGCGCAGCTCTTCGGCGACATGTCCGCGCAGCGCGCTGTCTGTCTTGTGGAAGAGGATGTGCGTGGCGGCGATGCCGGGGAAGGCGGCGCAGATGCGGCGTGTCAGCCCGGCGGTGGTCTGCTCCGCCTCTTCCGCCGTATATGAGCGTGTGTCGGAGGCGACGACAAGGACATCGGCGTCGCAGTGCGGGATTATGCCGTGGAGAGAGAGCATGGCACGCAGGCCGTAGCGGTGGGCTATGCCGGCTATCTCGGCGGCGCCTGTGATGTCGTCGGCAAGAACGATAATCATATTTCTGTTTCAGGTTATTAGTGCTGTCTGTTCGACGCCATGCGTGTGGCATAGTCGATTGATGCGAGCAGAGCGTCTTCTGCCGCCACACCTTTTCCTGCCACGTCGAATGCTGTTCCGTGATCGACAGAGACACGTATGATGGGCAGGCCGAGCGTGATGTTCACGCCATGCTGCGGCAGCATCTTTCCCGACGCGGCATCCCAGTTGAATCCCAGCACCTTGAGCGGGATGTGTCCCTGGTCGTGATATTGCGCCACAACGCCGTCATACCATCCGCATTTCGCCTTGGCGAAGACCGAATCGGGCGGCACGGGCCCCTCGGCGTTGAATCCTCGCGCCTTCAGCTCTTCCACGGCGGGGATGATCTCTTTCTCCTCCTCCCATCCGAACAGTCCGTTCTCCGAGCAGTGGGGGTTGAGGCCGGCGACGGCGATGTGCGGCTTCTCTATGCCGAACTGCCGGCAGGCGTCGTCGATGAGTTCATACACCTCGATGATACGCTCTTTCTTGCAGCGGTCGCAGGCCTCGCGCAGCGAGACGTGTGTTGAGACATGAATGACGCGCAGAAGTCCGTCGGCAAGAAGCATGGCATATTTCTTCGTGCCGGTGAAGGTGGCGTAGATTTCCGTATGCCCGTCGTAGTTGTGTCCGGCAAGGTGTATCGCCTCCTTGTTGAGCGGAGCGGTGCATGTGCCGTCAACCTTTTTCGCCATGGCGAGGTCGATGGCGCAGCGCACATATCTGAAGGCGGCGTCGCCACACTGACGCTGCACCTCGCCGAAGCGGAAGGTGCTGAGGTCGATGATGTCGAGGTCGAAGACATCTACGGTGCCGTTTGTGAAGCAGGCGTCTTTGACATCGGTGACGGCATTGACACGCAGCGGGAGATGCAGCAGGTCAACGGCGAGCTGCATAATCTTCGCGTCGCCCACGATGATGGGGCGGCACTGGGTGTAGGTCTGCTCGTGAGAGAGCGCGCGGGCGCATATCTCCGGTCCTATGCCGGCAGGGTCGCCCATCGTTATTGCGAGTATAGGTTTCATGTCTTAGGCTAAAATAAAGAGTTGTAGATGTCCGCACAGTCCTGTTCGGTGACGGGGCGCGGGTTGTTTTTCAGCAGGCGCTGCTGCAGCATGGCTGCCTTTGCCATCTCCGGGACGGCAGTCTGTGGTATGCCAATCTCTTCGAGCGACTGCGGTATGCCGCATTTTCTGGACAGTTCCTTCACGAAGTCCACGCCTCGCATTGCCGTCTCGGCATCCGTTGCGCCCGGTTGGCATCCGCAGGCGACGGCGACCTCGGCATAGCGTCGTTCGTTTCCCTGCATGTTGAACTGCATCACGGTTGGCAGGAGTACGGAGTTTGAGAGCCCGTGGCTCTTGTGGAACATACCGCCGACGGGGTAGGCGAGAGCGTGTACGGCAGCGGTGTTGACCGGTCCGAGGCCGAGGCCTCCGTACATCGCCCCGAGCAGCATCGCCTCGCGTGCCTCCATGTCGCCGCCGTCTTTCACGGCGCGCTCAAGGTTGGCGGCGATGAGCTGTATGCCTTTCAGCGCATACATATCCACACATGGATGCGCGAACTTGTTCGTATAGACCTCGATGCAGTGTGTGAGGGCGTCCATGCCCGTCTCAGCGGTGATGCGAGGCGGGACGGTGGCAGTGAGCTGCGGGTCGAGATATGCCACGTCGGCAAGCAGGAAGTTCGACACGATGCCCTTCTTCCCGTTGTCACGCTCGTCGAGGAGAATGGCGTTGGGGCTCACCTCAGAGCCGGTGCCCGCCGTAGTGGGCGCGCAGGCGAACCATACGCCGCGCCGGCGGATGAAGCCGATGCCGTAGCAGTCCTCTATCTCCTGCGTGGAGGTGATGAAGGTCGCCACGAGTTTCGCCACGTCCATCACCGAGCCGCCGCCGATGCCCGCCACGGAATCAGCCTCCGCCGCGCGTGCCTTGGCGAGGATGCGTTTGAAGTCGGCGACGGTGGGCTCGCCTTTTATATCCGTCTCGACAGTGACAGAGACACCTTCTGCCTCAAGACGGGAGATGACGGGAGAGAGGAGCGGAAGGATGGGAGGGGCGGTGACAAGGAAGAGGCGGTTGAGGCCGGATTTAAGGTAGTCGTCGCAAAATTGCGACATGCAGCCCGTGCCGAAGACGATGCGCTGAGGCTGCTTAAGTTCGATGTTTCTCATAAGTCTTTATACGATGGTTGATGCAAAAATCAATGGCAAAAGTACAAATTTTATAGACAATAACCAAAGAAAACGAAAAGTTTTTGTTCGTCATGCCCTTTGTTTAAAATATATTCATTATCTTTGCAGAGAAAAACAACACATTACCTAAACTAACAATTAACCGTAAACTAAGATGAAAAACCTGAAAATGTACATCAACGGCAAGTTTGTGGAAAGCCGTTCGGGACAGTGGATTGATGTCCTAAACCCCTCAACCGAGGAAGTGTGCTCGCGTCAGCCGGAAGGCACCTTGGAAGATGTTGAGGAAGCCCTCGACGCAGCCAGGGCGGCACAGCGCGAATGGGCAAAGGTGCCGGCTGTGGAGCGTGGCGAGTATCTGAAGAAGATGGCAGAGGGCATACGCCGCCGACAGACGGAGTTTGTAGAGATTATCATGCGCGAGCAGGGCAAGACGCGCTCGTGGGCAGAGATAGAGGTGGGCGCGACGATAGCATATTTCGACTATATGGCAACTTTCGCACGCCACATCGAGGGCGAGATAATACAGAGCGACAACCGGGGCGAGACAATCTTCCTCTCGAAGAAACCTATCGGTGTCGTGGCGGGCATACTGCCCTGGAACTTCCCCTTCTTCCTCATAGCACGCAAGGCTGGCGCTGCGCTCATCGCCGGCTGTTCTATCGTCATCAAGCCGGCACAGCTGACGCCGGAGAACTGCACCGCCTTCGCGGAGATAGTGCATGAGACGGGTCTGCCTGCCGGCCTGTTCAACGTCGTGACGGGCAAAGGCTCTGTCATCGGCAACGCGCTCGCCGCAAGTCCGAAGATTGACATCGTCTCCGTCACCGGGTCGGTGGGTGCCGGAGAGAGCATCATGAAGGCGGCGGCATCCAATATCACGAAGGTGTCGCTCGAACTCGGCGGCAAGGCTCCCGTCATCGTCTTCCCCGACGCCGACCTCGAGCTTGCCGCACAGGCGATTCTCGACAGCCGCATCGGCAACAACGGGCAGATATGCAACAACGCCGAGCGCCTCTACATACACAAGGACGTGAAGGAGAAGCTGACGGCGATGCTGCTCGAGAAGTTCAAGGCGGTGAAGGTTGGCGACCCATTCTCTGCCGACGACATCGACATGGGTCCGCTCGTAGAGAAGCGTGCGCTGGAGAGCGTGGAGGAGAAAGTGGCGCGTGCCGTCAGCCAGGGAGCAAAGGTGCTGTGCGGCGGACACCGCGTAGGCGAGAAAGGGTATTTCTATGCCGCAACACTGCTCGACAACTGCCGTCAGGATATGGACATAGTGCATGAGGAGACCTTCGGCCCCGTGCTGCCCATCATCGAATGGGAAGACATCGACGAGGTGCTGGCATGGGCTAACGACTGTGAGTACGGCCTCGCGTCGTCAGTCTTCACCAACGACATCAACACCGCCACACGCTGCGTGCGCGAGCTGGAGTTCGGCGAGACATACATCAACCGCTTCCACTTCGAGGCCATCCAGGGCTTCCATGCCGGAGTGAAGAAGAGCGGCATCGGCGGCGCCGACGGCAAGCATGGCGTAGAAGAGTATCTGCGCACGCATGTCACATATCTGCAGACAAGATAGCAGTCTATACGGTTGACGGGCTGACACTTCCCCGTTGGAAGGTTCCGGCTCGTCAACCCGACAGCAGAAGATACCGGAGCGGAAACGCTGCGCGACACGTACGCATAGCCGTAGAACAGTTGCGAAACGTATCATACAGCCACTGCGGCTGACACTTTCTTGCACCTCCGCAGAGGCTGGAAAATCATGTTTACAGGGCAGGAAACGGCGGTCGGGAGTGCCGTCGGCAGGCTCTCGTGGTGTGGTTTTGAGTGTCTTGCAGTGCAAAATAGTCAAAGTGAGGCTGCAAGACTGACTGTTTTACGAGCCAAGACAGACTATATGACGAGGCAAAACAGACTATCTTGCACCCGTTTTCTACGGTTTTTTGACCTCATAAAGACAAGGCTGAAAGATGTGATGCTGTGTATCTCGCTGAATGTCAGTGATATGTGCAGAACGCAGGAAAACGGCGAAAAACCGCCCTGCAACCTGCCGGGGGAAGGCGCGCACGATTCTGCGCCGGAATTTCAGAGTTAAGATAGTATCATATCCGCATCCGTACGGGCGGCGGCTGATACTTTCTTGACCGCCCCGTAACCACCGCTATCCGCCCGCCGGGAGGCAGTGGCTGTACGCCGCGCCTCACAAAACAACCGTAACAACCACCCCGTCATCCCGTCAACTTGTCAACCCGTCAACTTGTCAACTTTAAGAATATATGAAAATAGGACTATTCGTACCATGTTATGTTGACGCCCTCTATCCCGAAGTGGGTGTCGCGACCTACCGTCTGCTGACGCGCCTCGGTCTGGATGTCGATTATCCCGAGCGTCAGACCTGCTGCGGACAGCCGATGGGCAACGCCGGTTTCCAGGAGAAAGCCGGGCGTCTGGCAGAGAGCTACGACCGTCTCTTCGCCCAATACGACTATGTCGTGGCTCCGTCGGCAAGCTGCGCCGCCTACGTCCGTTTCTTCCATCCCGACATCGTGAAGCACGAATGTCATGCGGCTATGCGCACGATGGATGTGGTGGAGTTTCTGCACGACGTAGTGAAACCCTCATCGCTGCCCGGCGCCAGCTTCCCCCACACCGTCAGCATACACAACAGCTGCCACGGAGTGAGAGAACTCGGACTGGCGTCACCCTCCGAGCGCAACGTCGGCAGGTTCAACAAAATCCGCGACCTCCTCAATCTCGTCCCCGACATCACCGTCTGCGAGCCGGAGCGTCCTGACGAATGCTGCGGCTTCGGAGGGATGTTCGCCATCGAAGAGCCCGACGTCTCGCTGCGCATGGGCAGCGACAAGCTGCGCCGCCACATCGCCACCGGTGCAGAGTATATCACGGGGCCCGATTCGTCGTGCCTCATGCACATGCAGGGCATAGTGAAGAAACACCCCGGAACCTTCGTCGCACACAACGGCGAAGATATAAGATTCATACATGTCGTAGAAATCCTAAATGGCAAACAATGAGCACGAAACATTCAAAACGGGCAGCGAAATTCAACCGTAATGCCGAGCGCGTCAGCCGGCACGACCAGACATTCTGGAGTGTCAGACAACGGCGCGACAGCCTCGCATACAACATACCTGAATGGGAAGAGCTGCGCGAGGCTGCCAGCAACATCAAGAAACACACCGTCACACACCTCGCCGACTATCTCGAGAAGTTCGAGAAGGCTGCGACAGCCAACGGCGCACACGTACACTGGGCGACGGACGCCGACGAATACAACGCCATAGTGAGCGACATCCTGCACCGCCACGAGGTGAAGAAGGTGGTGAAGAGCAAGTCGATGCTCACGGAGGAGTGCCATCTCAACGAACATCTCGAACACGAGGGCATCGACGTCGTGGAGACAGACCTCGGCGAGCGCATCCTGCAGCTCATGCACCTCGCGCCCAGCCATATCGTCATGCCCGCCATACACATCACGAAAGAGGAGGTGGAAGAGTGTTTCGAGAAGACCGGCGTCATCGCCGACGCCGCACCGCATATCAGCCAGGCCGAGCGCGACGCCGCACCGCCTGCCGACCCCACCTATCTCACACGCTGCGCACGCTATCATCTGCGCGACAACTTCATGACGGCGGGCTGCGGAATGACCGGAGCAAACTTCGCCGTGGCGGAGACCGGAGACATCGTCGTGTGTACGAACGAAGGCAACGCCGACATGTCAACATCCGTGCCGAAGCTGCACATCGTATCCGTCGGCATAGAGAAACTCATACCCGACTACCGGTCGCTCGCCGTCTTCCAGCGTCTCCTCGCACGCCACGGCACGGGACAGGCGACAACGGTATATACCTCGCACTTCAGAAAGCCGCGACCCGGAGGCGAGATGCACATCATCCTCGTAGATAACGGACGCAGCGACATTCTCGCCAACGAAGGACACTGGCAGACACTGAAATGTATGCGCTGCGGCGCATGTATGAACACATGCCCCGTCTATCGCCGCTCGGGAGGCTACTCCTACACATATTTCATACCCGGACCCATAGGCATAAACCTCGGAATGCTGAAAAATGCGGAGAAGAACTATCACAACTGCTCTGCCTGCTCGCTCTGCTGCTCGTGCGACAACGTGTGTCCGGTGAAGGTTGACCTCTCGTCGCAAATCTACCGCTGGCGTCAGGACCTCGACCACATGCACCATGCAGACAGGATGAAGAAGATGATGTCCCTCGGAATGCAGTATGTCTTCGAACGCCCCAAGCTCTACACCGGCGCACTGAAGATGGCGCCTCTCGCCAACCGCCTCCCATCCTGCCTCACGGACATAAAGCCGAACACCTGGGCAAAGGGACATGCCATGCCCGAGTTCGCAAGGATGTCGTTCCACGAAATGTGGAAGAAGGGACTGGTGGAAAAGAAAGACAAGTAGCCGCATACGGCAGAACAACAAAACAGCATTTTCTATGGAAGCAAAAGAAAAGATACTCAAACGGCTGCGGAAGAATGTGCGCGAGACATACGACATGCCCGACCTCTCGTTCCGGAAGACCGTCTATGCCGACCCCGTGGCGGAGTTCGTCCGCACCACGACGACAACGGCAGGCGCCCGCCTTGTAGAACTGGCGGCGGGCGACGACATCAACGCCGCGATACGCAGCGCCTATCCCTCGGCAAAGATAATAGCGAGCAATGTGCCGGGCATAGAGGCGCAGCTGAATCCCGACACCGTAGCCGAGGCGCAGGAACTGGAGCGGACGGATGTCGGAGTGGTGAGAGGAGAAATCGGAGTGGCGGAGAACGGCTGCGTGTGGATTCCGCAGACGATGAAAGAGCGCGCCGTATGCTTCATCTCAGAGCACCTCGTCATCATACTCCCGCGCCAGAACATCGTCAGCAACATGCACGAGGCATACGAGAGGATTGCATTCACGGCATACGGCTTCGGCTCGTTCATCTCCGGCCCGTCAAAGACTGCCGACATCGAACAGGCCCTCGTCTATGGAGCGCAGGCGGCCCGCAGCGTCACCGTCATGCTCGTCTGAGCAACCCCATACATTATACAGCATACCGAACCGTGCGGGACACGGATGCCGGAAAATGGCGTCTGTGTCCCGCACGGTTTTCTGTTTGCCCCCGGTTCGTGGTCTCAGGCGTCTGCCGGCCGTTTGCGGCGAAACGAAAAAAGCAGACCCGGACGAATCCGGGCCTGCGAATCACTAATATAAATCTGAATGAACATGCGTGTTGCGGAAGGCGGCGCCTGGCGTATTGTGCAGAGCGGTGTCCCCATCTCCCGCTTATCTCATGTCACGAAACAATGCGTTGTTGTGTCTGTGTCGTCTGCCGTGGCGGCGTCATCATACGATGCCCTGTGCCATCATAGCCTTCGCCACCTTCATGAAGCCGGCAACGTTGGCACCCTTCACGTAGTTGACATAGCCGTCAGGCTCTGTGCCGTACTTCACGCAGTTCTCGTGGATGTTCTCCATGATGGCGTGCAGACGTGCGTCAACCTCTTCTTTCGTCCAGGAGAGACGCTCGGAGTTCTGCGACATCTCCAGACCGGAGACAGACACGCCGCCGGCGTTGGCAGCCTTGCCCGGAGCGTAGAGAATCTTCGCCTGCTGGAAGACTTTGATTGCGCCCGGTGTAGAAGGCATGTTGGCACCCTCAGATACGGCGATGACACCGTTGGCTACGAGGGTCTTGGCCTGCTCCTCGTTGATTTCGTTCTGTGTTGCAGAAGGGAGCGCGATGTCTGCCTTCTCGCCCCAAGGCTTCTCGCCCGGAACATATTTCACGCCGGGGAACTCGTCAGCGTATTCTTTGATACGTCCGCGATACTCGTTCTTGAGCTGCATGATCCAGTCGAGCTTCTCGCGGTCGATGCCTGCCGGGTCGTAAACATATCCGTCAGAATCAGACATCGTAAGCACTTTTCCGCCGAGCTGCAGCACTTTCTCTGCCGTATATTGTGCCACGTTGCCCGATCCGGAGATGAGCACTGTCTTGCCTTTGAGGTCGGTGCCTTTCGTCTTCAGCATCTCCATGAGGAAATACACGTTGCCGTAGCCCGTTGCCTCCGGACGGATGAGCGAGCCGCCGAACTCCAGACCCTTGCCTGTCAGCACGCCAGAGAACTCGCGTGTCAGCTTCTTGTACATTCCGAACATGTAGCCTACCTCGCGTCCGCCAACGCCGATGTCGCCTGCCGGAACGTCGGTGTCAGGACCTATGTGGCGTGTCAGCTCGAGCATGAAAGCCTGGCAGAAACGCATAACCTCGGCGTTTGACTTGCCGCGCGGAGAGAAGTCGGAACCGCCTTTGCCGCCGCCCATAGGGAGAGTTGTAAGCGAGTTCTTGAATGTCTGCTCAAAAGCGAGGAACTTCAGGATGCCGAGATTCACAGAACTGTGGAAACGAATGCCGCCCTTGTACGGACCGATGACGTTGTTGTGCTGTACACGGTAGCCCATGTTTGTCTGAACCTGCCCCTTGTCGTCAACCCATGTGACGCGGAACTGATACACGCGGTCGGGGATGCAGAGGCGCTCTATGAGGTTCACCTTCTCAAATTCAGGGTGTTTGTTGTACTCTTCTTCGATTGTTCCAAGAACTTCTTCTACTGCCTGATGATACTCGGGCTCGTTCGGGAAACGACGCTTCAGGTCGTCAAGTACTTTTGCTGCATTCATTGTTTTGAATCCTTTTTATTGGTTGTATTGTGTGTTGATTTTGCCTGTGAGATAAACGGGCTTCGTTGGTTGTTTTCTGAAAACGCTTGCAAAGTTACACATTTATTTCCATTCTTGCAACATTTTGTACGAAAAATTTCGATTTTATATACAAATTGTAATATTATGCATGTTTTATGTTTTGTTTCTTGCCATGTCTTTGTGTTTTGCCTGACCTCTGCGGCATAGTCAGAAAAGTATTATGCCGGCGCAGAATATGTACTTTTTTAGCCTGTTTTTCGTGGTTTTATGGCAAAATACTACAAATTACGCTGTTTCCCTTGTACTTTTTTGCCGTTTTTCTTGCAAGTTTCGACAATCTGTTGTAACTTTGCAGCAGACGGGACAAAAACCGTCCGCCTGATAATCCTGACCATGCAGCCGCCTGTATGTTGCTTTATGGCATATATATATAATAAGGTGGCGATACGAACATATCACTTCTGACCTGACTAAAACGTTTAACCGTAAACTGACTTTTATCTGATGCTGAGAAATCTCTACATCCTTGTCTTTCTCCTTGCCGTTGCCCCAGTGTGTGCGCAACGCAGGACAGTGAGCCTCGACCGCGGCTGGAAATTCGCTTTCGGCAATGCCGCCGACCCTGCCAAGGACTTCGGCTGCGGCACAGAATACTTCAACTATCTGACGAAGGCGAACTCGATTCACAACACCGGTCCGTACAGCATGAAGTTCGACGACAGCGCCTGGGAGTCTGTCGATGTGCCCCACGATTTTGTTGTCCGCCTGCCTTTCTCTGCCGAGGCGAGCCATTCGCACGGCTACAAGACGGTGGGATGGAAATATCCGGAGACATCGGTGGGCTGGTACAGACGCACCTTCCGTCTCGACAGCCTCGACCGCGGCAAGCATGTCGCCATCACCTTCGACGGCATCTTCCGCGACAGCCGGGTGTGGGTGAACGGCTTCTATTGCGGCGGCGAGCCGAGCGGCTATCTCTCACAGACCTACGACATCACTGACTATGCCAACTTCGGCGGCGAGAACGTAGTCTGTGTCCGTGCCGACGCGTCGCTTGAAGAAGGGTGGTTCTACGAGGGCGGCGGCATCTACCGCCACGTCTGGCTGACAACGACCTCGCCCCTGCATATCGCACAGGACGGCATATCAATATCCACGACATTCCGCAAAGGCTATTCACGGGCTCTGCTGAATGTGAGGACCGACCTCTTCAACGCATCTCATGATACCGTGAGGGGCAGTGTGCGATACTCTGTCCTTGACGCTGAGGGCAGGCAGATAGCCGCGACGACGGACGAGGGCAACCCCACGCGCCGTCTCAGATTCTTGCCTATGCAGACACGCCGTTCAGCATTCCAATATATCATCCCCATCGACAATCCCCAGCTGTGGAGCCCCGACACACCTTATCTCTATACGCTCGTGGCAGAAGTCATTGTCGGCGGCAAGACTGTCGATGAGAAGCGGGAGAGATTCGGCATACGCGACGTGGTGTTCGACAAAGACCGCGGACTGCTGCTGAACGGGAAGCCATTGAAGATAAAGGGCGTGAACATGCACCAGGACCATGCCGGAGTAGGGGCGGCGATACCCGACGCGCTGCAGGTGTACCGCATCCGCCGGCTGAAGCAACTGGGCTGCAATGCCTACCGCTCGTCGCACAACCCGATGTCGCCCGCGATGCTCGACGTGTGCGATTCGCTCGGAATGCTCGTCATCGACGAGACGCGCCTCGCCGGCATCAACGCCAACGAGACCTCTGCGCTGCGCCGTATGATAGAGCGCGACCGCAACCATCCCTCCGTCATCCTGTGGAGCGCGGGCAACGAGGAGTGGGGCATAGAATGGGACAAGAAGGGCGAGCGCATAGCCGCCACGATGCGCGACTACTGCCATCTCTACGACCCGTCGCGCCCCATGACCTTCGCCACGAGCGGCGGACCCACCGTTGAGGTGCCTGTCGATGTGGCGGGATACAACTATATCATGCAGAACCCCATTGACGAACACCGCCGCAACTATCCTGACAGACGCTGCTACGGTTCGGAGGAGACGACGGGCTGCGGCACACGAGGCGTATATTTCCCCGATGCAGAAGGGCGGTGGATGCCCGCACTCAACCGTGTGATGGACCAGCGCGACAGCACCTTCAACCAGATAGAGCGCGGATGGCGCTTCTATGCCGAGCGTCCGTGGGCGGCAGGATGCTTCTTCTGGACCGGCTTCGACTATCGGGGCGAGCCCAACCCGATGAAGTTCCCTGCCACAGGGTCGCAGTTCGGCATTCTCGACTACTGCGGTTTCGCAAAGGACGAGGCAGAGTATCTGCGTGCGTGGTGGACAGACGACACCGTGTTGCATATCCTGCCCCACTGGAACCTTGCGGGACATGAGGGCGAGGAGGTCAGCGTATGGGCGTACAGCAACTGCGACGAGGTGGAGCTCTTCTGCAACGGGAAGTCGCTGGGACGCCAGACGATGCCGCGCTACGGACACCTCGAATGGACCGCCGTCTATCGCCCGGGCAGGCTGAAGGCTGTCGGATACAAGGCGGGGAGGCGTGTCTGCCAGACCGTCGTGGCAACAGCCGGAGCTCCGGCGCAGATACGTGCCGCTGCCGACCGCACGCTGCTCGCCGCCGACGGGGCTGACGTGGCGGTGGTGGATATCACGCTGCACGACAGGCGGGGCACGTTGGTGCCCGACGCCAATGTGCCGCTGACACTCTCAGTAGAGGGCAATGCCAGCATCCTCGGTGTCGGGAACGGCAACCCTGCCATGCAGGCGGCGGAACAGCCGGCAGAACGTCAGGCTAAGAAGTTCTCCGTAGAGACCTTCAACGGATGCGCACAGGTGATTCTGAAGACGACAGACCAGCCGGGCGACATCACGCTGACCGTTGCCGCCAACGGCTGCCGGACGGCTACAGTGACTATGAAAAGCAGAACAGGACAAACAAATTAGAAGGAGGAACAGAACATGAACGAAGTGATTTCTGAAATTACCCGCCTGACGGACAAAGACTGTTACCATCTCGTCGAGCGGCACAAGAAACAACACACCTATCCGCTTCACCGCCACGGAGAGATGGAACTGAATTTCGTGGAGAACTGCAGCGGCAACCGCCGCATCATCGGCGACAGCATCGAGGTGATAGACTGCTACGACCTCGTCCTCATGGGCGGCGGTCTGGAGCATACGTGGGAGCAGTATGAATGCCAGTCGAACGACATCCGCGAGGTGACGATACATTTCTCGCGCGACCTCTTCTCTGACGCCTTCCTCTCGAAGACGCATCTCAAACCCCTCGCTGACCTCATCAGCAAGGCCGATGTCGGCGTGGCGTTCGGCATGAAGGCCATCATGCACAACTACGACCGGCTGAACGAGCTGGTGAACATGGAGCCGGGCTTCTACAGCGTCATGAAATTCATCGAGCTGATGTACGAGCTGTCGCTCACGTCCGACTACCGCCTGCTCTCCACCTCTGCCTTCGCCCACACGACGATGACGACAGACAGCCGCCGCGTGCAGAAGGTGAAAGACTATATCGACGCCAACTTCAAGGACGACATACGCCTGCAGGAGCTTGCAGACCTCGCCAACATGACACCCACCGCCTTCAGCCGCTTCTTCAAGTTGCGCACGGGAAAGAGCATCTCTGAATATATCATCGATGTGCGTCTCGGACATGCGGCGCGTATGCTTGCGGACAGCACGATGGCTGTAGTGGAGATCTGCTATCGCTGCGGCTTCAACAACATCTCCAATTTCAACCGCATCTTCAAGCGGAAGAAGGGTCTCACGCCGACTGAGTTCCGCGAGAACTACCATAAGAAACACATCATCGTCTGACCCGTAAACGCACTTTCGGCAGCAGGCAAACATCTCGTTTGCTTGCTGCCGAAAGTCTTTTGTCAGCGTCCCGCCGCCTTCATCAGCGTTATGACAGCCTGCGGCCCTTCGTTGAAGAGGAGGTCGAGGATGGAGAGGTTGGGCAGGAAGCCGTGCTTCTGAGCATACACCTGATAGTAGGGCACCGGTGTGAAGCTGTCGTCTGCGGGCGGCTGTTTCGGGCGTATGGCATAGCGCAGGTCGCTGTCCGTGTCGTGCGGAGGGGCGAAGCTCTCTGTCATGGCGAGGCTCACGTCGATGTCGAGCAGGCGGCAGAGCAGTTCGGTGGCGGCGGTGTTGTAGTCGAGGAGATACCTCATGTTGTACGGAGCCTGCCTGCCGTCGTCGAAGAAGAAGGGGTGCAGGTCGTCGATATAGTATTCGTAGAATGCCGATTCGCCGTAGGCGGTGGCGAGAGCCTGCCAGTGTAGGTGCCGCCAGTTGCCGTGGTCGGAGATGACGGTGTCGCGTGTCAGTCTGCCGCCGCCGTGGTGTGTGACGGGTATGGTGAGGGTCTGTGTGCCCGCCGGCGAGGCGATGACGCAGCGGTTGCGGTAGCTTTGTTTCTGGAAGGTCTCACATGCTTCGATATATACAGTCTGCCCCATACACCGGCACAGCTTTGTGTACCACTGTATGGGGCCGAAGTATGTTGTGGAGAGAAGCATTTTTCAGTTGGCAGGTTGACGAGTTGGCAGGTTGACAGGTTGACGAGTTGGCAAATTGTTCACCAACAATGTCCGTCTGTCATTTTATGTTGTCCACCCATGAGAATATGCGGTGCCATCTGATGCCTGAGAATCCTCCGCGGTCGGGGTCTGACGACCACCAGATGAAGAGCGGTTTGCCTACGATATGGTCTTCCGGCACAAAGCCCCAGTATCTTGAATCGGCGGAGTTGTGGCGGTTGTCGCCCATCATCCAGTAGTAGTCCATCTTGAACGTGTAGCTGTCCTGCTGTTTCCCGTTGATGATGATCTTCCCGTCGGCAGTCACCTTAAGGTCGTTGCCCTCGTATGTTCGTATGGGGCGTTCGTAGATGGCGATGTTGCTGATGTCGAGTTTCACGGACTTTCCTTTAGCCGGAATCCAAACGGGTCCGTAGTTGTCGCGTGTCCAGTGAGTGCGTGCGTTGAGGGGGTAGAGGTCTCCTGTCGGTGCGTCTTCGTTCAGGCGTATGTCCTGCACGATGTCCTTGCGCGACTTCAGCACAGCTGCTGCGTGTTTCGTCAGTGGCATACATCCCAGCTGGTTGAGCTGTGTGATGTCTTCTACGGAAATGGACAGATCTTTCATCAGTTCTTCCGGCATCTGCGCCTTTAGTTTCACGTAGTAGGTATATTGCACGTTCTGCGGTTCTTTCAGCGGTTTGCCGTCGGTGTATATGATGCGGTTCTTTATCTCGAGCTTCTGTCCGGGCAGTCCCACGCAACGTTTCACATAGTTCTCGCGTCGGTCAACGGGTCGTGTTATGATGTCCCCGTATTCGTTGGGGTTGTTTTTGATATAGTCCTTTCCGGCATTGTAGAATGTTTCGAGCAACTGTCTCTGCTGCATCGTGTTGAGGCTGTCGATGTGTGTATCGACCTGCACGAGCTGCTGTCCGAAAGAGTATGCCATCTGGTAGAAGTCTGCCGCCTGCCATCTCTCGTCAGAAACGAGAGTGTCTCCAGCGGGATAGTTGAAGACGACGATGTCGTTCTGCTCAATCTTTCCCAGCCCTTTCACGCGTCTATAGTCCCATTGCGGCCATTCTATGTACGACTTGCATCCGAAGATGGGCAGAGTGTGCTGTGTGAGTGGCATGGTGAGTGGAGTCTGCGGAATGCGCGGTCCGTAGCTCACTTTCGATACGCAGAGGTAGTCTCCCGTGAGCAGTGATTTCTCTAACGAGCTTGACGGTATGACGTAGTTCTGGAAGAAGAAGAGGTTGATGAAATAGACGGCGACGAGCGCGAAGACGAGTGCATCGACCCACGACATGATGAAGCGTGTGGGGCCTTCGGCGTCTTTCCACCATTGCCAGTTTATCTTCTTCGAGATGTATGCGTCGTAGATGAACGGCAGCACTATGAGGCCCATCCATGATTCTACCCAGTAGAGGAAGAGGAGGTAGAGCAGGGCGACGATGACGAACTTCGCCCACTGCATTGTCTTGTTTTCTTTTTTCTTTATCATCTTTGAAAGTGTCTTGTTTCTCTTTCTTAGACATCCTTTGCCGGCTGAAAACTACATCCTCGTGCCAGAAAGTTTTCAGTCGCTGCTGTGGCGTGTCAGAATCTGAACATGTCGTCGATTGTCAGCAGTCCGGAGTGTGTGTGTGTGTATTCTGCTGCGAGCACCGCTCCGAGCGCGAAACCCTGTCTGCCGTGTGCGTCGTGCGTGATGGTTATGCAGTCAGCCTCGCTGTCGTATTTTATGGTATGTATTCCCGGCACTTCCCCTTCGCGTATGCTGTTGATGGTGAGTTTTGCGGGGTCGTTGCCTTCAGCCGGTGTCACGGAGCCGTCAGGGTTCTTCACCGTGCCGGTCTGCCATCCCGTCTTTCTGTCGAGGCGTTCGACGATCTGTTCGGCGAGTGTGATGCCGGTTCCCGACGGGTGGTCGAGCTTGTGTATGTGGTGTGTCTCCGTCTCTTCCACGTCATATTGTGCGAAAGAGTTCATGATGCCGGCGAGATACCTGTTGACGGCCGAGAAGATGGCGACGCCTATTGAGAAGTTCGACGCCCAGAAGAGTGTCTTCCCTTCTTCGCGGCATGCTCTGCGCACGTCGTCGCCGTGTTCGCTGAGCCATCCTGTCGATCCTGACACCACTTTCACGCCTGCCTGCCATGCGCGCAGATAGTTGCCGTATGCTACGTGTGGTGCTGTGAACTCTATTGCCACATCGGCAGAGGCGAACTCGGGCGAGTTGAAATCCTCCTGGTTGTCGATGTCGATGATGCTTACTATTTCGTGGCCGCGGCTGCGAGCTATCTGCTCTATCATGTGGCCCATCTTGCCGTATCCTATAAGTGCTATTTTCATACTTTTAAATTTGTCACCTATAATAATTTAAAAACTCATGAGCCATGCCTTCAGTTCCTGCAGCATCTCAGCGTGGAACTGGAACGACGGTCTGATGCCCCATCCGTGTCCGCCGGTGGGATAGACGTGCAGCGAGGCGGGCACGTCATGCCTGTAGCATTCAAAATAGTAGTTGAAGCCGTTGGCTGCCGGCACCACCGTGTCGTCGTCAGAGAGTGCCACCCACGCCCTCGGCGTCTTCCGCGTCACCTGCATGTCGTTGGAGAAGAGCTGCTCGTCTTTCTTCCTTGCGTTCTTGCCGAGGAAGTTGTCGTGCGAACCTTTGTGCGAGAAGCCGGGGTCCATCGTGATGACGGGGTAGAAGAGCACCTGGAAGTCGGGCAGACTTGCGCCCGTAGAGTGTGTGGCTATGGTGGAAGCGAGGTGTCCGCCTGCCGACGAGCCCATGATGCCCACGGCGTCGGGGTTGATGTTCCACGACTTTGCGTTGGCGCGCACAAGCTGTATTGCAGCCTCCGCATCCTCTACCGGCACTTTATGGTTGCCGTTCGGCATACGGTAGTGCAGCACGACGGCGGCGATGCCCATGTTGTTGAAGAACGGAGCCCAGTCCAAGCCCTCATGGTTCATGGCGAGATGCGAGTATCCGCCGCCCGGACAGATCACGATGGCTTTGCCGCACGAGCGGCGTGCGTCGGGCAGGAACACCTGCACCCATGCCGTGTCTTGTGGGTTGCCGTTCTTGTGAGGTGCGCCTTTCTCCCAGAGGTTTATCCTGAACCCCTGGTTTGTCTTCGCTGCGCCAACGGCGCCAAGCATTGTCAACAGGAGACATGCCATACAGATTATTCGTTTCGTCATAGTATGTTGGTGTTTGTCTGACGGTTTGTGTGTGCCGTACCAATCTGCAAATTTAACATATTTGTCTCACACGCCAATCCATACCATCCTATATTTATAATAATTTAACCAGCCTGCCCGCTCCCCGCCCGGCACGTGAAATGTAAGGAGGCGGCATTTGTAACAAAATTGTAATATTCATGTAACATCATAGCAAAACACCGTGGATAATTTTGCAGCGTGAAAACGACTTCCCGTTCTTCATCTTAAAAACCAACACCTATGATTGTTATGGAATACAAGAAAGCGAAGAAGCTGCAGCGCTGTTATGACATCCTGCGCGTCGCGCTGCTCTGCGTAATGATTATTATACTATATTTCATGTTGTTACTTTCCAAGAGCTGACAACCTGCCAGCCCGTAAAAACCCAAATTATCGTGGACATCATCTATTTAGGCATCGTAGTGTTCCTTATCGTCCTCGCCCTCTTCGACCTTGTCGTGGGCGTGAGCAACGATGCAGTCAACTTCCTCAATTCCGCCATCGGCGCAAAGGTGGCACGTTTCCGCACCATAGTCCTCGTGGCAGCCGTCGGCGTCTTTGCCGGCGCCGCTCTCAGCAACGGCATGATGGATGTGGCGCGCCACGGCATCATGATGCCGGAGTATTTCTCTTTCAACGACGTGATGTGCGTCTTCCTCGCCGTGATGGTGACAGATGTCATCCTTCTCGACATCTTCAACACGCTCGGCATGCCGACCTCCACTACAGTCAGCATGGTCTTCGAGCTCCTCGGCGGCGCCTTCGCCATCGCCCTGCTGCACATCGCACACGGCGCTACCGGTGCTGACGGCACGCTCCTCACGCTGGGCGACATGCTCAACACGGAGAAGGCGCTGAGTGTCATCCTCGCCATCTTCCTCAGCGTCGCCGTCGCCTTCTTCTTCGGAACAATAGTGCAGTGGGTGGCGCGCCTCGTCTTCACCTTCACCTACCGCGTCAACGGCGTCACCACCGACGCCTCGGGCGAGATGGGCGGCAGGCTGTCGTCGTCGGTGAAGATAGGCGTCTTCTCGGGCATCGCCGTCACCAGCATCATCTGGTTCCTCCTCATCAACGGTCTGAAGAGCTCGTCGCTGATGACACCTGAGCTGAAGGCCGCCGTCAACGACAACGCCGCCGTCATCCTCGTCGGAGGCGTGGCATTCTTCTCTGTCATAATGACAATCCTCAGTTCGTTCAAGCTGCCGGTGCTGAAAGGCGTGGTGCTGCTCGGAACATTCGCCCTCGCCATGGCGTTTGCCGGCAACGACCTCGTCAACTTCATCGGCGTGCCGCTCACGGGTCTCGAATCCTACAACGACTATATCGCCAACGGCAACGGCGACGCCAACGCCTTCATGATGGATAGCCTGATGGGCAGCGCGCAGACGCCGCCCGCCTATCTCCTCTTCGCCGGCGTTGTCATGGTGCTTGCGCTCGTATTCTCGAAGAAGGCCCAGAACGTCGTGAAGACCAGTGTCGATCTCAGCCGTCAGGACGAGGGCGACGAGATGTTCGGCTCGTCAGCTGTCGCACGCGTCCTCGTACGCTCCACCAACCGTATGTCGTCACGCATCACGTCGCTCATCCCGCAGTCCGTACGCCAGTGGACAGATTCGCGCTTCAACTCTGATGCCGCCGTGCTGCCTGCCGGCGCCGCCTTCGACCATATCCGCGCCGCCGTCAACCTTGTCCTCGCCGGACTTCTTGTCGCCGTCGGCACATCATTCAAGCTCCCTCTCTCAACCACCTACGTCACCTTCATGGTGGCTATGGGCTCGTCGCTCGCCGACAGGGCATGGACACGCGAGAGTGCCGTGTTCCGCATCACGGGCGTCATCTCCGTCATCGGCGGATGGTTCATCACGGCCGGAGTGGCTTTCATCGTCTGCTTCCTCGTCACTAACATCATGTTCTTCGGAAGCTACGTCGCCATGGTCATCGCCGTCATCATCGCCGTCACGCTCATCATACGCAGCAATGTCTCCTATGCGACGCAGAAGAAAGAGACCCCGAAGCAGGACCTCATCTTCCGCGACCTCATCCGCTCGCACGACCCGGCAGAGCGGTGGGCTCTCCTCGGCGAGCACATCCGCGAGTGCGACCGCCAGCACCTGCAGTTTGTCATGGATGCCTACGTCAGGATGACCGACGCCTTCTTCTATGAAGAATACCGTCCGCTGCGCCGCCTCGCCACCGAGATAGAAGACCAGCGCAAGCAGCTGAAGCGCCAGCGCCGCCGCGAAATCATCGCCATGCGGCGTGTTGACGCCATCCTCGCCGTAGAGCGCAACACATGGTATTTCCTTGCCAACAACGCCATCGGGCAGATGATCTACTGTCTGAAACGCATCAACGAGCCGTGCCGCGAGCATATCGGCAACAATTTCCTGCCCGTCAGCGGAGAATACGTCAGCTCGTTCATAAGCCTGCGCAACGAGGTTGTACGCCTCTACGAGCGCACACAGCGCTTCATCGCCGCCGATCCAACCGAACGCGCGGCGCAGGGCTTCATGCTGCAGGGCGACCAGATACGCAGCGACGCCACCTCGCTACAGGCCTCGCTCTCACGCTATCGCAAGCAGATTATCGACGACATACAGCACAACCATGTGAACATCGAGTCGATGACCGTCTTCCTCAACATCGTGCAGGAATCGCAGGAGCTTCTCGGCTCGCTCCGTCACGCCGTGCGCGGCATTGAACCGCCTCCGCACCATCCCTCCCCGTAACGTCAGACGGGAGACAGACACCCGCCCGTGTCCGTCTCCCGTCCGTCGTTTTTCTTTTCTATCCTCTGCCGTCCGCCTCCTGAAACCATGTCAAGATAGTACAATCCGCCACCCGGAAAAGTGTGGATATGATACTGTCTTGACACGGAAATACCGCCGTGAGATGCGTTGCGCCTTCCCGAGACCGATTTCTTGGAGATTGTCCGCCGTTTTTCTGCTTCTTGTGTATGTCGCTGACATTCAGTGTAGTATGCGGATTTTACATTTTCAGCCGTATCTTCCGTCCGTCAAATACCGTGCGAAATGCTTGCAAAACAGTCAATCTTGACCCGCAAGATAGTCAATCTTGGCTTGCAAAATAGTCAACCTTGGCTTGCAAAATAGTCAATCTTGCAGCCTCACTTTGACTTTCTTGCACATGAAGACACCCGAAACGGCGGTGCGAAAGGCTGTGTCTGCCACTCCGAACCCTGTTTTCTTGTCCCCGAAACAAGTTTTTCATGCCTTCGCCAGTGTGCGGGAAAGTGTCAGCCGGGGTGCGTATATGATACTGTAATAACGGGAAAAGCGGCATGGGAATGTCTTCCGCAACAGTATTTCCTGCCTGTTGTCTTGAACGAATCTACATTCTGTCTATGCCTTGCAACATCCCAAGCTTCACTTCCGGGTGCCTCCGCCGGATGTGGTATAGTGGGCTTTGAGCCTATGCCTTTTGCCCTTTCAGCAATATTGATGTACTTTTTACAACTCTATATTTTATCCACTCTTTTTTCTCTTCGTGAATAATATAAACAGTTGATAATCATGTTTGTAAATGTTTGTTGGTCTTAGAACAATCCACTTTTTGAATTGTAATCAAATCTTTGTGTGCAAAAATATATTATCTTTGCAGCCAGATTATTACCTAATTTCACTAAAAACCAAACGTATGAAAAGACAAAAGTATCTATTGTTTTTGCTGATGTTGTTTATGGCAATGTCCGCAATGGCTCAGAAACAACTTTTCACGGGCATAGTAAAAGATGTCCAGGGCGACCCAATTATTGGTGCGTCT